>CAZFCB010000016.1:0-27714 GCA_964517585.1 uncultured Candidatus Peribacteria bacterium | reverse complement strand
CGCATGCTTATCTGCAAAAAACCCTTTCTCTTGCGCCATTAGCTGGTTAATACCCGAGAGAGCATACTGATAATTTCTTCAGTTTCATCAATCAATACGTCACTTCGGTTTTTGTCACAAAATCCGCCGTCTTGCAATAGACGTAGCCAGAAACGACTTTCACAAGCTTCTTTGAGGGCAATTGACATTTTTGCTACGAAATCCGCTCTACTTTGTGCTTGCTGTCCTTCTTCAATATTGGCGCCAACACTTGTTGCAGATCGTAGAAGTTGCTTGCTGAGGACAAACTCCTTTCTTTCTATGAGTTCTTTGAAAAAAAATACGATGTGAAGCGCATATTCATAAGATTTTTTATGCAGTGGGCCTGAGAATGTGCGGGCAACGGGCATTGTTTTACTGATAAACTTTCCACTGTAAACTTTTAGACGCCGACCTTCTGTCTATATTGCAGTGCTTCTGCAATGTGACTCAAGCAAATAGCATCACTATCTGCAAGGTCTGCAATCGTGCGCGCGACTTTGATCGTCCGATGGTACGTACGCGCTGAGAACTGCAACTTTTCAGCGGCCTGTTTCAGCAGTGCCTGACTGTGGGGGTCAAGCGGGCAAAACTTTTCGATGTCACGAACAGTCATTTCTTTATTCGTCGTAAAGCCATACGTAAGAAACCTATGTTCTTGGCGTTTTCTTGCGCTTATCACGCGCTCTCGGATGGTGGCACTCGTTTCGGCTTTCGGATCACTTTTTCTCTGAAGATCTGCAATGTCGACAGGCTGCACATCAATCGTGAGATCAATACGGTCAAGAAGTGGTGCAGATATTCTTCGCTTCATGCGCTCGGTCGTAGCAGAGCTGTATTGAGGCGGATTCATCGCACCGACGAGGATGAAATCCGCTGGGAATGTCACAGTTCCCTGCGCGCGATTGATCGTGATCTTGCGATCTTCCATCGGCTGACGCAGCACTTCTAATACTTGCGGTGGAAACTCGGCGAGTTCATCGAGAAATAAAACGCCACGATGTGCGAGAGAGATTTCCCCCGGCATAGGATGCTGACCTCCGCCGACGATGGCGACACCGCTTGCAGTGTGGTGCACCGTGCGGATAGGTCGCTCACTCATGAGTGGCGTCGACATCGGTAATAAATTTGCAACAGAATAAATCCCCGTGATCTCCAGCGATTCCTCTTGTGTCAGTGGCGGAAGAATCCCACGGAGCGCTCCAGCGAGCAGCGTCTTACCCGAGCCCGGTGCCCCAGACAGCAGTACGTTATGGCCGCCAGCCGCTGCAATTTCGAGTGCACGTTTTGCCAGTGCCTGACCGCGGACATCGGCAAAATCAATAATATTAAGTGGTGCCTCTGGAGCGCAGGCCGGAGGAAGAATGACGGGAGGTGTCATCGTTCCAGATAAGCATGCGACGACATCTTTCAGGTTATCCACGGCGATGATCGTAAGTCCTGGAATGAGCGCTGCTTCTGAGCCATTGGTGGATGGCACAACGATGGATGTGAGCCCCTGTTTTAAGCATTCGAGTGCACACGCGAGTACGCCAGATACATGTCGGAGTTTGCCATCAAATGCGAGCTCGCCGAGGAAAGCAGTTTTGGTGAGTATTTCCTGAGGAAGTGATATGACGCCATTACTCTGCAGAATCCCAATCGCAATTGGGAGATCGAACCGCGATCCTGTTTTTCGAATGTGTGCAGGTGCCAAATTAACATTCGTGACTCGACCCATTGGGATTCTGTATCCAGATGTTTTCATTGCCATAAGAACGCGTTGTTTGCTTTCCTGAATTGCAGCATCACCAAGGCCGACGATTTGGAATTTTGGTTCACCCGCGGTGGGTGTGACGCCAATTTCTACGTGGATAGGAAGTGCGCCAACACCAATAGTCGTGAAGGAGGTGAGCTGCGTGAGCATAAATGTGGGAGAAAAAGAGGTGACAGATGCTATGGTGTACTCTCGTACACCTTTACGCAAGCCCATTCAGAAGACGAAACGGCCTGACTGTGGTGTGATGGAAGGGATGACTATCACGACTAGTGACACCGGACGGCTTGGAGAAGAGCTTGCGGCAGAGTATCTCCGAGAGAAGAAATTTGTTCTCCGAGAGAAGAATGTCCGATTTGGACGGTATGAAATTGATATCGTCGCATACGATCCCTCTGAAAAAATGATCGTGTTCATCGAAGTCAAAACTCGTTCCAGTCGTGACACGCGATACCCTGTGTGGACAGCGGTGGATCAACGGAAACGTCGTGCTTTGTACAAAGCAATTTTCCGATGGACGGCGCATCATCAGTATGACGGTCCTGCGCGCATAGATATTATTTGTGTCGCGAATGGTCGTGTTCAAGATCACATCATCGATATAGGTTCAGATTTCTTCTGAATATAACTAGATACTATAAATCTGTTTTGTATACTCAAGGGGTACGACCAGAATCAATATATATGGTAGAATACAAAGATTTCCACACACCTAACATAACAAAACTTCTCACCAAAAAAAACGGCGCAGCGATCCTCACGGTGCTTCTCGCACTCTTGATCATTGTAAGCTCAGTCAATTCTGGCACACCATCACTTGCCGCTGATCTTGTCTGTGGCGATGGCGATAGAGAAGCACCAGAGGAATGTGATGACGGAAACTTGCAGAGTGGCGATGGCTGCAGCAACACATGCAACATCGAATTGTGCGGCAATCATTCGATAGACGTCAATGAACAATGTGACGATGGAAACCTGAATAGTAATGACGGATGCAATCAGTACTGCCAGATCGAATTCTGTGGCGATCGGGTGATCCAAGAGGTGCGTGGCGAGCAGTGTGACGATGGCAACGGTATTTCCGGAGATGGTTGTTCCGGTTCTTGCACACTTGAAAATGTGCATAGTGCTCCGCCAGACGATACGACAAAAATCACAAAAAATGACCCATCTCCCCCTCCCCCTGTTTCACAGCAATACGTACCACCTGCCATCGTAACGCAGGCAATACAGGCGAACACTTTTCTTTCGACAGAGGCTGGTCAGGATTATAAGAATTATCTGACAAGCAAACAGATGATTGAACTCGAGACGATTATGAAAAAACTTGCCAATGGCAGGCGTCTGACAAAACAAGAGCGCGAATGGGCCCAAGAATTATTTGAAGCATTGCAGTTAGCACGGTTAGCGGAACGTGTGCGCTACACCGATCTTCTCAAGCAGTTTATCGCAACGCCTATCAGCTCAGAGGTTGTTGATGAAAAGAATCTCCAGAAATCCAATCTCGTCGATGTCGAGGTTCCTATCGCTATTGATGAACTCAAGCGTGCCGTATCCGTGATTCGTCGTGGAGAACTGCAGAGCGCAGTGACTTTTGATCTTGCACGTCTCAAGCGTCAGGGAATCGATCTTGCAAAAGATGTGCCTACCGGCTTCGAGCAAAATCTCACGGTTGGCAATCGTCCTATTCTCGTATTTGCTACTCTCAAGAATTTAAAAGAGGCCGCCGAACAATATGCAACGACCGATGTTCAGGCATCGCTGAGCATTGTACGTACCGAAGCTCAGTCACTCAAACAGGCACTGCCCATCTTCGAGCAAGAGTATGGAGCTAGGCCAGAAGATATCGAGCCACTCTTCGCTGCTATCGAACATGTCAGTCAAGAAGCGACGAAGCAGGATGTTGAACGTGTGGTAGCGGCAATCAACAGATTTATGATGTCGCTCGAACGGAATAAAATTCTCACAAAGGCAGACATTGCATCATTTGAACGTGATCCTCTGCATGCAGCGGCTGGTGCGAAACGCATCGCAGCCACAGTCGGTCTTGAAGATCAATTCGTATCCATGGATGCCATCGAACCGTTCCTCGACGGACTGTCAGCATCGGCACCGGACGATGCGCGCGACACATTTGCCCATGGGACTCTCTTGCAACAGCGAAAGACACTTAGTGAATTCTTAGCGAACAACGAACGAGTGACGCAGCTGCGTGCAGCGGTACGGAAAAAAGGAAACACACAGTTTGATGATAGATATCAGATACTGCAGCGCGACATCTCCGTTGCAGGAGAGAATGCTGACACCGTCACGCTGTGTGATGATTCTGTCTCAGATGCACTGACGTGCGTTCATCAATTTCTCGCAGATCTGGAAAATGCAGTGCGTACGCAAAGCTTTTTTGGGCGCATCATTGGGAATCTTCAGGACTATTTCGGTATTGGCTCATGAACGAGGGAACCTCTCCAGTCACAGGCACTCTCGACGAGCTTTCTCCCATGGCTCCTCTCGCCATACCAACGGCTATACACGAAGAGCGCAAAGCACTAGATCTTGCAGTCTTAAAACGTGGTGCAAAAGACTATCTAGATTTTCTCGATACGACGAAAGAAGTATTTTTTGGATATTTGTACCATCGTACAGGCTCGGCTGAGTTGGCGAAAACAATCATCGGTGAAATGTATCTTGATATTCTCGTCCGAGCGATGTCTCTGTGGTGGTTCGGTACACTGAGCTTGAAGCTTCTACTCGACAGTGCTGACCAAGCCCTCAAAAACCACGATGTTTCAGAGGCCGACCTCGGTACGGTGTATCTACCAAGTCTCGTGTGGTTGAATGACACTGAACGTGCATCAGTCGCAACGCTGCATGATGCGCTGTGGTCCCTACCGAAAGATGCGCAACGCCTGCTCATTCTTTCGATGCTCATCGGTTTTAGCGATGAGCGCATCGGACAGGTACTACGCATGCCGACTGCCGATGTCACGGAGCAACTGAAGACTGCGAGAGATTTTCTTCTCTCACGCTGGCAGCCAATTTCCGACGTTGCGTCCAAGCTGGAATCACTTGTTTTTATTCCTGCTCTCGACATCAGAAGTGAAACGCAACTTCGTTTCTCTGTTGTTGAAAAATATAATGCATTACGTTTCCGTCGTTACCAGTGGGTTATTATCGGCGGAATGTTCGCCGTTATGAGTAACGTCATCGTTGCATCAGTTCTTGCATTTGCCGTAATCACAGCGCCTCCATCTTCTCTCCGCAGTACGCGTACACAGGTCGCCTCACTCGATGCAGTGCTTCTAAAAAGGCAGATAGCCATTGATCAAGCCAGAGGTTCTGTCAGTGCTTCATTTAAAGAAGCGCAGCGTCTTGCTGCGTATGACGTCTCTCGTGACCTCACGGCACTCGGTCTCGCGTCCGCACTCGAATCTCTCACATCGCAACAGGATCAGGAATCCGAGGTCGATCGTCTCATCAAAGTTATGAAGCAAGCTCAGACCGCGATGGCTCCTGTCCTAAACCCAGTCGTCAAACTTGCGATGGGTGACATGAAGGCACTGTTTGGATGGTTCTGAAGTACGTAGAGTAAAAAGCCATAATCCTGCTTTCGCGACTACATCTCCATCCCTGCTTTCACACGCATTTTCGCGATGATCCCTGCGCGCTCGGATTCATCGAGGCGCATTTTGATGTACTTCACGGTTTCTTTGAGATCCGGAATGATTTTATACTCGAGGCCGTTGACACGTCGCCTCGTCGTTTCGAGTTCGATCGCCATATTTTCCGCCTGCTTCTCAATTTGCGCGAGTCTGATGAGAAGCTCAAATGTCGCATCAAACTCGGCCACTGCTTCATCAAGAAGCTGATTTGTCGCACTCTCGCCATAGGTTTTGATGCGCCCTTCTTTCTTGAGCGTGAAAAATGGAATACGAACGCTCATGACGTTTTTCGTTTCCACAGAAAGTTCCACCGTTGCTTGCGGACTACTGAGAGCGTTACTCATCTCTGCGTCCCCAAGCCACGCAGAGGCCATAAGAAACTGTCGGAAGGCACCACGTAGTCTCTTCTCTACATCCTCACGCAGTGTGCGAGCATCACGGATGATGGCGAGAAACTGCTGCATGAGTCCATCCTGCTTATCTTTCAGCAGTTTGTGGCCGCGCTCAGCGGACTTGGTCCTGCGTTTCAGGTCCATGAGCGCCATGCGTGTCGGGTTGACTCTGAGAAGTGCCATGATAGGAGTAAGAGGTGGAAAGTGAGGAGGCTTGTGGCAGGTAGCAGTTGGCAATTAGCTCAAAGCTACAAGCCAAATGCTAGTTGCCTTTCTTCGGCATGTACTTATCAATATGAGCTGCTTTCACTCGCTTCAGTTCCGATCGCGGGAGTTCTGTCAGCAGATCCCACCCAATACGGAGCGAGTCGAAAATCGATCGATCCTCTTGTTCGCCTTGGCGGATGAATTCTTTCTCGAAGCGATCAGCAAACTTTAGGTACGCTTTATCGACGTCACTGAGGGATGACTCACCGAGGATCACCGCAAGTTCACGAACTTCCGTCCCACGTGCGTACGCGGCAGTGAGCTGCGCATCCATACCGCTATGATCTTCACGAGTTTTGCCTTCACCCTGAGCTTTGCCCTTGAGACGTGACAAGGAACCCATGGGAATAACGGGTGGGAAAATACCCTTCTGATGAAGCGCTCGATCCAAACGAATCTGCCCTTCCGTGATGTATCCGGTGAGGTCTGGAATAGGATGTGTGACATCGTCTTCCGGCATTGTGAGAATAGGAATCTGCGTGATGGAGCCGGACTTCCCACGGATGCGCCCAGCGCGCTCGTACAGTGTTGCAAGGTCAGTGTATAAGTAACCAGGGTAACCTCTGCGTCCTGGGACTTCCTTGCGTGCTGCAGACACTTCACGAAGTGCTTCACAGTAGTTCGTCATATCCGTGAGGATCACGGTGACGTGGTAGCCCTTCTCGTAGGCAAGATATTCCGCAGTCGTCAGGGCTAAACGTGGTGTAGCGATACGTTCGACAACAGGGTTATCCGCGGTATTCAGGAAAAGCACCGCACGTGACAGTGCGCCGGTCTTTTCAAATTCTTTCTGAAAGAATTGTGCCTCCTCAAAGGTCACACCCATTGCCGCAAAGACGACCGCAAATTTCTCATCACCCTTTTTTCCTGCATTGGCGTTCTGACCTGACTCCACTTCTTCCTTGCTTAAGCCTCGTGCCTGACGTGCGATCTGCGCTGCGAGCTTACTATGTGGAAGACCGGCACCAGAGAAAATAGGAAGCTTCTGACCACGCACCAACGTATTGAGCATGTCGATCGTCGAGATGCCAGTTTGGATGAAGTCATCGGGAAA
The DNA here is from genome assembly GCA_964517585.1 of uncultured Candidatus Peribacteria bacterium. Classification (GTDB taxonomy): domain Bacteria; phylum Patescibacteriota; class Gracilibacteria; order Peribacterales; family Peribacteraceae; genus JAGORY01. Next base: position 20,568 of record CAZFCB010000016.1, on the reverse strand, counting down.
TTCGCGCGAGAATGGATTGATGGGAGCACCATTAATGTCCACGCGTGCTTCCGGAAAAATGGCAGGACCTCCATCGATCGGTTTACCTGAGCCTGAGAAGATGCGGCCAAGCATATCTTCCGATACGTCGATTTTGAATGTTGTGCCAAGAAAGCGCACTTTCGTGCCCTCGGTCGTTGCGCCTTGTGTACTTTCGAAGAGCTGGATGACAGCCATGTCAGACCGTGCTTCCAGTACTTTTCCGAGACGCTTGGAGCCATCGGTGAGCTCGACTTCGCAGAGCTCGTCGTAGCTGACATTTTCGATGCCTCCGACAAAGATCAGAGGACCTTGGATATCTTGTACAGTCTTGTAAGCAACAGTAGACATAACGCAGGAGGAAAAAGAAGTGAAAAGGTACTCATTTATACCGCAACGACGCGGAGACTTGCGACTTGCTCTTTGATCATGCGATCAAGAGCGTCGAACTCAGAAAGCTTGTCCTCAGCGATGAGGTGAGCTTTCGCAATCTCGCCTCGTACAGAGAGCGCTCGAAGCGCATTGAAGTCAAAATCTTCATGCTCAACGACCGGCAGAGCAGTATCGAAAAAGGTCAAAATGGATCGGAGAATGAAGAACTGTTTCTTGAGTGAGGTGAAAGCGTCCGCAGGATCAAATGCATTTTGGAAGAGGAAATCCTCACGAATCATACGTGTGACCTCCAGAGTGAGCTGCTCTTTTGGCGAGAGAGCATCTGTTCCAACGAGACGAACAATTTCTTCGAGCTTGCTTTCTTCCTGCAGGAGACTGAGTGCACGTTCACGATTTTTCATGAAATCATTCGACACTTCTTTGTCGTAGAAATTCGTTAAGTTTTCTCCATAGAGCGTGTAACTCTGGAGCCAGTTGATCGCTGGGAAATGGCGCTTGTAGGCAAGGCGAGAATCCAGTGCCCAGAAAACTTTCGTCACGCGCAGTGTATTTTGCGTGACGGGCTCGGAGAAGTCTCCGCCTGGAGGTGACACAGCACCAATGACCGAGAGTGATCCTTCGCGCTTACTCGTACCAAGACAGTGCACAGCACCAGAGCGCTCGTAAAATCCTGCTGTGCGTGAGCCAAGGTATGCTGGGTAACCTTCTTCACCTGGCATCTCTTCAAGGCGTCCTGACATTTCACGCATGGCTTCTGCCCAGCGTGAGGTAGAGTCAGCCATGAGCGCGACGTCGTAACCCATGTCACGATAATATTCTGCAATCGTGATACCAGCGTAGACACTTGCTTCACGTGCAGCGACTGGCATGTTTGAAGTATTGGCGATGAGAACCGTACGTTTCATCAGTGGCTCACCAGTGTTTGGATCAATGAGGTGAGGAAATTCCGTCAAGACTTCCGTCATTTCGTTTCCTCGTTCACCACAACCGATGTAGACAATGACTTTTGCATTGCAGTACTTAGCAAGACTTTGCTGGGTCACTGTTTTTCCGGCACCAAATGGACCGGGGATTGCGCCTGCACCACCTTTTGCAATAGGAAAGAGTGTATCGAGGATACGCGTGCCTGTCGCGAGTGGTTCGTGTGGAATTGTCTTCCCATTCACAGGACGAGGAATACGGATTGGCCATCTCTGGAGCATTTGGATTTCTTGGTCACCCTTCTCTGTCGTGATCGTTGCAATAGTGTCTGTGATCGTCATTGACCCAGAGCGAATAGCTTTGATCGTTCCATGGACATCCGGTGGCATCATCACTTTATGTTCGATCAGCGTCGTTTCTGGGACTGTGCCAATGATATCGCCGCCTTTGACAGTATCCCCTACTTTCGCCGTTGCAGTGAAGTCCCATTTCTTTGTGCGACTCAGTGCATCAACGGAAATACCGCGCGTGATGTACGGACTCTTCGCTTGTTCTTCAATGAGCTGGAGAGGGCGCTGAATGCCGTCATAAATTGAGGTCAGAAGACCTGGTGCAAGATCCACAGTGAGAGTGAGTCCAGTACGCTCTACGATCTCACCGGGGCGAATGCCGCTCGTTTCCTCGTACACCTGGATGGACGCAAGATCTCCGTGAAGTTCGATGACTTCGCCAACCAGCTTTTCAGTCGAGACGCGTACTACTTCGTACATGCGTGCCTGTGACATTCCTTTGGCAACCACGAGTGGGCCTGCAACTTTGGTGATGATTCCGTGAGACTGAGACATAGGAGGGGGGGGAGAACAGGTAGTAGGTAGTAGGTAGTAAGAAGTAAGAAGGATGCGTGATAGTGTGGAAGAAATGACGATGTACGTACTTCTTACTATTTCATTCGTACTACTTTACTGGAGAATGTCGGAGCCGATGGCGCGTTCCACGATGCGCTTAATGCGCGCGAGACCGTAGCTCGTCCCATCGACTTCGTTGAGAGAAGGAAGAGGAATGATGGCAGGGAGCGCTCCTCGTTGGAGCTTTTTCTCATCATCAGGAGAAATAGCAATCGCAAGATCATCAGTAATAAAAACAACGCCGTACGTGTTTCGCTGGACTCCCTTATCATCTCGCATTGTTCGCTTCAGTTTGAACAGCGCTGCTACTGCTTCTGGACCAGTAGAAACTGGCACAACATCTACTCCGAGCAAGGAAAATGCTGCGACCGTTTCCTTTGAGCCGACGATAGCAATACGATAGTTCATATGGGGAATTGCGATGCAGCAATGAATGGGGGGAGAATTTGCTTGATCTCCTGAGGAGATAGTCTGTTACGCTTGCCGATTGCGATAGCACGCAGAAGACGAACGTGAGCCATGACCATGGCTGCAAACGCAAAAACAGGTTCCACTGTGAGAGGGACAGTCCACATGCGTCCGATGTCTTCTGCAAGAATAGCCGCGCCAATCTGCTCGATGGCAATGGGGGCAACTCCTCCCTTCTTTGGAATAAAAGGAGCGTACAGATCGGACACAGCAATCACGGAGCGCAATGTTTCTTTCGGCACAAGGAGCTTTGCTAGCGGAATAAACCCATCAGGGATTAAAGAGTCCGCGGCGTCGTCCTGAAGAGTGCTTGGGAGACGTAACACAGTTCTGATGTTTGTGATATCAATCGAATGTCTGACGTAGCGAAGGATTTCTTTGCTACCACTTGCTCGCGCAAGAGATAACTTCCGCTCTGCGATGAAACGAGCAACAGCTCTGTCGATAGCCCACGGTGACGGCTTCGACAGTTTTTTCATGGACGCGATAAACGTCAGAACAGTTTTCGGAAGACTACCAACATCCCCCTTGCCTTCGACTGCGTTTTTAACAGCCTCGGGATCCCACATCGAGAGACTTGTCTCAGGTTCCGTGCTCACCTCAGAGGAAAGTCCGTGGTATTTCTTCAGAAGATACGCAAGCCGAGGAGAGTCACCGGTGAGCCAGAGGATTCCGAAGACAGGCTGTTTAACGGCTGGAGACATGGCAAGTACTTCGCTTTTCATCCATCGTTCCGTAGAGAGTAACAGTGAATCGGCGCCTTCCGCACCAGTGAGTGCAGATGTCACGAGCTTCAGCTCACCGAGTGCGCGTTCAAATTCTTGCAGGCTGTGACTACCTAGCAGACGGTCAACGTCAGACTGGGAAAGTAAGTGTTGCTTGAGCGTCGCGGTTTTACCAGAGGCAAATGCAAAGTGCTGGCCAATGAATGCAGCTTGAGAGCTCATGATTGCGTGCCAAAGAGAAGATGGGCAATGTCCAATTCTTTCCATGGACGTAGAACACCGTGAACAAGGTGTTCGAAGGTAAAGTCTGCTTCAGAAGTTTTACCAACAAAGCGAAAGCCGCCTTTCGCATGAGGATCGATCTCCAGGGAAAACTGTTCGGATGGGGCAAGTTTTCTGAGGAGCGCTTCATGGCGCTTACTCGTCTGAAGTACACCTTTTGCTTTGATACGTTTCAATAAGGTGCGAAGAAGAGGTTCCACTTTTTCATCAGGGAGAGCCGAAAGCCTTGCGAGCGTCTCTGTAAATGCCGCATGAATGACCGCTTGCTTAGCGCTAGAGAGTCGGTTGCGACGTTCGCCTTGTACATGTGTTTTCATCTTCAGAAGAAGCTGTTCCTTACGTTTTGCTACTTGCTCGGCCATGGCACTACGGACCGAAACAAGGTTCGTCTGATGCCGGTCACGCAGACTTTTAGTCCTCTGTTCGTGAGCGTCGCGCAGTGTCGCTATTTCACGATCAGCTTGAGCAGTGATGGCGGTGATGATGTCCTGAAGAGCCATAAAGAAACGAGGAAGAAACGCTTACATTGCGCCTATGACGGCGGAGCGGAAGCTATTGAGCATGAAGAACGAAATAAGGAATCCGAGAAGAGCGTACGTCTCGACGAGTGCGGCTAGCGTGATCACCTTACCTGCAAGCCTGCCATCTTTTGCGAGCATGTGCATACCTGCAACGCAAACCTTAGCTTGGAAGGGTGCAGATGTGAAACAGGTAAACATCACAGGGAGAAATGATGTGAAGAGCATAATTCCTTCCAGTGTCGTCAGTGGAAGAGTTGCGGTAATGATTGGCCCATAATTGAAGATAAACAGGAGTGAGATGACCATGCCGTACAGGCCTTGAGACCCGGGAAGAACTGCAAGGGTTATGACCTTACCAGCAAGTTCCGGCTTCTCAGTCAGCAGACCTGATCCTGCTTGGCCTACCATAGAAACACCGAGAATTGATCCCAGACACGAAAGGCCCGTGCAAAGGGCGGCTCCGGCAAATGCAATGATGAGCCCCCAGCCTGCGAGAGCGGAGCCGGTTTGAAGCACGGGCGCCGCTTGTTCCTGTGCGAACACTATGGCAGGTGAGAGAGAGAGTGCGGCAGCGGATGCAGCAACAAGGATTTTCTTCATACATGAATAAGGGAAAGAATAAAAAGAGTTAAAACAGAATAGAACGCTGGAAAGGATCGAACGGCTTGCCGCCGCCTTCAAAGAATTGACTGAAGAATTCAATGAACTGAAGGCGGCCTGCATGGATGAAACTTCCCAGTGTATTCAGCGCGATGCTCACAGTATGTCCGCCGACAGCAACAAGAACGACAACGGGAATACCGATCCATAGTGGGAAGAGTTTCCCCATTTCCGTCGCAACTTGATCAACGGCAAGAGCAATGGCACCCGTCACAAGTCCGAGTGCAAGAATACGAAGATAACTGAGTCCATTGCTCAGGAGACCTATTGCAAAATTGGCCACGCCAAGTAGCCCCATGACAGGACGGAGATACCAAGGATTTCCATACCCTTTGCCCCAAACAATGAGAATGACTGCCGCGTACAATCCATATGTTGCAGCGGGTACATATGGAGTTGGCGCAAATGCGCGAGCGAGTACTGCAAGCAAAAGAATATGCGCAGTGAAATGCTCCCAAAATGCGGACGCCTTGTTGCCGTGAATCCATTTATGCCATCCGGCAAGGAACATGCCGAAGAACAAATGAGTGAGGCCGAGAATGAGCGCTAGATTCTGAAGAAACTGGACACCTTCTTCTGTACCAAGATTCCACACCTGCAACTTAAACCAATATCCATCCCCAACAGGAGTCCGAAGAAAATGAAGAAGTGCAGGGAGCTTATTCGGATCAAGGCCGAACCACCCACCAAAAGGAATACCGACAAAGAACGCTGCGATGCCACCAAAGAATACCGCCCACCACAGCGGAGCTTTTCTGATGGATAATTTTTTGATGAAGAGGAAAATGCCCATGATGACTGCGATGGCAAGTCCATACCCAGCATCCGTAATGCAGAGAGCAAAAAAGAGTGTGAAAAACGGTGCGAGCGCAGCGGTGGGATCCATTTCAGTTGCGAGTGGCAATCCGTAGAGTGTTGTCACACTTTCGAATGGAGAGATGAGAAGAGAGTTTCTGATGAGAACCGGTGGCTCTTCTCCCTCCTTTGGTTGGAGAGGGAGTAGGGCAACAGCAGGCGAAATAGATGACAGAGATTTTTCGATCAACGGGACATCTGTCGCAGGCATCCATCCTGTAATGAGCATCATAGAATTCGTCGTCGTCATACGTTCGCGAACAGTTTCACGACCTTCGAGCCAATGGACAAATGTTCGTACTTTAACAAGGTCAGGGAGATGTTGCGTCATCGCAAGACGCTCACGACTGTACTGCTGTAGCTCGGTGATAATTTCATTCTGTCGCACTAAAATTTTCTCAAGAAGCTTAGCAGGAGCCCCCTGACCTTCTGGGGGTCGTACTGTTGTCCAGCCATGCGCTGTCACGATCTCCTCACATGTTTGATAATCCCGATTCCACACGAAAACACTCAGAGTGCAGAGACCAGCATCTTCTCCAATAATTTCAACGCTTGTGCGAGGCAAGCGAGTGGTGAGCGCCTGCTGAAGCTCTTCTGTTTTTTGGAAAGGCACAGTACCAAAAATTCTCGTACATGTCCCCGTGCGTGTTTCCGGTGGTAATAACTCCCGAAATCCTTTCCAAGGTTGCAGTTGCACACTTTTCATGTCGAGCTCTGTGAGCTCACGACCGAGGACGCCTTCTGCTTCTCGTAGATTATGGAGACGCTGAATGATGGCAGATGAGTCTGTACTGTGAGCCGCCGCGATGATATGACCAGGGAGAACATCTCCCTGGAGTCTTTGGAGAACATCTTTCGGAGCAATATTTGTAAGTTCGCTGATGGCGAAATCTATCTCTGCTGCACGGAAATTAGCCTCAGAATGATCAAGTGCTTCCACGGAGTGTTCCGTCGTTACTTCCAAAACTCCCTCTTCTTGTAAACGCACGATGATTGCTTCTGACACTTCTTTGTGTGCGAGAATAGCCATCTTCTGCATCCTCACGATTCCCATGGTCTAGAGGTGGGAAAGAAGATCCTCTGAGAGAGCTGCATTCACAAGAACATCTGCAGCTTTATTGAGATGGGAAAGGCCAGCGTCCTTCACGGATGCTGCCTGCCTCTCAATCTCTGCGCTCTCTTTTGTGATGAAATCCGTAAGATCGCGTTGGTTAAATTCTTGTAGTGATTTCATACCATCGTTCGCCAGTGATCGTTCTTCTTTTTGCAGCGAAGACGCGAGTTCAGCTTCAAGCGCAGATTCACGGGCAAGAATAGACTCTTTTTCGCGCACGACCCGTTCATGTTCACGTCGTTCGATCTCTAGGAGCTCATGCGCCTGTGACGGAAGTACGCTCTCTAGCCTTGCTACTGCCGATGTATTGGACAATGTCGAGTTCATAGAACTCAAGAACGCTACTGAAAGATGGCAAAAGAATCAAGAGTCTAAGCATGCTGATCCTTGAGGGGTTTAGTGGCTTACAGAAGTCATGCATGTAAAATTCGATGCACAATGGCCAAAAAAGCACATTCGCTTTTGGGCGCGAAAAAATGTTAAGGTAGAGGCGAATGTTTTTTGCCATTGCGATACTCATCCTTGGCCTTATTTTACTCGTCAAAGGTGCCGATTGGCTGGTAGAAGGTGCGTCGTCTCTTGCAAAGCGGCTTGGCGTCTCAGGACTCACCATAGGTCTTACTGTCGTTGCCTTTGGCACGTCAATGCCGGAGCTTGTGGTGAATATTACAAGTAGCCTTTCTGGAGCCACAGATATTGCTATCGGCAATATTGTTGGTAGCAATATCGCGAATATTCTTCTTATTCTCGGTGTTTCAGCTCTCATATCAAAAATTTCCGTACAGACATCAACGGTATGGAAAGAAATTCCTTTCGCTCTTCTTGCTGCTGTCGTTCTTTTCTTTATGGCAAATGACATGCTCATCGATGGCTATGACATCGGCGAGCTTGGTCGTTCGGATGGTCTGATACTCATATCGTTCTTTGCGATCTTTCTCTGGTACACCTTTGGCATGAGACGAGAGGATCCCGGAAGCCAAGATGACACTGTCGTGATGCGAGGCGCGTGGCATTCTTTTGGCCTCGTTGTGATTGGCCTCGCACTTCTTGTTGGCGGTGGAAAGCTCACGGTTGACAGTGCTATTACTATTGCTCAAATCTTCGGCGTCTCGCAGGCGCTCATCGGCCTTACCGTTGTCGCGGTCGGTACGTCGTTACCGGAGCTTGCGACTTCCATTGTGGCCGCGCGTAAAGGCCAAGCAGATATAGCGGTTGGCAACATAGTGGGTAGTAACATTTTCAATATATTCTGGATACTTGGTGTGAGCGCCGTCATTGCGCCTCTTCAATTTGCCCCTATCTTAAATGTCGATCTCCTCGTCACGATCGGCGCAACGATTCTGCTTTTCTTCGCGATACACACAGGCTATGTCCACAAGCGTTTGTTATTTTGGAAGCAGAAAGATCATCACGTTCTTGAGTGGTTTGACGGTGTGATCATGCTGACTGCCTACATTGCCTACATGGTATTTCTTGTGTGGAGAGGGTAGATAGTTCCTGTTGAGTGAAGCTCTAGCCGTTTTCACTATTCTTCATTTTTCTTGATTTTTAGGCTGGTTATGACAGGAAACTCACATAGCACAACAAGAAGCGTTTGTTCTTGAAGGCGTGAGTGCGTACGGTCAAAGCAGGTATTTCTTTCCCCCTTTTTTCCATGTCTCTCTTCCTACAGATGACAGATGGTGAGCCTGCGCCTGCTACTCCAGTAGCTCCAGTGACTCCAGCTCCTGCTGCCCCAATGCCATCCGCACCAGCTGCGTAAGCAGTGAAACGCGATATCATGAAAACCGGGTTCGCCCGGTTTTTTTTGTCAAAATTTTTAGTGTAGCAAAGGCAATTTCTGATAAAAATCCCCAATCTATCCATGATGCAGATTTCGCGAATCATAGCCAAGAACTTGCTATTTCCATCAAATCACAAAGCAAGGTCAGATGACCACCAGAACACACTGACTGATGTAGAGTAGTTCTCTTGCCATCGTTTCGGCATTTCCCCACATTCGTTGTATGAAGATCCAAACACTTCACATCATTGGCATTCCTCTTCTCGGCATTCTTCTCTGGACAAGCTCTGGAAAGGCTTCCGCCATATTTCCCGAAGATATGTACAAACATCAGTCGTCGCAATTCTCTTCCTCAGCAAGTTCCAAGGCTGCTCCTAGCCCCTCACAATCACCTTTTTCAACAAAGGCATTCCTCGATGTTCCAACATCGCGCGCGGATTATGAGGCGATCGAATATCTTCGCACGCACAATATTCTCAAAGGTGATTACACCGATGGAAAATTTTATCCTGATAAACGTATTCGTCGCGACGAACTTGTCCAACTCATGACGAGTGAATTTCTGATGCCAGATCGCGACAACTCTTGTCTCAACAAGAATGGCGCTGGTATCAAGCTCTTCACCGATGTTGATGCATCGACAGTTCACGCGCTCGATATTTGCAATGCAAAAGTCTCAGGCATCATTCATGGCTATGCTGACGGATACTTCCGCCCAACACGCTTGGTAAATTTCGTGGAAGCAGCCAAGGTGGTAAGCCGTATCTTTCGCGTCAGTCAGGTTCAGGGAACGTCAGATGACCCTCGTTGGTTTTTCGTCTATGTAAATTCCCTGTCCGAACGTCACGGCATCCCGAAGGATATTCGCTTTCTCGGGCAACCGGTCACACGCGGACAGCTTGCGATCATGCTCTATCGAGCAAAAGAGAATGTCAGAGATCAGCCATCGCAGAGCTGGGAGAATTTGAGTCAGTAATTCGGTGATCCGACCGTGACAGGGGTGCGAAAGTGCCCCTGTTTTTGTGCACTACTTTTGCAAGTACACAGTGCGCGTCGGATAGGCGAATGCAATCTTTGCGTCTTCAAATGCACGCATAATGCCTAGGTTAATATTTTGCTGGCAATCCATGTATCGGATGTAGTCACTGCTGTGCACAAAATAAGCAACTTCGAAGTCGAGGCTTGATTCGCCGAAACTCTTAAAATGCACTCGTTCAACTTGTACATCTTTTTCGGCTGTAAGCACTTTCTTAATGAGATCGGGAACGGCTGCCACAGTCGCTTGTGGCGTTTCGTAGGTGATGCCAAAACTAAATTCCACCCTGCGCTGTTCCATGCGCTTGAAGTTTCGTACTCTCGTTGTCGTTAATTCCTGATTAGGAATCACAATCTCTTCGCCTTGTAATGCCTGAATACGGGTCGTCTTGAGGCCAATCTTTTTCACGGTTCCTTTATGATCGCCAACGATGACAAAATCTCCGACACGGAATGGCTGATCAAAATAGAGGGAGAAAGAACTAAAGAGATCACCGAGAATATTTTGGAGAGCTAGTGCGATGGCAATACCGCCGATGCCAAGGCTTGCGATCAGCGACGTAACGTTGATCCCGATATTGGAGAACAGAAGAAGCAGTCCTGTTGTCCACAGTGTGATGCGTGCAAGGAGTGCGAAAATGGACATCATGCCTTCCGCGTCCCCTTCCTGATGTCGAAACCATTTATACTGAATGATGCAGATCAAGAAACGTTCAATGATGCGGATTCCCTCAAAGAGGAGAACGATCCAGAGTGCGATGAAGAGCGTACGTTGGACGATGTCCGGTAGAACAAGGAATTTAGATGACAAAAATAAAGCGGTGACGAGGTACGCTCCAAAACTAATATGTTGCACCAACGAAATCAGAACATCATCTACATGTGTTTTTGTTCTTGAGCTGTACCGAGACATCGTGCGCGTAATCACATTCATCACTAGCCGCAGTCCGAACATAATGGCAACAAAGATCAGTAACGCCATTCCAATATCTTTTGGTGTATTTCCCCAGAAAGACTGTCCTGCCAAAGATGCGAGTAACGTATTCATAGTTCTATCCTAGTCATTGAGGCGCGGAGCGCAAGCAGGATTTTACGATAACTGAGAGCAAAAATATCCTTTACTAAAGTACGACCGTCCTGAGTCGCCAAAGATCATCACGATAGTGTCACCTTTTTTGAATTTCCCAAGTGACCGAGTCACCGCAGCAGCGACAGCGCCACTACTTGGTCCCACCAAAGTTCCATGGGTATGAGCAAGCTCTCGCATCATCGAAAATCCCTCTTCATCATACACCGGAATAACATCATCAATAACACTCGTATCGAGTGTTGGCCACTCTGCATCAAGACCCATGCCATCCAAATGATACGGTACTGGTTTGCCTCCGGTTGAGTAGAACGATCCTGCCGCGTCCACCGCGTAAATGCGAATATTCGTATTCCGTTCTTTGAGAAATTTTCCAACACCACTAACCGTTCCGCCCGACCCAGCTGCGGCGAAGAGATGCGTTACTTTTCCTTGTGTCTGACTCCAAATCTCTGGTCCTAACCAGGAGTAATGAGAGAGCGGATTGAGAAGATTATGAAATTGATCTGGCATGAATGATCCGGCTGTTTTGCTGTGGATAGCTGTTGCGACTGATCGATAATTCTCCGGATCATCAGCGAATATTGTCGGTGGACAACGCACTACATCTGCGCCGAATGATTCTAGTGCACGGATCTTATCAGCACTCGTGGTTGTCGCCGTTGTAATGATGACCCGATAGCCCTTGGCAGCGCCAATCATCGCTAGAGCAATGCCGAAGTTTCCGGATGAGGCTTCGACGATGGTGCCACCTCGTTTCAAGATTCCCTCTCTTTCCGCATGTTCGATGAGAAAGAGTGCAGGACGATCTTTCACACTTCCCCCAGGATTCGAAAATTCCAGCTTGGCACAGACATGCGCAGGTGTTTGAAACGGTAGACGTACGAGCGGCGTATTCCCGATGGCAGTCAGTACACCTTGTCGAATCATTGGAAAGCCTCGAAAGCAAATGCAAGGTGTCCAACAGACTCTCCCCTTAGAGCGTATGAGTGTGCTTCTGAGGCACTTATTTGCGCAGAGGCAATGAGAGACTTTAACTCATCACCACGAACCGGAACGATATCTGGCACGATTACTCTGAGTTGCTGTTGGATTATGTTCGCAGCCAATGCGTAGTTGTAGAAGGAGAAGTGAACACGCTCACGCGTTTCATATGCAGCGTATTCTCTGAGGAATTGAGGGTCGCTCTGCCTCTTGAATGCGCAGTATCGCTCACGAAATTGGAGCCCTGCTCTTGTGAAGAGTTCTACGATTGTTTCGTACGGTATGCGGCCTCCAAGGAGTGTGATGATCGTGCCACCGGGACACAACTTTTCTTTTGCAGAGAGAAGAAATCCTAGCTGTGATAATAGAGACCACTTTCGTAGGATGTCATCGTCTCCCCGATTCAACTTCATATAACGCGAAGCATCAGTGAGTGTTGTTGTCGCAAGTTGCGTATGCAGCGAAGTCTTATCGACCATAATGAGAGGTAGATTTGCATAGATAAAATCGATAGGTTCAGGCAATGGATTGCAATCCGGCCCGACTCCATAGGATAGTTTCACTCCTTTGGTATTTCCGTGGTGACGGTCGATATTTAACTGAATCTTTGGCAGGATCTCAGGAAGAATATCGGTGACGTAGAGGGTTTCGAGGACATCGAATGCATGGAGCATTGCTATTTCTACGATTCCGTTACCACTACCAATACCCGCAGCAGAGCGAATACGATCTCCTTTTTCCTGAGCAATATCGCATATTGTTCGTATCCCAAGATACATCCAATCATCACGTACACATGCTTCAACTCCCGACATGTTAGGAGTCACCATGACAGTGCCACGCACACTACTACCTGTTGCTTTCATAAGTGGCGTGATATTGACGACAGTCATGATGTGTATTTTATTAATTTTAATTTTATGGTACAGTAACTGTTGTTATCATTTTATAACAACACTATGCATGAAACAGCAATTCTTGCTCTCCTTGAGCAACTAGGATTAAAGCATCAGCAAGCCAAAATATACCTCTGTTCCCTCGAAATTGGAGCACAGCCTGCAAGTGTCATAGCAAACAAGACAGGCTTAAAGAGATCCAACACATACATCCTACTCGCACAAATGAAGGACGCCGGATACATACAGGAGTTTGTAAAAGATGGCGTGCGGCATTTTGTCAGTTGCTCACCAGTAACACTGCTCTCCATGTTGACGAACCGTGCACAGGAAATAGATGCGCGTAAAGAGAAGCTCATTCGCATGCTCCCAATGCTTGATACAATCCGCAATCCTCTGACAACGCAGCCAAAGGTACGATTTTACCAAGGTGTTGAAGGTTTGAAGGAGGTGTACAACGACACGATTCGTGAGCCCTTGGATGCCATTTATGCAGTGTGTGACTGGGAGCACTTGTTTCCAGTAGAGCACAGCGAAGAACTTCATGAATGGATGTGGAAGTATGCAGATCGTCGCGCAGCAAAAAATATTCAATTCCTCGCAATCGGAAACAAGTCGAAGGAATCCGATATCGCTTTCAAGCGCGGACGAAAGCAGAAGCGGAAAATAAAAATGCTCAATGGAGTCTATCTCCCTGTAGAAATTATGGTGTACGGAGGGAAGGTTGCACTTATGTCTACGAAGGACGACATGGTTGGAGTGATTATTGAAGACGCTGCGATTGCTGATACACTCAGGAATTTCCACAAGGCGATCTGGCCGTTACTCCCTGAGTATGTATGAGGATTTGTGGCAGGACATTCTGAGCGATATCTAGATATTTGCTAATGAACTCACGCACGGTGGCACGATTGTTTAGAGCGAGGCAATAATCATGCAGAAAACTCTTTCTCATACTCATCCTTGTCCCACACGATCCACGGAGTTTCAGGCGAAATTGTCGTTTTGATCGGTTTGCCAGTTTTTGCACAGAACCGATCGTACATTTTCATCGACCCTAACTGTTGCATTCTTTGGTCCATCCGTTCGTTGTACGTTCCTCGCGGCAAGGGCACATGAAAGCGCATAGAGCGTTCTGCTTCTTGCAGTGTGATTCTGTATGGCTTACCGGAAAATGGACTCACAACCGTCAAGGGCGCAGGCTTGGTTGCAGTATCTGGAATAGCGACGATGCCCGCAGCGTCGTCGATACTGAGCGCATCCGACTCATGCCACAGCACGCCTTTTTCGGTGGCCTCTTCTTTTGAGAGAGGGAAAAACCGTTGCGCTATTGATGCGTTATATGACATCGCTGAGAAGGGCAACGGAAAGAATTCCCCCCATTCACCATCGAGGCGCATTCTTTCGATGATCTTTGGCACGAGTCGCTCGTACTCCTCTTCCGAATACTGCTTATTGAGAATGCAATACTTCTTTCTCTCCAAGGAAGAGCAGCAGAAGCAGTCACTGCAGTTATAACAGTCGAGGCAGTACAGAAGATTCGAAACATTGTTGTAGCAGCCCGCGCAGAAAAGAATATTCATCGCGCCTCCTCCGACGATTGCGGATTCATAGACGAGCTCCGCCCCGTTACCGTACAGACTGTAGTCGTAAGAGTCTTTTACACCAGTCAAAAGATAGTAGCCGTAACGAATGTTCTCGCCACCATTGACGCTGAAGCTATCGTGGACTGACTTGGATTCGGAAATGTAATTACCAGTGACATCATCGACTTTTGTATTTTGGGCATGCGGACGTGGATGCTTCGTAAAAAATGAGAAACACTGCTTGGCGATTTCTTGACGCGCGGTATAGGAATGCAGATTCATTGCTTTCACATTTTTCTCATACGCCGCCGGAGAAAGTTGCTCATTGAACATGCAATACTTCGCATGACGCAGATTCACGCATCCAAAACAATTTTCGCAACTTCTACAGTTCATGAGGAAGTAGCTATTACGACAATCATTGGAAAATATGGAGCTCTGCACGTCATAAGAACCTTGGCAAGCAGTACAGTCAAAACAGAGTTCACAGTTCAAAATTTGGCTGCATTCGTAACAATCTCTGGAGTACCAGCAAATTTCAGAGCACATACAATCTTCTCCTCTCGTGACACCGAAAACGAGGTAGCAATTCTTGATGTCCGTACCGTTGTTGCAATAGTCACTATTGACTGCACCAGAGACAATCGAGCGAGCTATTTTCGGAGTTTGATCGTAGAGCTTCTTGAGCTGCATGAAGATTGATGTCGCAAGATCCACATCCTGCCGGTAGGAAAAAGCATCCCAATCCCCCTCATGCCAGTAGACATTGTCATAGACAGGGAAAGAAGTATTGTCGGGCCACTGTGAAAATATTTTCTCCCCTTTCTCCGATGACTGTCTTTTGAAAAGGACGGTTTGATTCCGAAAAACGAGGCGTCGTTGAACGCGGCAGAGTGGACAGAGGGTTGGTGGCGGAATCAGCTCCTTTTTTCCACCGAAGATCGGTGAGACTTTCTCGTAAAACTCAAAATCGCCCTGTGTGATCTCGAAGGCAATGCCACAAGTTGCACATGTTTTTCGCATTGTGAAGAGCATAGCTTCCACAAGACAAACTTTCTAGAATGGCGGGACGTGCTGATGTGGTTCGAGTACACGCAAATTTACTCAAGCACGGTGATGTGATTACGTATAGCGAATGATTGGCAACTGCGCACAGCATGCTTCGGCAGCACCAAAGCTCCATTGCTATCACTTAATATTGAGCGAAAAATGCGTCGAGTGTCGCAATGGTCTCATCCTCTTTTCTCTCCAACAGTATGTGAGTCAGCCAGCTTGGAGTATGTTCAAAACCATGAGGGTATGTTTTACCGAGGCCAGACTCTGCCCGTATTTCATCCATTCCAACCGAAGTTATGTCGGTCTTTCCCTCATGGAAATATTTCTCTAAATCTCCAAAATACTGTGCTTTCATCAAAGGCCAAAAATTTTGATTAAAAACACTTTGCAATTGAGCACGCGTGGGCGCCGCTGCATCCATAGAGAGAAGTAATCTGCCTCTTGATGCGATGTCTTTGGCAATAGATATGACGCTATCATTATGAGCCTGTAGTAAATGCTTTAATACACGGTCTGCCGGTATGCTCGATGTGGATTTAGCTTCTATCTCGATAGCAGTACTGTTACCCGGTACAGTGAAAGATGCCGAAGATAAGCGTCGTCCTGGGAATAGCTTTGTACGAATCGCATTAATGATGCGTCTCGTTAAAAAATCATCTTCAACGAAGTGATGATAGATGGCAGGACACTCTGAACATAGTCGATTGCGTTTTTGTCTGCAGCATAATTACCCCTATGTGATGCATCGTCGACTGTAGTACAATCTCCTACCAAGATGCCCCCTTCCTACCGACGACATTCTTGGAGACCTGCGTCAGCAGTTCTGCTTGTGAGCATACTCATGGCAGGGCTTGCAGTTGTGCGTCCAGTTTTTGCGTCGCAGATTAGTGCGGATGGTTTAGTCGGGTACTGGAAATTAGATGAAGGCACTGGCACGAGTACGGCAGATTCATCCGGACATGCTCGTACAGGAACGCTGCAAAATGCGCCAACGTGGTTCGCAACGGCTTCGCCTACTATTTCATTTACCGATCCTTACTCCCTCATTTTCAGCGCAGGGAGCAGCCAGTACATTTCCATCGGCAGTGCACCGACGGGCGGTTTTCCGTTTACGTACAGTGCATGGATAAGAACAACCGATACCACCGACGCGTACCGTACCATCATGAGCGAGGGGAATAGTTCTCTGACCAATCCCACCTTTCATGTGCAATTAGCCTCGAATGGCGACAGCGAATGTACGGTCGATCATTCGATCAAAGTCTATCTGCGCGATACGGCTGGGACATACACATATATGTGTAATGGCTCTGCCGTCAACAATGGCGCATGGCATCACGTCTTGATCGTGAGCACGGCAAGCAATAATCATCAGCTCTACGTCGATGGCGCGTTAGTAGACACGAAGACGACTTCGCTCGGGGCGATCGCATTGAATACGGCGACCATTGGTGCTGCGGTCTTTGGCGGCGTCGTGCAACAGTACTTCAATGGAACCATTGATGATGTGCGCATGTATAAGCGCGCGCTCACAAAAACAGAGATCACCGATCTTGCAGCCGGTCGTCACACACAGGCCGCGTGGCGAGGGGCAGTATCTACAGCGTTTGAAAATGCGAGCAACTGGAGCGGAAGCATTCTTCCGGATCCATTCACTCGTGTGACCATTGCATTTCGAGCGAATCAGCCAACGCTGACAGGAGCAGTCTCGCTTGCATCACTCACCATCAACACGGGTGCATCATTGAAGCTCAGCGGTACAGGATTGACACTGAGAGATGCTGGGACATTCACGAACTACGGAACACTACAGCTCAAAGGAAATGAAACACTGACGAGTTTTACAAACGACACCGCACATGGGACTGTTCTCGTTTACGGAACGGGCTCTTACGCACCACTTTCCACAGGTCTCAATTATTACAATCTTACGCTGAACGATGGGCTTGTCGGCTACTGGAAGTTTGATGAGACGAGCGGTACCCGTGCTGTGGATAGTTCTGGGTACAGTAATTCAGGAACGCTGGTGGGTGGCCCAACATTCTCTACATCCCTTGCTCCGACGAATTTTACGAATGCGAGGAGTTTGAGTTTTGATGGGGTGGATGATTACGTTCTATCAGCCAATAACTCTACGTTAACAGGAGATTCGACGTTTACAGTTTCTCTATGGTTTATGGTTCCATCCGGCGCTACGACCAATGGTGTTTACGGTAGGTTTGTAGACTGGGGCTCTGCATCTGCTGGTCAAGCTGCACAAATTGGCGTGTATAATACGACGATCAATCGGTTGTTTGTAGGACATTGGGCAACTGGTCAAACATCGACGACGACATTTACGAATGATGCTTGGCATCATGCAGCGTGGATTCGGACAGCAGGCAATGATGGACATTCGGGGAATAGGCTTTTTCTGGATGGGCAGGAGATAAAACTGGATACCAATGTCGGAGGCAATTACTCACCAAATGTCACTGCAGGACCATATTATATTGGCGGGAAAGGGTCGGGGAGCCTCTATGTTGAAAATACGCTCGACGACGTTCGCATCTACAACCGCGCACTTTCCACAGGCGAAATTGCCGCTCTCGCTGCAGGCAACCAGCCGTCTCTCTCACGAGCGACGTACACACTCACCAGTGCGCTTGATGTCAGTAACAATCTCACGCTCAACGGTGGCACGCTCGATATCTCTTCCAGCAACTACGGTATCACCGTCGGAGGATCATGGCTGAACAATGGCGGTGTTTTTAATCCACGCAGTGGAACTGTTACCTTCGATGGTACATCGTCCGCACTCCAGATTCTTTCGGGTGGGCAGCGATTTAATCACCTCACAATGAACGGCGTCGGTGGAACATGGACACTCGCCGATCGTCTGACAGCAACGGGCACACTCGCACTCTCCAGTGGCACTCTCGATGTATCGAGTAGTAACTACGTCGTGCATGCGGGAAATATTACGCAGACATCGGGTGCGTTTGCCGCACAGTCTGGTCTCGTTGTGCTCACTGCACCTACTCATCAAACGACGACAATCACAGGGACAATCAATGATCTGAGCATCGAAGATCCAACAGAGTACGGACTCGTCGGGTATTGGAAATTTGACGAAGGAACGAACACGGGGGCAATTCTGGATTCCTCAGGAAATAATCATCAGGCAGTTCGAAACGGTACAGGAGCAGTCTGGACAGGCTCTACACTCCCATCGCTGATGTTCGATAATGCATTTGCCATGCGGTTCAATGGGATAAACGATCATGTGGATGCTCCGCAGTCCAACGCATTTGCATTACAAAATCTCTCTCTTGCAGCATGGATGAACCTCTCGGCTTCCGCAGGCGACCGAAACACAATCGTATCGTACGGAAAAGGTTCCGAGCTCCACGGTGCATCGGCTGCAGGGGAGTCGTACGCGCTGATCTATCATAAAAATTCCAATATTCTACGGTTCCGTCTCAGGAAAGCAGATGATACGAGCATTATCGATCTGCAGGTCACACCATCTGTCGCCGTGAGTGGAGTGTGGGTACATGTGAGCGCGACGTGGGACGGCACAACGGCGACGCTCTACCAGAATGGTGTCGCACTCGGCACAGCGACGGCAGTGGGTACGATCAATTACACATCGGACAGTCTCACGATGCTACGCATCGGTAATTGGTTTGGAAACAACGAACGTTTCTTTAACGGTGCCCTCGATGATGTGCGTGTCTATAACCGCGTCCTTAGGGCCGACGAAGTAAAAAACTTGTATAACGGTGGCTACGCAGACGGCGACAACTCCACAGCCACATTCACACTCGCAAGCAATCTCACTGCCTCTGGTATTAGTATTCTTAGCGGTACATTTGGCGGAAACAGTCGTACCGTCAGCGTGTCCGGCAACTGGAACAATGCATCGGGTACCGGTGGCTACGTGTACGGCACGTCGACGGTGGACTTTGTTGGTTCTACCACACAAACCGTCCGAGGATCGAGCAATTTTTACAATCTGCTTGCCTCCACGTCTGCGGCGCAGAGCATTCTTTTTGGCTCAGGCACGACACAGTCGATTTTCCATGATATGACGTTTACTGGTCAGAGTAGTGCGCTCCTGACACTGTCACCACTTGCGGCAGGATACACGTGGTTTCTTGATCTTGATGGTGCGGCAACCCAGACCGTGCAGTACGTTTCGCCAAGCTTCTCCAATGCGTCTGCTGGCCTTGCGATCATCGCGTACGACGGCACGAGCACCGACGGTGGCAGCAACACGAACTGGCTGTTTACGGTGCCCTCTTCATCATCGTCCTCCTCTTCCTCAACGACAACGACGAGTGGCGGAGGCGGACATGCAGGAACAGCGGGGCCAGGTGGCGATAGTACCTCAGCACTCGCGATTGCAGCACGATTGACGATTGCAGAGCGATTTAAAGCACAGATTAATGCACCGGTATTAGTACAACAAGATCAGTCAATGGCATCGTCAGAATCTTCATCGAGAATGACAAACTCGCCTATTCTTCGTAAGACTCCACCACTAGGTATTTCAGTGCAACGAGGACGCATCATGGTGCGGACAGGGCAGAGAGAGATTCTGTACAAAGATGTTGTCGCAACTGAGTGGTATGCACCCTACGTCTCTGCCGTCATTCAGGACGGTGTTGCGCAAGGATACCGCGATGATCAAGGGAATCTCACGGGAGAATTTGGCGTTGCAAAAGCTGTGACGAGGGCAGAAGTTCTTAAAATGGCTTTGGAAGCAACGGGTACCCCTCTCTCATCTAAGCCTCCTCGCAATGCTTCTGCACGGGGCTCATGGGCATCTGCGTACATCGCAGAGGCCGAAGCCTTGGGACTCACTGTTTTCTCACCCAATACAGATGTCAATGCACCCGCTACCCGCGGAGAAGTGGTGCAAATCTTACTCGAAGTCATGAAACTGCCGATCGGAAAATCCCCTGCAACATTCAGCGATGTACCAAGTAATCATCCCTACAGCCATGCAATAGCAACCGCTGCTTTCTACAGCCTTATCGAGGGAGACACGAATACCGATGGCACGCCGAAAAATATATTCCGTCCCAATGCAACAATCAATCGCGCAGAAGTAGCGAAGATCATCGCAACACTGCGAGAGGTGCTGAAGTGACAATGACGGAGCCAACGGGACCCTTCGTAAAAACTCAGGGCAAGCTCGAACAGCCATCTCTCGTCCTGAAGAACGAAGTGATGATGGATGGCGGAGCCAACGGGACTCGAACCCGCGACCTCTTCCGTGACAGGGAAGCGCT
>CAZFCB010000015.1:0-28143 GCA_964517585.1 uncultured Candidatus Peribacteria bacterium | reverse complement strand
AAGGGGAAGTTCTTCCAGTCTATATAATCGAAATTATTAAAGCAAGCTAGTATAAATTTGCGTTGGAACAAGCGGACAATACAAGAAGTGAAACGATGTACGTTAGAATTGTTTTGTATGAAATATTGCTCATGGTAGAGAGCATACACTTTTGAGCCATATACACTACGCCGGTTACAGCAAATTCGTAATCCAGTCGTAAGCGTAGACACCCAAATACGCAATACCGATGTTGTAGATCAGGTTGCCAATTGCGAGTAACGGAATCACTCTCCAGAAAGAAAGTCGCATCAGCGAAAGCGAGATCACCGCAAAGTCATTGGATACTGGGGAAAAGATTCCATAGAACATAATACAGAGGAGTAAGATCCTCGGGTGTTTTTTTGCGAATCGAGAAAGAGCATCCAGCGATTTTGTAAACTTCTCCGAGAGTAATGCTCGTCCCCGTTGTGCAGCAAAAAATGTACAGATGTCAGACGTGATCACTCCTAGTGCAGAAAGACTGCCTGCCGCAATAGGGTCCAGACCTCCGTGAACGACACTCAACAAAATAAGCGGATAAGGAATGCTAGCAAAAGTGGTAATACTTCCGAGGAAAGCAATGAGAAACACGAATGCGTATGCATTTTTGGTACCCAAATACCCAATCAATGTGTCTGAAGGAATGGACACAAGTAGTAACGAAAATCCTACGGTACCAATTATCACTGCTGCGCCGATAAGTTTCTGTTTTTTAGGTAATTTCATTTTGGTAGTCGTTGTCGTGGAGAATCCATTAACCGAATAGTATCGGCAGAAATTAAGTGCTTATTGAGTCGCAAACCCTGTATTTGGACAAATTGCCCAACAGTAATCATATGAGAATTCTGCGGCGAACCCTGATTAGTAATAGTCGTACCTGTACCAATAAGAATTGTTGTATACACATTATTGCGATCAGCAATTTCTATGGTCGTAGCGGACACGCTCACGATACGACCAAAAGCTAGGCCGCTAATATCCCTGTTCACATTGATCCAGATGACAAACGAAATAGCGCTGAGGGTCATACCACCAAGCGCCAAGATGATGAGAGCTTTCAGGGCTGATTTCACCAAAAGAGTGTAACACGACGCTGACTGGGCAAAAAGAAATGAAACAACCAATTGCGTATTCTTCCGACGAAACTCTTACTTACTTTGCGAGCAAATCGAAGACAAATAACACAATTTCTACAAAGATAAGCACAACGATGACAACTTCCAGCCAAAACATTTTTTTATTCTCCATCAAATGCAACATGAACTCGACATGCTGCATGAGGAGCTTCAATTTGTATGTCAGCTGCGTGTACCGGAACTTGATCTCATACTCTTCGAGAAGTTTGTTGTAAAAAGTTCGAAGCTCATTGTCATCCCAGACAATATCGGGAGTATCTAACATGGCAACGGAGATGGACATGACTTGATGTGCTTCCATCACGTCGCTGCTGATGCGCAGAAGGTTATTGTTCAACATCCCAATCTTTCCCCAGCCATGTTTCGTCGTATGAAGTAATTGAAACTGATTCATAAGGGCATTGAGGCCTTTTTCATGATCTTCCAGCGCCAAAGAACGAGCTAAAACTACAGAGATAACAACAATCGTTTCGAGAGACACTGCAGGAACAATGATGAGATCATCATTGAAGCTGTAATTCTTGCCTTCCGTAACTTCGTGCACTTCGTGGAGTGGCGTTTCGTGCTTACGTACCAAGAATTTTTCGTATTCATCGGAAAAAGATTTTTGTTCTTCCAGAGAAACATCCCAAAATACTGCGACGCCAAAAGGGAAAAGTGCAACTGATGTACCTCTCCACGAAAGTACCAATGGGTTCCGCATCCGCGCGTTTTCACGCTCTTGCTTCAGAAGCGGCTTGAGTGTGATGGACTCGCAAATATGCGCTGCAGTGACTTTCATGCATGAATCATGCACCTCGTAGTGTGTTCAAACCTATTGTTGTCTACAGACATTTATACGTGAAGCCTATGCCTACGTTTTCGGAACATCTTGATCAAGAACCTCCAAACCTTCCACTCGTCAGAGTTCCATCCTCCGTCACCAAAAGCACTCGAGACGAATGATGATGCAGAATTTCCCACGTCGTTCCGCGCTTCTTCCAAACAAAAGAGAATCGAGCATCAAGTGGCTCACGGTTACCCTTCTGGGTATCCACAATGAAACGATACACGCCACAATGCATGTAACTCTCTGTACCCACCAAAGTGATAACTTCTTCCAAAACTTCCACCGTCGGATGAAATGAACCGAAAAACTCAAAATATTTCTTGGCTCCCTCACGATCTGTAATCGTCTTCGACTGCATCGTCGGTAACAGTGTCAGATTATCCGCATAGAGCACTGCAGCTTCTGCAGGATCACCTGTGAGAAGTGCCGCATTCCATCGAGCAAAATTTTCTGCTGCTATCGTAACATTCATGGGCAGAGAATAAGTGAGGATGAGGAAACGAGAAAGAGAAACTTGAAATTTTTCTGATACACAAAAATATCGCACTTATTTCCATTATACTGCATGCATGTTCGGACTTACGACGCACGAACTCCGCATTCTCTCGCCTCTGCGAACGCCTGAAAAAGTGCAAGATTTTTTGGATACACTTCCGACGAATTTCGAAAACGACGGCGAAACGTACATGTCCCCACGTCGTGTGCTACGGGAACGAGTCGCACACTGTATGGAAGGCGCTATGCTTGCTGCGCTCGCCCTCAGACTTGCAGGCCATAGGCCACTCGTCATGGATCTGAAGGTAACAGATGATGACGATGATCACGTCGTGGCGCTCTTCCAAAACGGTGGACACTGGGGAGCGATCAGCAAAACAAACCACGGAACTGTGCGCTACCGTGATCCGATTTACAGATCACTGCGGGAACTCGTCATGTCGTATTTTCATGAATACACCGAACCGAAGGGCAGGAAGATTATGCGATCGTACTCTGTACCAGTGGACTTATCTCGTTTCGATGCGAGAGGTTGGGTCACAGATGAAAAAGATGTTCGATACATTCCGCAGTACATTGATCGTGTGCGACATTATCCGGTAGTCAGCCGGAAACAAATTGCCCTTCTGCGCCGTGGAGATCTGATGGAACAGAAAATCGGCCTGATGGTTGAGTGGAAAAATCCACAAAAATAGAGTCTTATCACAATAGATTGCAGAAGAAGCTCTGAAAGGGCAAATTTCTCTCTTGTGATCGTATGGCCTAGGTTAGTCCCCCAACGTTACTTCGGCTATACTGTGTCCCTAGTTATTTCCCCCTCTTCACACATGAAAACATTAGCCATGACACTCACGGTTCTCCCTGTAGTATTTCTCGCTGCATGTACACCGACGACACCAACACAACAAGGTGCTTCCTCGTCTTCTGCAAGCAGTGCATCAAGCGTTGCCATGGAACAAGACGACGCAATGATGAAGCAAGAGGATGGCATGATGAAAAAGAACGAAGACACGATGATGAAGAAAGATGAAGCGATGTCCGTTGGTGCGTATACAGACGCTACATCCGCAAACCTGTCTTCATCTGTATTGGCAGATGGGAATACGAAAGTACTGTTTTTCCACGCATCGTGGTGCCCTACGTGCAAAATTGCAGACACTACTTTGACCTCGTGGTACGTCAACGGTGAAGGAATGCTCACTGTCTATAAAATTAATTACGATAATGAGGCAGCACTGAAGCAAAAATACGGCGTAACGTATCAGCACACGTTCGTAAAAGTCGATGGAGAGGGAAATATGATCGAAAAGAAACAAGGTCCTAGCGATGATGTTCTAAAGACACTTCTCAAGTCGTAATCAAGACGCAGATATTGTTCTTGTCTTCATTTCCTACGAACCGATGATCTCGCTTGCCTTCACACTGTTCGTAGCTGGAATTCTGACAATTCTGCTCCCGTGTATTCTGCCGCTCATCCCGATTGTTCTCGGGGTGAGCATTGCAGATCGGAATAAATGGCGACCGCTCGTCACCATCGCAGGAATGCTCGTCAGCTTCGTAGGATCGACATTTCTGCTGCAAGTTGTTCTCAGTAATTTCATCGAACTTGCCGACATCATTCGTATTGGAACATTTTATGTGTTGTTACTCTTTGGTCTTGGCTTCACGTTTCAGAGCCGATACCCCAAGCTGGTTGGAGCAGTGCTCGGCGGACTGTTCTTCTTCGATAGAGGCTGGATCGCCGTTGTCATAGCTGCAGTCCTCGGGATCATTGCGATGGAAGTATCGGGGAAAGTAGCAGGAAAGATCCAACAACTTGGGCTTAACGCGCAGCAAACAGCACGCGGTACACTTGGCTCTCAGTCTCTCATCACGTCATTCATCATCGGTCTCACGATGGGCCTCGTATGGGTACCCTGTGCAGGTCCTGCTCTTGGTTTTGCCTTCTCGCTTGTCCGTGAAGAGCCAGGTCTCCAGGCATTTTTCTACCTGAGTGCTTACGGCATTGGTGCTGGTCTGCCGCTTCTGCTCATCGGCTACGGAGGGCAGAGTGCCGTGCATTCCGTACGCTACGTGAGTCGCTACAGTGGACGAATCAAGCAAATTTCCGGCATTCTTCTCATTGTTTCTGCGGTCGCATTTTACTTCAATCTCTTTCAGCACCTTCAGACGCTCCTTGTACAGAACACACGTTACGGCACGCTAGGAACAGAGATCGAAGAGTCAATTTTTGGTAATGATATGGGACGAAAGAATCCCCTGTCATCACCTGCATCTGAACGTTAAATCGTGAGAACGTTTCTATCGCATATGACATCCAGAAAAAGATGTGCGAGGTCTTACCATACGTTATACTCGACCGGTATTTTTCTCCCTCTCCCATGAAACTTCGCCCTGGTAACATTATAGGTTGGATCTGCACCCTTCTCGTCGCAGCTCTCACGATCTTCAGCGGTATTATGGAATTTATCATGCCGATGAATGATCCAGAGATCGTCGCGTACGTCACCAGACTCGGCATCATGGGTCTTGAGTATCACCTCGGCGTTGCCAAACTTGTCATCGCTGTTCTCTATCTCACTCCTCGCACGTCCACAGTAGGCTTCGTTCTGATGGTTGGATACTACGGCGGCGCTCTCGCTGCCAATATCACACACGCCGTGCCTATGGCGGAGTACTTTCCGATTCTCGTCGTACTTGCTCTTCTTACCATCGACGCCTGGTTCCGTAAGCCTGAGCTTCTGACGCGTATCAAGGGCGAGACGGTTGCCTAACGTAGGGTTCCGAGGACTTTTCCAAGAGCTTGTATTTACATATTTTTATGGTATAATAATATTGTTTACCCAATACAAACATGGCCAAAGAATCCGCAGAAGTACCAAAATCAAAGGTTGAAGGACGTGTTTTTCAGCTCGGAAACACGACAGAACGCGTCAAGAAGGTTCACCCGTTCAGTCGCGCAAATCTACACGTAGTCGGCATGGATGATGCAACAAAGACCGAAAGTATTACTGCTGCACTCAAAAGCAAACGGCTCAATAATGAAATCGGTAGAGAGATGAAACATGGCCCAGTCACTCTGGATGTTCGTGGTTTGCAGATCACCGACGAAGACATGCAGACGCTCGATGTGCTCAACATGAAAGCTGTCCGTAAAGGATCTTCGCTCCAAGTCACCGTCGATACCGCCGAGCAGTCTGAACAAATTCGGGCAGCAGGTATTCGCAGAAACGGATTTCGGATCGTCACTGAAGAACAGCTCAATCGCGGTGCTTTGAATAATAAAAACACTGGAAAGTCGGACAGGAATCTTGCCGCGTAAATAACGCCAATCGCACAGGTGAGCCGCACATGCTACAGTTCTTTGTGTGATAACTCAGCGATGGATAGTCGGCCTTCTGATTGCCGTTTTCATCGTTCATGTTGTGCCCGTGCACGCAGCGCCTATCCCTTTTCCGGATATGCAGAATACGTGGTACCGCTACCGCGAAGCAGCGCAGTATTTGAAAGAAAAAGATGTGCTCGGCGGATACCCCGACGGGAATTTTAAGCCGACAGACACCATCAATCGTGCAGAATTGCTCAAGATCGTTTTCAAGGGACGAAGCGATGTCGTGCCTGTGAGTCGGCGGTGTTTCTCGGACGTGAATCCGACTGAATGGTTTGCGCCGTACGTCTGTGCTGCAAAAAACCGCGGCATCGTGAGCGGTTACAAAAACGGCACGTTCAAACCTGCAGAACCTGTCAATTTCGCAGAGGCGATCAAAATCGTCCTCAATGCGTATGGTCATGATGTCACAGAAGCAACCGGCCAAGACTGGTATACGCCATACACTACAGAGCTTGAAAGACTTGAGATCATGCCACAGCACTCGTACGTACCGTGGGCACCACTCACCCGAGAGAGAGCCGCAGATCTTTTGTGGCGTGTTCTACGATTCGAAGACGAACGCATAGTTCCAAAACTTTCCCCAGGATGTCTGAAAGCTCCGCCCGTCATGACGCCGGGCACCGTCACGGTTCATGGCATCCAGCGAGACTTTCTTGTGACGATACCAAGTGGTTATGTCTCTCATGATCCTTCGCCTCTGATTGTTGCATTTCATGGCAGAACTAATAGTAACGCGCAGGTCAGGGCGTACATGGGCTTAGACCGAGCCGCACGCAATAGTTTCATCGTGTACCCAGCAGCACTCAGTAACGGCAACGGCACATACTCATGGGCTGATCCCGGGAATAAGGCGTACGAGATCCGCGACATCGCATTCTTCGATGCCATCGTCGAAAAACTCGCATCTGACTACTGCATCAATATGGATCGTATTTCAGTCGCTGGACATTCACTCGGCGCGTGGATGGCAAACTCGGTGGCGTGTGTTCGCGGAGGTGCTGTCATGGCATCGGCAACTGTCGGTGGTGATTCTGTACAAACCGTATGCTCGGGTCCTTCGGCTGCCATGATCGTGCATAATCCGAACGATACGCTTGCGCCTTTCAGCGGTGCGGAAGCAGTACGAAAACTTCGGTCAACGACAAATTTCTGCGCATGGGAAACGGAAAATACCGGCCCCTCTGCGCTCAACTGCATCCGACAAACACAGTGTGCTGGCGGTAACCATATTCTTTGGTGTCCGCATACGATCAATACCGATGAGCGTGGGAAGTACTACCCGCATACATGGCCGAATATTGCAGGACAGTCCATCGTCGATTTCCTGACATCCATCAAGTAACGCGCTGACACGAGCCCTTCTAGAGGGTATAGTCGTGTACTTTGCATTCCTCTTCTTCCCGTCACAGGCTTTCCTCGGTGTGGGTACATGTGATCCTTGCATTCATCGCACTCATCTCTGCGCTGCTTGCAGGTCTGTATGTTCTGTACATCGCATTTTTACAGGCAGGACCCGTGCTGGACGTAAGCCGTCTGAATTTCAGGCAGAATATCCAAATTCTCGATAGGCACGATGAAACGCTCTACCAGTTCAGCAGCGGTGAGAACCGAATTTTTTTGCAGGGAGATGACGTACCGGAGATCGTGAAGAAAGCCGTCATCGCCATTGAAGACGAACGATTTATGGAACGCAGTATGTGCGTAGATTTCCGCGCAGTCCTGAGGTCGATGAAAGTAAATCTCCTCGAAGATCAGCTGCAAGGCGCGTCCACACTCACACAGCAGCTCACGCGGATGCTGTACCTGACACGTGAAAAAACATTGACCAGAAAAATGTATGAAATACTCCTGTCCTGCAGACTGGAAACAAAACTCACAAAAGATCAGATTCTGACGCTCTACATCAATGGCGTAAGTTTCGGTAACGGCATCAACGGCATAGAGGCAGCGGCGAAGATGTACTTTGGTGTTCCTGCAACAACACTAAGCATCGCGCAGGCTGCAGTTCTTGTCAGCATTCCTCAGCGGCCGTCGTACTTCAGTCCGTACGGACCGCATGTCCGAAGCGCAGTATCCACGGAAACTCTGCGAGCCATTCGCAAAGGTGAGATCACGAATACAACGCTGGACCTCGACATCGTCTCAACAGGCTTGCTTCCCAAAAAAATGTCGGGGAAATCTGGCATTGTGCGTATCCCCGGAAAATCCGATGCAGTGATCCGATCCATGCTGCGGCTTGGTTTCATCACGGATGCAGAATTTACACAAGCGTCTGCAGATCTTCTGAAGATCACATTCACACCGTTTGCTCATACTATCAGTGCTCCGCACTTTTCCCTCTGGATCAGAGACGAGATCGAATCTTTACTTGTGTCTTTCGCTGCGCCTGCAAAATGGGAAGCGGCAGGAATTACCGTGCACACGACACTGAGTCCACAGATCCAGAACATCGCCGAGAACGTGATTCGACGTCATCAAGATGTACTCCAGAAAGCAGGAGCGAAAAACGTCGCGCTTGTTGCCGTGGACAGAGTAACGAGACAAGTCGTCGCCTACGTTGGGAATACTGATTTCTTTGCGACAGATAGTGAAGGGCAGATTGATATGGCAAAGTCTCCGCGACAACCGGGCTCGTCGTTGAAGCCCCTCATCTACGCTGCGGCGTTCGAGCGAGGATTTTCGCCAGACAGCATCGTGCTTGATACGCCACTCACGATTGGTACGGATGCACCAAAAAACTACGAAGGCGGCTACCGTGGAGCGATCACGGTTCGAGAGGCACTCGCGAGGTCCAGAAACATCCCAGCAATTCGCACGTTTCTGGATATTGGTGGGGAAGATACGATTCTCGAGCTTGCAGAAAGACTCGGGATGACAACACCAAGCGAATACAAAAAGCGGCAACTCGTGCGAAATCCCGGTTTTACATTCGGCTGGCCGATGGCGATCGGCAGTACCGAAGTACCGCTTCTGGAGATGATCAATCTGTATGCGACGATTGCGGATCACGGGATCTATCGTCCGCTTCGCGTGCTGTGTTCGGTGACAGACAGGCAAGGCAAGCGCATTCTGCCGGTGAGCTTCGGAAAACCCGTACAGGCGATGTTGCGGGATGCTGCTGACCAAGTCGATGAAATTCTGCGAGACTCCGGCAGCCGCCCGGAAGGCTTTTGGAGAGATATGCTGACGATTCCGGGGATAGATACCGGAGCGAAGACCGGAACGAGTAACGTGTGTTTTCAGCGTGATGAATTTGGCCGCTGTACGGAGTATGGCGTGAATAACGTGTGGACTCTGGGTTATACGCCAGAGCTCATTGTCGGAGTATGGGTCGGCAATGCGGATAATGCTGTGCTTGATCCATTGGTAGACGGGCTGACGGTTGCAGCACCTCTTTGGCGAGACTTCATCATGCAGTCTGCGCGGATATATCGGGCGGAGGATGAAGCGTGTTTTTAGGAGAACCTCACGAAAGTTTAGTACTCTCAGACTCATTTGTTTTTCAGAAAAAAGGCCTTACTTTGTGATCATGAAAGAGTTATTTGACTGTATTGTTGATCATTATTCCTTACCCTGATTTTGATTCAGAATTTTTTGATGTCCAACCCACTAGATGTAATATTAGATAGCTGCAAAAGGAAAAAGAGAGTAACAAAAAAATCCGCCCCCTTTCGAGGGCGGTTCTAAGCCTTGAATACTCCGATTACATCGCCCTGACATTATCCAGCGGCATCGGCATACCTCCGCCGTTTTGGTCTTTCAGCATGTCTGCTGCAAGAGGCACAATAACGGTTCTACGGAAGAAGTATGCATCTCCGCCCTGAATGTCTTTCACGGGAAACGAGAGAGACGGCACCAGAAGTTCCTCGTACACAGAATTTTCAAACCTCTGATACACCGTGTAACCAAAGACAGGTTCACCGAGTGTGACGGTCGCGGTCTTCACGTCCTTCTGATCCCCTTCTGGCATCCATGGGTAACTGTCGAGCTTCGACAGATACTCTGTGATGTCCTTCGTGTCAGAGACACCTTCATACTCGGACTTCGCGTAGTCCCGTGACATGATGCCGTAGACGTTCATCACTTTGCGCGTTTTGACGTGCACGCTCACAGCAATCCCATAGGGCGTACCGGACTGATCTGAGACGGTGTGTCCATCGATCACCAACGGATAGAAGACGCGGATTTGATCTGGAATCCAAGCGTCAGTTTTGTTGGGCGCAAGGTCATATTCGCGCTTCCACTGCGTATCGACAGTGGGCTTTCCGTAGTGCGATACATCGATGCCGTGATCTTTCACAAACGTATGTGCGATAGTGATCAGCTGAGCGTCGGGTGGAATATCGGAAAGTTTCAGACGCTCGGATTGAAAGCATGCCTCAGTCTGACATGTGCTCTGCGGCCACTGGTCCCACTGCGCATCCAGAGAGACTGACACGTCTTTCAGGTTCACGGTGAGGACGTAACCAAAGGGCTTCTGTTGGCTGAAATTGATCGTCTCAATTCTGAGTCCTGCAAAAGACGCAACATCGATACTGCCAATGCCGAGACTCGAGCCAAGTGCAGAGAGCGGCAGTGATTTTCCGACAGAGTTACGTTTGTAGACTGCAACGGTCTTGGTGAGTTCCGGCAGTGCACCGTTATAGACGTACGTGTACTTCGTCATCGGGTATGGCGCGATCATCTTGGCGTCCATACGGGAAGCATCGGGTGGCATGGGCTCTATTGTCATACCCATCCCCTGTGAAGCCTCGGGTGAGGAAACAGATACCGCATTTCCATCTCCTCCCATGCCAAACGACATTCCTTTGTTCGCAGTTTCAGACATCATCCCAGAATCTGGTGAAGCGCTGAGTGAACCAAATGCGTTTTTCCCTGCGTCTGCAATGCTATAACCAAAGAGATCCGGTGAACCAGAATCTTGGATCCTGACTGCTGGCTTCATATTGTTCATCGCGACGAATGCAACTGGAATGATGACAGCAGCACTGAGTGCTCCGCCAAAAGCGTAGATCCACTTGGAAAGTCCGCTTGTCGCAGGAGTTGAAAGTTCTGCCGCACGCTCGCGTAGTTGCATGCGCAGTCGCTTCACAAATTCTGTATCGGGTTCCTGCGCAGGGTCGGACGCGAGAAGTTTTTCCACAAGCGGAATGATCTCAGCTTCATGAGCTTTCAGTGTTGGGTCGATCTCATAGAGATCGGTGAGAAATGTTTTGAGTGACGTTTTCATAGTGAGTGCGGGAAAAGAAGTAAGAGAAGCAGTGACGGAAGTTTTGCTCGAAGGTCGCTTATAGAACGGGAGAAAATAACTTTTGCATTACCTTCGGACTTGCCAGTGATGTCAGCGATTTCAGCGTAGGAAAGCCCTTCCCAGACTCGGAGCATCACTATTTCTCTCTGGTCCGGGTTCAGGATCTTCATCGCATCGTGGAGTTTTTGTGCGTCCATGGAACGCTCGGCCATGAGTGACGTGACATCATCGGAGGCTAGGTCCCACACGTTTTCGATGCTGACCGTTTTTTGGGTGTGACTCCGATAGAAATCTATGAGCGTGTTTCTGGCAATGCGGTAGAGCCAGGCACGAAACACTCCTTTACTGGGATGAAAAGAACGAATGGATTCCATGGCTTTCAGGAACACGGTACTTGTCAGGTCTTCGGATACCTCTTTACTCAGCGTGCGTCGGTGCAGATACCGGTAGATGGCATCGACATGCAGAAGATAGAGAGGATCGAAGTCTTCAAGGTGCCCGCTTTGGCACGACGTAATGTGAGCCAGTTCGACTGAGTCCATGGAGTGAAGATAGTAAGAAGTAGGATTCCTACACAGGGTATAACGAATGAAGTGAAAAAAGGTAACGAAAGAATCAAGTATCAGCTGACATAACGTCAGCAAAGTACCTTTACCCACAGGAGCAGGATTCTTTCCTGCGGTTGGCTAGATTGATGAATGTGCTAAGCGCGAATAGGAAACCCGCTCCTGTTGGGTGATCCTAAAAACAATGCCAGTCACAGTGACACCTCGAAGAATGGCACTTTCGTCATTTTTATGATACAATTATGAGAAACTCATGGAATACACATCTCCCATCAGAACACGGCTCAAGGTGCTGCTACCAATAGCAGCGGTCGCGGTTTCTATTATGGCTATCATGATATTGGCAGGGCTACTCTTCTTTTTGCGTGGAAGGGAGATCATGGAAGAGCAACTCAAAGATAAACTCAGAAGCACCGCGACAGCAGCTGCAATGCAGTTTCAAGGAGAGACTATTGATGCAATCCACAAAGGCGACACTCTGGAGTCATCCCCTGCGCTCAAAGAAACAGTGCAGAAATTGCGAGCCATGAAAGACAACATTACCAATGTGCAGTTTGCCTACATCATGCGGAAATCTGATGATCCACATTTTTTGGAATTCGTCGCAGATGGTGATCTCGCCCTCACAGAGGCTGAGCTTGATCTCAACGGCAATGGCGTGGTGGATGACGATGAAGTCGCATCCGTGCCCGGTGACATGTATGACTGGCGGAGATGGCCAGCACTTGGCATCGAAGCATTTCTCCATCCCGCAGTGGATGAACACATCGCGACTGATCAGTGGGGTTCCAGTATTTCTGGCTACGCGCCCATCTACAATAGTAATGGGCAGGTGGTTGCTGTTCTTGGCATTGATATGAGCGCGGATGAATTTACAAGTATCAGTCATAGTATTTTCTCGCCAATTGCACTCCTTCTTATCTTGCTTGCATCCGTGTGTTTAGGTGCCGGTAGTTCACTCTTCGTGTGGCGCAGGAGAGTGGAATCACTCGAAAAATTAGAACGGGAACGATCAGGACTCCTCAGGTTAGCCTTCCATCAACTCGGAGGGCCACTGACGATTATTAGCTGGTCTCTGGAAGAACTGGAAGATGAAGGACCTGCATCCATCCAACGAAGTATTGCCAATATTCAGGAAGGCGTGAAACGGCTGAGTGCGATCATGAAGACTCTCAAGAACGCTGATCTCGTCCATGCAGGTAAGGTGGAATACAACCCAGAATTTGCTTCCCTCGCGTCCATCTTAGAGCAGGTCGTGAAAGAATCTGCACCAAAGTTAGCAGCGCGAAGACAGCGCGTCATTCTGGATCTCGAAGAAAATATAACGATGAAACTAGACTTAAAACTGATTTCAGGTGTCGCACTGGAACTACTCACAAATGCCATGGATTTTTCCACGGACGATAGCTCAATCACGGTGCGCTCCAAACGGCAGGGTCATTATGCTGAATTTTCTGTCATCGACAAAGGTTGTGGCATCCCTAAAAAAGATCTGCATCGGATGTTTGAAGAATTTACGCGTGGAGAAAACGCAACAAAATTTAAAGCAGACGGTAACGGACTTGGTCTCTACATCGTAAAAGGAGTTGTCGAACAAGCAAATGGTCGAGTATTCGTGACAAGTACGGAAGGCGAAGGAACAACTGTCACCGTCAGATTGCCGATAGCATAAAGTGGCTTTCGGTAGGCATTGCGCAACCCCTGATTCGTGCTTATGCTGCGTCTACTAGCGGCGAACAAGTTCGTGTTCGCGCATTCCTCTACTTCCATGTCAACTGCAGCGCTCATCTCTCTCCGTGAAACATTCGAAGCTTCTCTCGTCGTTTGCGTCATGCTAGCGTTTCTCGAGCGTTCGCAGCGTCGGAATTACATTCCAGCACTGTGGGCAGGCGTCGGTGCCGGTATCATCTTCAGTATTGTACTGGCATGGCTCATGAACACG
The DNA here is from genome assembly GCA_964517585.1 of uncultured Candidatus Peribacteria bacterium. GTDB lineage: Bacteria > Patescibacteriota > Gracilibacteria > Peribacterales > Peribacteraceae > JAGORY01. The sequence continues at coordinate 14,512 of CAZFCB010000015.1, read as the reverse complement.
TACGCAGCTTCTCTCGGAGATGAAGCGAAGGAAGTGTACGAAGGCATCATGATGTTTGCAGCAGCAGGCCTTCTTCTCTGGATGATTGGGTGGATGGCGATGTCCGGACGAACCATGAAGGCACATATTGAGAAGAATATGGCCGCACACATTGCAGGCGGGAGTGCGCTCGGCATCTTTTTTCTCAGCTTCACGAGCACCGCTCGAGAAGGCGCGGAAATGACGATCCTAATACATGCAACACTCTTGAGCTCCTCCAATGTCCACACGCTTGCTGGTGTCGGCATCGGCATCGTGATTGCCATCGGCATTGCCTCACTCATGCTCCGAGGGGTCCGACTCATCCCAATCCACACGTTTTTCAAAGTCACTGGTATTTTCCTGCTTATTCTGGGAACGGGCCTCACAATGCACGGCATCGGAGAATTCCATGAGGCAGGCTCTATCACGCTGCTCTCCATGCAGGCGTGGGATTCAAATTGGCTTCTTGCTGATGACACGTTGATCGCTAGCATCGCAAAAATCGTCGTCGGCTACGAAGCCACTCCAAGCGTTCTCCAGATTTTTGGTGGTTCCCTCTACGCCCTAATTGCAATCATGACGTGGAAGATGAGCCGTGGCAGCGAAAAGAAAATAGCAGCCTAAGATTCTGCAGCAACGATGCTCCTCATCACATCGCCACGAGTGATGAGTGTTGTCACCTCCCACCTTGAGGAGAGTGACTTCGGAATGGCGTTATACCGAGCGACGAATACTTCCCGCTTTGGTTCACTACCCTGCATCGTCACGGTGCGAACCCAGCCAATTTCGTTATTCCTGAGTATTTTACCGCTCTCAAGGAGATCTTTCGGCGCTGTTTTTCCGAAGTATGGACCTGTGACCGAAACGCTACGGCCATCATCCTGACCATAGATGCGAACGTATGCATCATCGCCATCGTTGTAAGCCTGTATGAGAAGTGGCGCTCCAGTGTCATTTGCAAACTTGAAATCCTGTTTTCCCGGGAAGATGGTCGCATCCTGACCGACGCCAAATTTTTCGTAGTACGTAACATAGAGACTGTGGTTTTTCTGCTCCACAATGGGGAAACCCGCAGCGAGCGCAGCCCTGTACACAGTCGTAGAAGCTTGGCAAATACCGCCTCCGGGTGCTGGGCGTAGATTCACACCTTCAAAAATTGTCAGTGCCATGTGCCAACCTTTCGACAGAGATACGGTGCCAAGTGTGTCATTGAAAGAGAACACTGCGTCTGTCGGTATGAGAATGTTATGAACACGTTCATTGAGAGCTTTCCGAACGTTCGATTTTCGCGAAAGTCCCGAACCAGCAAATGTGGACTTACCAGTTGCAAGAAGCTTCATCGGTATCTGCGTTTCTTGTTGCGCATCAATCATCACTCCATCAACCGGCGAGAGAACATATTCCACGGTATCCTGACCACGTTCAAATGCATCTTTCATGGTGCGAGCAAGCACGTTCTGATCTATGACGTAACCATTTTTTGCAGTGCAGTCTGTCTGTGCACGAAGAACACCCTGTTCGTCCGTCGATGTCGAAAGAAGCATGCACGACTGAGGCGCTAGAATATTCAGCGGTGGATAGCTAATGAGATACTGCGTGATCCGACCAAGATCGATGGCAGCCCTTGCCGTCTTTCCCTGTACATCAAAAACTATCCAGAGCGGATTCTCTTTGAGTGAAACATCAAAAGTAGAGAGCGGTTCGGTACCCGGTTTTGTAACAAAACTAACGTGCAATGTCTGTTCTAGCATTGCCTGACGCTGATCGATCGCTGCACTCATATCGATGTCTGGCTCGAATATTCTCTTTTTTGAAATTCTTTGCGCAGCATTCGGTGTTTCTGCTTTGACAAGCAGTGAACCTTGGCTCTCTTGCACCAAAGCCACAACAGCTATGATGTTCATAGTAAAGAACACCGCAAGAAACGACTGTCGGAACGTTGAATGTTTTTTGAGATACATGGTTTTTTTTGTATTGATGTTATTATAACATATTTTATTATATTTGCAAATCAAACCGCCCCGGATATTCCGGGAGCGGAGTGATGAACAAAATCTTGATTAGAGTCCGAGTCCTACGAATCTGCTTGCTGCCGCTGAACCGACTGCGAAGAAAGCGAGGAGAGTGGCGTAGAAGACGGCAGAGAATCCGTTATCATTCTTTGGAGTCGCAGGGTTTACCGGAGTGATGTTCGATGCATCATTCTTTGCTCCGAAGAGATCGACTGCCGTGTCACCCGTCTGTGGGTAGACCACGGAAGGAGGATTCACATACGGAGGTGGAGGATTCACGTACGGAGGTGGAGGATTGTAATACGCAGGCGGAGGATTATTATAATACGGCGGAGGAGGGTTGTAGTACGGAGGGGGAGGATTGTAGTACGGAGGGGGAGGATTGTAGTACGGAGGAGGCGGAGGGTTCACGTACGTATTATTGTAGATCGTCGTCTGATCGGATGCAGTCCGTCCATTGACATCAACCGTATTGTTGATGATCGTTCCATTACCGACATCGCTTCGCACTTCCGTGTCGACGTAGAGCGTGCGGCTAGAGTTTGCGGGAACACTGATATCTGTCCAACGCACCTGCTGTGCACTGACTGTTCCTCCATCGGAGACCGTAAGGACGGTAAGGCCGAATGGCATGTTGTCTGTGACAAGGAGGCTACTGACTGCCGTACTATTATTGTTCGTAAGAATAATGCTGTAACGGAGTCTGTCTCCGACGTTTGCCGTGGAGCGATTATCTGTCTTGTAAACGGAGATCTCGCCGGTACCGCTACATGTCAGCTGCGTCGAGACGGCGCTGCTCGTATTATTTGCAGTATTCGAATCAGCAGTGTCAGATGTAATCGTTGCTGTGTTTGTCACGGTCGTTGCGGAACATGTTCCGCTGGTGTTCCGAACCGTGAAAATCACCGTGATCGGGGTACTCTGACCCGACGTCATGCTACCCAAGCTGCAGGTCAGCACATTGCCATTAGCTGAGCAGGTTGCACCGCTTGCAGAAGAATAGGTGAACTCAGAGGAGAAAGAGTCACTGACGATGACATTCGTAGCGCTGTTTGGTCCGTTATTCACGGCAGTGATTGTGTACGAAAGTGTTGCTCCACGGACAACGCTCGACGGTCCTGTTTTCGTCACTGCGATATCACTTGTAACGCTCGGACAGGTGACTGTCGTCGTTGCAGTGCTTGAGTTATTTGTACTGACCGGATCAGGATTGGAACCCGTAACAGTCACTGTGTTCGTTGCTGTCGTCTGCGTACAGCTTGCAAGAGTCGTGAGGTTAAATACAAGCGACAGTTGTGTACTTTGTGGACCTGGGCCAAAGCCGAGCGAACCGGTACAGACAACGTTCGCACCTTGTAAGGAACAGTTTGCACTGCTGCCTGTCGGAACGAATGTCATACCCGAAGGCACGGGATCAGTGACGGTGTATGTCGTCGGGTTTGCCGAAGTACCGTTATTTGTCACGGTAAGAGAGTACGTAATATTTTGGCCGCGAATTGCGGTTGCTGGACCCGTCTTCACGATTGCGAGATCAGAATCATTACTTGGACACGTCACAGGAGTCTGAATAGTGCTCGTATTATTTGTCGCGATCGGATCTAACGTACTTGCAGTTATCGTCGCAGTATTTGTGATGGAACCTGCGGTGCAGTTCTGGATAGTCGGAACTGCGAATGTGACCGAAATAAGCTGTGTGGACTGTCCAGAAGGCAGGCTTGCGACCGTACACTGGAAGACGTTACCAACAACCGAACATGTTCCTCCCGATGAGGAGACAAACGTCAGTCCTGCTGGAATCGGATCAGAGATCACAATATTGTGTGCAGTATCTGGACCAACGTTAACCGCAAGGAACGAGTACGTAATGTTCTGACCACGAACTGTAGTTGGCGGTCCAAATTTATAGACTGCCATATCCGCAGCCAGCTCGGCTGGACATGTGACCGGTGTCACGACGCTACTCGTATTATTTCCAGCGTTTGGATCTGTCGTGGAAGACGTCACACCAACGCGGTTGAGGACTGTGCCTGGCGTACACACTGGAACTTGCGGCGTTACTTCGAAGGCGAGAGACACCGTTTGTGATGTACCAGAATTCATCGTGCCAAGAACACATGACACCTGTGAAGCAGTAGGAGTGCACGTTGCATTTCCCGTGTTCGTCACAAAGGTCATTCCTGCAGGAATCTGATCAACGAAGGTAACGTTTGCAGCAGGCGCTGGACCTGCATTCGAGACAAGTACGTTATATGTAAGTGAACCTCCGCGAACAACGCTCTGCGTGGTTGCGCTCTTCACGATGCTGACATCAGCCGTATTGTTCACGGGGCACGTAAGAGTCGTCTGAACCGAACTCGTGTTGTTTGCCATGTGTGGGTCAACACTTGAGGATGTAAGGTTGGCGGTGTTTGGTACCGTCGCAGGTACACAGTCTTGTGGAGGTGCATTGGTGCCAAATGTCATCTGCACGTTTACAGGATTACCGGTGGTGACACTGCCAATCTGACAATTCACCTGCGGAGTGTTCGGAACCTGTGCGCAGGTGGCACCAGTAGCCGACACGTACGTCATAAGTGGGGGAATTGTTTCATGAAGCACGACGTTTGTGGCAGTAGCAGGGCCAACGTTATTCACTGCAAAGGAATAGACAGCGTTGCTGCCAAATGGAACGGAGGACGGGCCAGTTTTCACGACGGAGATGTCCGCGTTTTGAGACTGACAAAGAACAACTGTCTGCGCTTTATCCCAGTCTGCATTATTGATGTCATTCTGTGTCCAGACATCGACCTGATTGATGACGGTCTTGTTACAAATATTCTGGTTACTTGGAACAGTAAATGTCATCGTGAAGTTTACAGTCTGACTTGGCGCTAGATTTGGGAGGTTACAGTGAATGCGTCCCTGCGTATCCACAGGATCACATGATCCGAGAGAAATAGATGCGAATGTGAAGTATGGCGTGATCGGATTTGCTTGAGCGTCAATGTTGAAATCGTAGAGCTCTACCTGCGTTGCAGTCTGCGTCGTGCTCGTATTTCTCAGTGTGAAGTTATACGTGATCGTACCACCAGCATTGACGGTTGGCGGTGCAGACTTTGTGATATCGAGCCTTGGGATGGTGCATTGAACTGCAGTACTTGTCTGGTTCGACTGCGTCACGATCACACTATTCTTCGTCACGAATGCTTGATTGAGCACATGTGAATTACAGACAATATTCTGCTGAGCCATAAATTTCAGCGTAAACGACGCTGACTGACCTTGCGTGTATGTCTGAGGCAAACAGGTAACGCGGTTGCCTGTGACAGAACATCCTGCAGTGGAACCTGCTGGAACAAACGTCAGTCCAGTGGGTACATCGTCATACATCTGAATGTTGGACTGAGTGGAGTTACCAGTATTCGTAACGTTGACGAGGTACGTGGCAACTTCACCAGGACTGATATTCGTGGGGCCTAGTTTGGTTGCCGCAAACTGCGGAGCCTGACATTGGATGAGCGTGACGACTGATGCGGTGTTGTTTGCACTATTTGGGTCTGTCTGAGATGGGAACACTGTGGCGACATTCGTCACGGAAGAACCACAACTTGCTGCTGCAAGAACGGTCTTCAGTCCGATCATCTTCTGGAAGAAATTCGGTTTCATTGAGATCGTCTGTGGAACGTTGTAGATGAAGGTGAAGTCACGCTGCTCACCAACGGTGAGCGTGATGCCACTACACACAATTTCCGTACCGCTCTGGATGCAGCCTGGTGTAGAACCTGTGGGTACGAAGATGAAGCTATCTGGAATAGCATCTTTCAGCGTAAATGGTGTCGTCGCAGCAGACGGACCATTATTTTTGACCGTCGCAACGTACGTCACATTCTGACCAGGGCTTGCAACCGGTGGGCCGATGAGTGTGACCTGAAGATCTGCGGACGTAGGGACACACTGCACCGGAGTCGTCGCATGATTGGATTGTGCAATCTGTGCATTATTCTGCTGAATGCCAGCAACGTTATCTACAACGATGTTTCCGCCACACTGCGCAGACGGATTCACCTGGAACTTAAGCACGGTATTTTGAGACTGCGATGCGTTATAGCTAAGAGAAGGACAGAAGATAGCTGCACCTACCTGGCTGCATCCGGCTGTTGAGCCTGTTGGGACGAAGAGAAGATTACCCGGCACTGCATCCACCACTCTGATGTCCTGTTGCGTCGTTGGACCATTATTTGTCGTAACAATAGTGTACACAATAAATTCACCAGGTTTTACTGTCTGAACGTCTGCAGTCTTCGTGGCACTGAACTGCGCTGTTGGACAAATGAAAGTTGTCGTAGCGGTATCAGCATCGAGTGTTGCTGTGTTGTAACTCGACATTGCCTCACCTCTATTGATGATCGACTGGCTGCAGAGTTGCGGCGCATGTGCAGGAGTCTGGAATGTCATCGTAAACGAAATGAACTGATGAGCCGTCATATCCCCTGCTGCACATGACACTTTGCTGGTTTGTGCATTGAAGGAACATGGAAGTCCGGACGATGATACAAACGTCAGCGGAGACGGAATCTGGTTAGAACTCGAATCAATGAAGTAGTCGGAGACTTTCACGTCTGGCGCAGTGAAAGCGCTCGTATTTTGGAGGGTGAAAGAATACGTAATCGTACCTCCAGCGTTTACCGTCGCTGGACCATCTTTCGTGATGTAGAGTCTGGCGTTCTGGTTAGAACACGTAAAGTTCGTCTGCACAGCACCTTGGTTATTGTGAGGATTCGTTTCCTGCGTCGTCGTCGTAGCGTAGGCAGTGTTGGTCACTGTCTGGGCACAGACAGAACGAGCTGGCGCTGACACACCTATGATGTACTGTCGGCTCTCGGAACCTGCGAGAGTGCTTGCACTACACGTTATGGTGTTGCCATTTGAACTACAGCCAGAGGGAACAGACGTAATGACAAGTGGCTGCGGTACGGTGTCCGTCACGATGACGTTTGCTGCGCTCACTCCTGAATTATTGATGACGTTCAGGGTGTAATTGAAAGAAGCAGCTACATCATTCGTCAATGTTGCTGGCGCAGATTTCGTCATGGAAATGTCTGTCTGCAGCGCAGAACATATGACGTTTGTCTGCGCAGAAGACTGGTTATTCTGCTGATTTGCATCAGCTGTGGTCGTCGTGACCGATGCAGTATTCGTCATCGTCTGGTTACAATATGGACTGCGGGCAGGAACTGATACGCCAATGCTCAGTGTGCGAGGCGTATTCGTTGCGAGGGTTCCAAGAGAACAGCTCACAAAGTTACCATTGCTCGTACAACCCTGTGGCACTGACGTGATCGAAAGCCCCTGAGGAATATTGTCAGATACGACAACATTCGACGCAGAACCTGGGCCATTATTGGCAACAATGAGAGAGTAATTGAAATGTTGAGCGGCATCGTTATTGATGCTGACAGGTCCCGACTTGGTGATGGAGACATCTGCAGTCTGTTGTGGACACGTGATCTGCGTGACAACAGAAGCAGTGTTATTTGCGTTGTTAGGGTCTGGCTGGCCCGGATGAACAATTGCAGTGTTTGTCACGCTCTGTCCGCATGATGCTGCAAGAACAGCCTTGAGTCCTATCAGTCTCTGGAAAAAATTCGGTTCGAAAGCGGTCTGTACAGAAACGCTGAAGACAAGATTGAAATCACGTGATTGATTGATGCCGAGGGTAATACCGCTGCAGATAATATCGGCTCCATTCTGAGAACATCCTGGCGATGAAAGTTGTGACTGATACACAAAACCACTCGGAACTATGTCTCGCATGGTGAATGGTGTTGTTACTGCGTCAGGACCATTATTTCGTACCGTTACGACATAGCTGGCGTTCTGACCATTCTGAACAGTCGAAGGTCCAACCATTGTCACTTGCACATCGGCAGGTCCATCACCTTCATTCGTATCCGTTGGACCAGAGCAGCCTGAATCTTGCGAGTCAGTCGTACCATCACCGTCGTTATCGATGCCATCGTTACACTGCGTTGTAATATCAGCAGGCGATTCATCATTGTCTTGCTTGTTGTAGGAAGCAGGATTATTCGGATTGTTATCCGTGTGACAACGAGGATCCGCTGCATCTATTTTTCCGTCGCCATCATTATCGATGCCGTCTTGGCACTGAGCTTTCGGGTTGGTTTCATCGGTTTTATTCGGATTATTCTGACAACTGAAGTCAGCAAGATCGATGGCGCCGTCACCGTCATTGTCTATGCCATCGTTACACTGCGTCACCGGACTACACGTTCCGCCTCCACTGACAGTCACCGGAGAGCTGCAGGAACTTTCGTTGTTGCCATCACAGAGTTTCACGCTGAGCCCCGGTGCAAACGGTGGAAGAAAGTTTGAAAGCTGAGTTGTGACTGGTCCGCTCTGGTTACAAAACAAATTCTGGACATGAAGTTTGGACGATCCATTTGCGATAACAAGATGTGCGCATGCTGAGAACTGTTTCGTATAGTTCACTGTCACCGAACAATTGTTCACGGCGACATTCGTCAGTTTCACAGGAGGACTATTGAAGGGGCCCTCATCATTATCCTGGGCATTCGTACAACCTGGGTCTTGGCTATCGATGAAACCATCACCGTCATTATCGAGACCGTCTTGGCACTGAGCCTTCGGGTTCGTTTCATTATTGCTATTCGGATTATTCTGACAACTGAAGTCCTGCAAATCTGTTGCTCCATCACCATCGTTATCGATACCGTCGTTACACTGCGTTGTAATGTCGGCAGGCGATTCATCATTATCCTGCTTGTTGTAAGAGTTGGGGTTTGCGGCATTGTTATCCGTGTGACAGCGAGGATCGGCACTGTCTATCTTGCCGTCACCGTCGTTATCCAAACCATCTTGGCACTGAGCCTTCGGGTTTGCTTCATCATTATTATTCGGATTATTCTGGCAACTGAAGTCCTGAAGGTCTATGGCTCCGTCTCCGTCGTTGTCGATGCCGTCGTTACATTGACTTTTCTGAATAACCGTCACTGCGACGGAATCTTGAGCAACAAAATTCGAGGTCAAGGTTTTGCTGCACTGAATGTGGTACGTGCCATTTTGTGATGCAGTCACTTGTGCACTTCCTGAAACCTGCAGAGGCTGATTTTGTCCCCAGCCAGGTAGGTTGCTGTTGCCAGTATTACAACGCTGCACTCCTGTTGACGTCCATGAGAGTGTTACCGCCGTTCCGACAGGCACGTTCACTGTGCTATCTTGGCCGTTAATCTTCAGATCAACAGCAGGAGCAGGTTCACTGTTTTCTGTGTTGTCCTGAGGGTCTGTGCATCCCGGATCTTGGGAATCGATGAGGCCATCACCATCATTATCCAAACCATCCTGGCACTGAGCCTTCGGGTTTGTTTCATTGTTGCCATTCGGATTATTCTGACAACTGAAGTCAGCAAGGTCGACGGCTCCGTCGCCGTCGTTGTCTATGCCGTCGTTACACTGCGTATCAGCGGGGCCTTCGTCATTATCTTGCTTATTTAGGGAGTTTGGGTTCGCTGGATTGTTATCTGTGTGACAGCGAGGATCAGCTCCATCTGTCTTACCATCACCGTCATTATCAATGCCGTCTTGGCACTGAGCCTTTGGGTTCGTTTCGTCATTGTTATTTGGATCGTTCTGACAACTGAAGTCCTGCAAATCTATTGCTCCGTCGCCGTCATTATCGATGCCATCGTTACACTGCGTATCTTTCGGGCTTTCATCGTTGCGCTGTTTGTCGTACGAAGCAGGGTTATTGGCATTGTTATCCGTATGACAGCGCGGGTCTGCTCCGTCGGTCTTGCCGTCACCATCATTGTCGATGCCATCTTGGCACTGTGATTTTGGGTTCGTTTCATTGTTGCCATTCGGATTATTCTGACAACTGAAGTCAGCAAGGTCGATGGCGCCGTCGCCGTCGTTGTCGAGGCCATCGTTACACTGCGTGTCTGGAGGGCCTTCGTCGTTATCCTGCTTATTGTAGGAAGCTGGATTATGAGGGTTTCCATCGGTGTGACAGCGTGGATCGGCACTGTCTATCTTGCCATCACCGTCATTGTCGATGCCGTCTTGGCACTGAGCTTTTGGATTCGTTTCATCATTGCCATTTGGGTTGTTTTGGCAGCTGAAGTCTTGAAGATCTATTGCTCCGTCGCCATCGTTATCGATGCCATCTTGACACTGAGGAATGGAAAACGTGCCGACAAAACGGCTCATGGAGTTATTCTGCGGTGTGTCATTGTTACACTTACCATTTGGGTATTTCGCAGTCCTTTCGCCATCACGACAGGTAAATGAGGAATACGTATCTGTCGGACTACCGAGAATCTTGCAGACGGCATTCAGCGTTGTTGTTTCAGGACTTCCGACAACCCACTGGCCGCCAGTGTAACTGCCTCCTTCTGAGCTGACGAGTGGATATCGAGGAGGGGTAAAATTAAGATTCTTCTGAGCAATAGCAGCTGCAACTAAGTTCGGGACTTGGATTTCGTTCGTACCACCATAGGTCTGCTCACCTCCATTTGCAGTTCGACACGTGATCGTGATAATCCACGTTTTCCCCTTCGGCATTGCTGATTCGTCCCGAAAGTCACCACTCGCATTGGCGGATGTCTGCTCGAAAATCGGTGCAAACGGCTGTATCCCAAACACGTTGAGCTGCGTAAGGAGCATCAACGCAAGAACGAAGGACGAGAAATGTTTCTTCAGTTCCATGGGGGTGGGGGAGGAAAAAGAGGGATCGTGACAAAAAGGAGGGAATAGTAGCGAATAACCTTACTATTGTCAAACGCCAAAATTGTGGCTAAATTTACTGTTCAACATTCATGTAAGACGCTTCCTGCTGCGATATATTACAATGCCGATCGCAGTACATAAAAAAGCCAGCAGAAAAGCTGACCAAAGTATCCACGAAAAATTGTTGTTATTTCTTTCGCGACGCACTGGTGTCAGGAGTGAATCTTGCGTGATGTGCGCTAAAAAAAAGTCTGATGCTGCTCCGGCTCGAGGCTGAGGAGATGGTTTATAGCCCTTGCCTTTGCCTTTTCCAAAATCATCTTTCTGCGCGACAACAGTCGGAAAACCGTTATTCGTGCTACTCACAGAGCCTAATTGGTTCAACGCAGAACCAGATCCAGAAAAGCCGGTATATGCACTTGTCGCAATACTCGACGAATTTTCTGACGAAGAAAATACCGAAGACGTTTCATGACTGATGACACAATTAACCGATGTGCCTACGTCATCAGCACCAGTACCGCTCACTTTTTTCACGGACTGCAGAGCGCGTGCAATGGCACAACTGAAACTATCTTGTACTGTGTACACTATCTCCGGGCTTTTGGATTCACCGACATTAAGATCAAGTGTGCACTGTACAAAAGAGCCCGCCTGTATGCAGTTTTTTGATGATCGTACAGGATCGAACATGGCTCCAGTCGGTAACGGTCCATGCGAAAAAACGTATCCACTTGCTGCCTGTTGACCACGATTCACGGTACTCACGGTATACCGAGCTATGCGCTTAGTGCTGATCCCAAACCGTGCTGACAGATTCGCACCAACCGATGATGAAGAGCTGAAACGAAGTGAATTGTTACTACTTGAATTTAAGCTGCTTGTATTCGTGGTACCGAATATTGATCCATTGCTTGCACTAGAAAATCTGAACGATGAGGTGCTTCCAGTATTTTCAGATCCTGCATTCTGAAAACCGCCATCATCACAACCGACGAGGCCTGGGATGCACGGTACTTCTGGAAGCATAAGAAAGGCACTATATGTCTATTCATTATTTTGTCAATTGTTCTGTTATTCTTGAACGTGAAATTCTGGAGTGATATACGTGAGGAAGTATACGAAACGATCTTGCTCAGACAGATCTTCTTCCGTAGGCTTCGGTCAGCCATTTTACTTACACTATGACCCCACGATCAACTGCTGAAATCAGGCAAGCCTACCTCGACTTTTACAAGTCAAAGGATCATGCCGTGATCCAAGGGGCCTCACTGGTACCCGAAAACGACCCGACAGTCCTCTTTACGACTGCAGGTATGCACCCACTGGTCCCCTACCTCATGGGGCAGGCTCATCCGATGGGAAAACGTGTGTGTAATGTGCAGCTCTGCGTACGAACCCAAGACATCGATGAAGTCGGCGACATTTCACACCTCACGATGTTTGAAATGCTCGGACGTTGGAGTATGGGTGATTATCTCAAGGAAGGAGCGATCACAATGAGTTATGAATTTATGACAAGCGTGCTTGGCATCCCCAAAGAAAAATTTGCTGTGACGTGTTTCGAAGGTGACAACGATGCGCCAAGAGACAATGAATCTGCAGACATCTGGAGAAAAATCGGTGTGCCAGACGAACGAATCGGATTCCTCCCGAAAGCAAAAAACTGGTGGGGTCCTGCAGGTCACACAGGTCCGTGTGGTCCAGACACTGAAATGTTCTACTGGGTCGGAAAGGAAGAGCTACCGCATCCAGGCAGTAATCCCGCGACTGATGATCCGAACTGGATGGAGATTGGTAACGATGTGCTCATCCAATACGACAAGCAAGCGGACGGCACGTTTGCGCCTCTCAAGCAGAAAAATCTTGATGAAGGCTTGGGGTTAGAACGTCTCGCGTGTGTCCTTCAAGGAGTAGATAGTGTCTATGACACGGATGCTTTCCGTCCGATGCTCGAAGCAGTGTTCATGAAGACGAACAAACCCGAAGCTGATGCAACGCGCGATGCACGCATCATTGTTGATCACTATAAAGCCGCAAGTTTCATCATCGCAGACGGTGTGCGACCGAGTAATGTTGATCAAGGATACGTACTTCGTCGTCTTATCCGCAGAGCCATTCGGTCCGCACGAAAACTTGAGATCGTGGAGCTCTCCGGATTTTCTCAGTACATGGCACACACTGTGCGAGCCCAGTACGGAAATTTCTATACACAGCTGGAAACCCTCAAGACCGTCATCGATGAAACTCTCATGAAAGAAGAAGAAGCATTTATGAAAACACTCGCAGAAGGCACGAAACATTTTCAGAAAATCGCTGAAAAAAGTGGTGCGCAGATTGCAGGGATCGACGCATTTCATCTCTATGATACGTACGGTTTTCCGATCGAGATGACCAAAGAAATGGCTTTGGAAAGCGGAAAAACGATAGAGGAAGCAGGATTCAAAAAAGCATTTGAAGATCATCAAATACTTTCTCGCGCCGGAGCAGAAAAGAAATTTGCAGGTGGCCTTGCCGATCACAGTGACGAAACAACAAAACTCCATACTGCAACACACCTGCTGAACGCTGCACTGCGCCACGTGCTCGGCGATCATGTTTCACAGAAAGGAAGCAACATCACTGCCGAGCGTCTCCGATTTGATTTTCATCATCCAGACAAGATGACGCCTGAGCAGATCAAGCAGGTGGAAGATCTCGTGAACAAAGCCATCAAATCTGATGCACCGATCAGCTACTCCGTTATGACGGTCGATGAAGCCAGGGCACAGGGAGCCATCGGTGTCTTTGGTGACAAATATGGCGACAAGGTGAAGGTCTACACGATGGGTACGTTTAGTAAAGAGATCTGCGGCGGTCCTCATGTTGCCCGCACAGGCATGCTCGGGAGCTTCAAGATTCAGAAAGAGGAAAGTAGCTCTGCAGGAGTACGGAGGATCAAGGCAGTTGTCCTTGGTGGACCGAAAGAGGTTGAAGTAGCGGAGGAAGCAAAGTGAAGTAGCGAACAACCGCCTCATCCCTGCCTACCGGCAGACAGGCTCAATCCTTCTGTGTCAAAGTGATAAAGAGACTCTGCTAAAGAATTCTGGGGGGGGTTTAATGCATTAACGGCTTACGACAGCTGTTTTCACTCAATGTCACATTACGTATACAAATTGTATTCAAAACATGCGATCCAATATCTCGCGAGCCCTAACACTTGCGGTTTTTTTTAGAGCGACTACGATGCGATGAACCCTACGGAAAAGAACACGGTTCAAAACACATACGCACACAAAAGAGCCCTAACAGAAAACAAAAACAAACAGATTGCCGGGGGCCCGGCAAAAAAAGTTCCTTCACACCACCGTCGTCAGTAGAGAGAAAGATGTCTACCTAGCAGTTCTGACTCGTTCCTCCCGGCCACACATCTGCAATCCTTGCACAATTCTGGGTATAGCAACGCTCGGTTCTCTTGTAGCCATCTTTCTCTCTGCTCTGCAATGTCGTCGTCCGACCCATGAGACGTATGCCGGACGATGCACCAAAAACTCCCCAGTGTCTTTCCTGCGTGGTAACACCTTGAAAAGACCGGTCCGGGGACCTCGTGAGGTCGCGAGGAGAAACAAGAGGCCAAAGCACAGCAGACGAGGGGAATCTCCCCGCAAACAGTTCCCTGCGTATCGGCAACGCCTCACGGCAATGACGACACCCGCAGAAAACAAAAACAAAGGCCCCTCGGGGTCTTTTTTTTA
>CAZFCB010000014.1:0-31659 GCA_964517585.1 uncultured Candidatus Peribacteria bacterium | reverse complement strand
CCGGGAAGGATTCGAACCTTCGAAGGCATAAGCCGTCAGATTTACAGTCTGATGCATTTGGCCACTTTGCTACCGACCCACAGATAGCAACGATAATTGAACGAATTGAAAGAGCCCGCAGATCATACGTGGCAGACGCACGGACGGCAAATCTATGGGTGCTTGTCATGCTGAGGAGCATGAGCCCCTTGATGGCACTCAAGGAGCACACAGCGAATGCGTCTCGAAGCATAACGCACCAACACGGTTCAAGGCGCCAGTCGGTTGCGACCGACATGGCTCCTCGCCGTGACGCGGGTATTCGTACTTTCTGTCCCGGCATTTTCGGATACATCGGCAAAGAGTCGCATACCGTAGAGCGTTTCACCAAGAAATCGTGTATTTTTCTGATCTAGCAAATCCGCTAATTATCACTTCCTTGTCAATTCCAGACACAATATGCCTTGTGCAGACTCATGGAAGCACTCTAAACTCTCGTCCATCTACTACTTCTTCCCCTATTTCCCATGATCGTTCAGTCTCACGTAAAGGAAGTTCTTTCTAAGATGGGTCTCCGCTGCGGCGGTGATTTCTGCGATGCTCTCGCCAAGTCATGCGAGGACCTCGTCAAAAAGGCTGCATGGCGTTGCAAAGAGAACAAGCGCCAGACAGTCTACGGATGTGACTGCTAATTTCCTCTTGGAATCAAGAAACGCCATCCCTCGGGGTGGCGTTTTTTTTGTAAACGATCCTATCCACAAAGAACGATCGCACCCTGGAAGGGTGCACTGAACATACATAATAGATCCTGGCCGCTTTATCGCAGTACAAGAGAGCCAGCTGCTTTTGTTACTCGTACCTCAAAGCTTCCATAGGACTCAAGCTGGCCGCTTTGCGAGCAGGAAAGATTCCAAAGACAAGCCCTGTTCCTACAGCCATCACAAGTGCCAGAACCACAGACGAACCAGACAAGATGAAATGAATCTCTCCCAGCACTCTGGCGGCAACCTGCGTCATAAACCATCCAGCAAAAGCACCAAGTATAAGCCCGATGATTCCCCCGGTCACAGTGAGGCTGACGGCCTCAAAGAGAAACTGCAGCAGAATATCTAATCTCCTTGCGCCCAGTGCCTTCCGTAGGCCAATTTCTCGCGTTCTCTCTGTCACAGACACAAGCATGATGTTCATGATGCCGATGCCGCCCACAAGAAGTGAAATAGCCGCGACAAGCGAGAGGAATACCGTCAGGCCGAGTGTGACGGTACCTATTGTCTCTGTGACCTGCTCCGCACTCCGTGCGATGAAATCATCTTTATCGGGGTCATTCTCCGGATTTTTAATATGATGACGTTGTCGAAGAAGCTCCGTGATGTCTTGCACTGCAAGTGCAGGATCACCAACCGCGCGCATGGCTATGTACGTCAGGTGCCGCTGACCTGTAACGGAGCGCGCTGTGGTAAAAGGTATGAGCACCATTTTGTCGAAGTCCTGCAGTAGTAGTGAACCTTTCTTTTCAAGAACGCCGATGACAGTAAATGTTGCCTCGCCTATTGCGATGCGTTTGCCTAGTGGCTCTGCATTGCCAAATAAATCTTCCGCTGTTTGAGGGCCGATCACTGCAACGGTCGATGCGCCCTGTTCATCCGCGGACGACAGCTCGCGACCATGTACGACGCGTAGACCGTAATTTCCCGAGAAGTCACTGTACGCTCCCATGATCATGGGAGTGATTTCTTCTTTACCGTAGGAAATTGGCTTACCCACAAGGATGACTGGCGAAGCTCTCTCGACCGTCGAAAGTCCTTTCACGGCAATATAATCATCGAACGACAAGCCGGTAAGATTTCCTCCAAATTTTTCAAGGCCTGTCGGAATGACTTCCACCATGTTGGTACCAACAGATTCAATCTGGGACAAAATGTAGCTCTGAAACGTCCGTCCAATACTCACCATGAGAACAACAGAAGCAACACCAATGATGATACC
Organism: uncultured Candidatus Peribacteria bacterium; assembly: GCA_964517585.1. GTDB lineage: Bacteria > Patescibacteriota > Gracilibacteria > Peribacterales > Peribacteraceae > JAGORY01. The sequence continues at coordinate 29,694 of CAZFCB010000014.1, read as the reverse complement.
GAGCATCGTCAGGAGTGAGCGATTTCTATTCACGAGAATCGCAGTGGTCGCCGTACGGAATGTGTCAGAGAGGAGCAAGAGGGAAAGGTAGGGGTAGTAGAAACGGAAGGGGCTTTATTCGTACCGCAATGCCTCAATAGGATGTAGTGCTGCTGCTTTGCGTGCAGGCGAAATGCCAAACGCGATGCCCGTAGCAACTGCCATGAAGAATGACGAAAGTACAGCGCTGAGAGATACAGCAAAGACATACTTTGCGAGAAATTTCTGCGTAATGATCGCAATAATCCATGCCAAACTTATGCCAAGTATCTGGCCGATAATTCCTCCGATGATGGTCAGAAAAATTGCTTCCAGAAGAAACTGCAGGAGGACATCCCTCCCGCGTGCACCCAACGCTTTACGAAGGCCAATCTCCTGCGTCCTTTCGGTCACAGAGACAAGCATGATGTTCATGATGCCAATGCCTCCGACAAGAAGAGAGATGGCTGCAATGGCTGTGATAAACATCGTGAGACCTATCGAAACCGAGCCAAGTATTTGATTTGCCTGCTCAGAAGATCGCACGGTGAAATCATCTTTCTTGAGGTCATCTTGAGGATTATCAATCCCATGTCGACGCCGAAGAAGACTCCGAACGTCATCGAAGGCAAGATCAAAACTATCAGTGGCTCTCAGGGTAATATAATTCACGTACTTCTGACCTGTGACATTGCGCGCCACAGAAAAAGGCACATAAATTCGCTCATCAGCATTTTGAAAAAATTGGGAACCGAGTGAGGCTGCTATTCCGACAATGGTAAAATGGTTATTGCCAATTTTGATGCGTTTGCCAATGGGGTCAACTGATCCAAAGAATTTTTCAGCCGTGTCGTGCCCAAGAACCGCAACTGCTTTCGCACCATCAATATCCTCTGCATCTATTAATCGGCCTTCTTTTGCGACAATACTCTGATTCTGAAAAAAATCTTGAACGATGCCAAAAACTTGCGGTGAACCTTCGTGTGAACCATACGACGTTTGCCCAGGAATAAAAATAACTGGTGCAATACTTTCGATCGTCTTGAGATGTTCGAGCTCTCGCAAATCCTCAAACGTTAAACTATCGAAACCAGACAACACTCCTTGGGGCCCACCCACCTGCCCAGGAAAGATCACCATGCTTTTCGGTCCAAGACTAGAGATCTGGCTAAGAATGACGCCCTCCATGCTCTGGCCCACAGAGCTCATGAGTACAACGGAACCGACACCAATGATGATCCCTAGCATCGTCAAGAGTGAACGCATCGCATTCACAGTCACACCCCTGAATGCCGCGTGCGTGATATCCCTGAGTCGCATGGCAGTGAAAGGGGTTACTTAAGTAGATTCTTTTCTGTAGCGATGACACGATTGAAATCCGACGAGTCGGAGACAATGCGACCGTCACGAATGTGAATGATGCGTTTTGCGTGCTCTGCCGTCGTACGTTCGTGCGTCACAAGAATAATTGTATGACCTTCTTCATTGAGCTTTTGAAGAGCTTCCATGACCGCGACACCTGAGGCAGAGTCCAGGTTGCCTGTGGGCTCATCTGCAAAAATGACATCTGGATTTGTCACCAGAGCACGTGCAATAGCCACTCTCTGCTTTTGTCCACCTGAAAGCTGGCTTGTGAGAAATGAAATACGATCCGCCAAACCAACGGTCTTTACAGCTTTTTCAGAGAGCGAAACACGGTCAGACACTGGAATGGTTGGATGATACAAGAGCGGAAGCATGACGTTTTCAAGAACTGTTGTTCGCGCGAGCAAGTTAAATGCTTGAAACACAAAGCTAACGCGCGTGGCACGAATGCGCGCAAGCTCATCGTCATTAAAAGTATGTGTGAGTTTGCCTTGAAACAAGTACTGACCAGAGGAATATCCATCCAGAAATCCGATGATGTGCATCAGTGTTGATTTTCCTGATCCCGATGGACCCATAATGGCGACGAATTCTCCTTTGGCAATTTTGAGATTGATATCATAGAGAACAGGCGTCGAGACACCGTCATTCTCGTATGACTTACACAGATCTTTCAGTTCAATGAGAACGGGCGTAGTTGCAACCATTATTTTTTAATGAGAACAATAACAACCTCACCTTCGTTGATGCCATCAACTTCAATAGCTCCTCCTAGGCCTTCCATGCCGGTTGTTACAGATTTCTGGTCGTACGTCACGCCGTCCTTTCGGAGGATACGCACGATGGAACTACCCGTAGAAGATTCGATGACAGATCGAAGCGGAACGGTGATGACATCTTTCTTCTCGCCAGTCGTTACCTCAGCATCACCGGTCATTCCTACTTTGAGACCTTCCGGTACCGAAAAGAAATCCAACTTCAATCGATACTTTGGAACGCCATCTTTGTCCGTTGCTGCTGTATCGATGTAGCCAACTCGTAGAGGAATTTGTTTTCCGCGAAATGCATCCAATGTCACAGAACCTGTTTGACCAAGTTTCACTTTTGGAATGTCAACTTCGGACACAAACATCTCGATGCGATACGGCGTATTGCCAAGCATCGTCACCGATGGGAGTGTCGTCGGACGCACTTCACCGACTTTCACATTCACCTGTGTAATCGTGCCATCTACAGGTGCTGTCAGAATCGTATCGTTAAACTGTGCAGCTGCACGGGAAAGATCTGCCTGAGCCTGTCGAACTCGTGCTCGAGCTGCATCAATATCGGTTTGGCGGGCAGGAGCTTTTTTGAGTGCTAGCTGCGCTTCATCAATTGCAAGTGATGTTTTGAACGTAAGGATATCGGACTTGGATCGATCACGCGTTCCTGTGAGACTTACAATCTGAGACTGCTGTGTTGCAATTCTCGTATCGAATCCTGCAGACGCATCTTGCAAAGATTTCGTCGTCGCATCTATGGTCGCAAGCGCACTCTGTACGGAGGACTTCTGTGCTGCAATTGTTGTTTTATTTGTCTCTCTCGATGAGTTCGTAAAATACGATGTCAGAGAAAGATTGGCGATCAAATCATAGGAGCGATTTGCAATATCAGCAGACCTGGAAACGAGTCCTCGCGCACGCTGTAACTTTTGTAGTGCATCCTGATAGTTCAGTGGAGCACCCATAGACTGCGCAAGTCCGATATCTGTCTCGACTGCATTCATGTTGAACTGAAGCGAGTCGTATCCACTCTGCGGATTTTTGACGATTGCATCATTCACATCATTGGCATTGAAGACGCCTTTGATGACAAGCACAGCCGTTTTTGATGTCGCAAGTTGCTGAGAAATGGTACTGGCGACGGTGGACACCTGACCCGAAAGGCTGATGTCAGCTTCAAGCTGCAAAGTCCTAAGTTGCGATTCGGCAATGAGAAGATTTGCATTGGCACTCTCAGCTGTCTGCTCAGCAACACTGAGGGCTGCACGTTTGTTATTCACTGCTGCTTCAGCAATGGCGATGTCTTCCGGCCTGCTTCCTTGCTCAAGGGCGGTGAGAGCTGCCTGTGCAGATTGCACATTTGCACTCGCACTCGAGATACCAGCTGAGAGCGTTCCTGAGCGCAGTGATGCAAGTCTTTGCCCTGCTTTTACTGTGTCACCTTCTTTGACATAGACCTTGGAAACGATATCAATGGATGCAAATTGAAGCTGGAGATCTTTCTCTGATACAACTGTTCCCACTGCTTCTACAACCTGCCGCAGATCTCCACGTTTTGCCGTATCTGTGACGTAGACTGGCTGGCTTGGACGTGTGACTGCATATACAGCCCACGCGATGAGAAGAACAACGATAACTGCGATCGTGCTTTTGAGATGAGCCCGAAGGTAGCGATAGACGCGTTTGATGTTATCGAAGATTGAGATACGGAGTGGTGTCATGATAAGAATACGAAAGGAAAGATTAGAGTGAACAATTGGCTATAAGCTTTTGCATAACGGTTCTGAGAGATTCCTGCTCTGACGGCGAAAGCACGGAAAGAATATCGAGGAGCATGTCTCGACGTTTTTCCATGGTCACCTTGAGAGACGTTTCTCCTTCGTCTGTCAGATAGAGACGAACAAGTTTTCGATTGGTTACATCACGTGCGCGTCGTACATGCCCAAGCTTTACGAGTCTGTCGACAAATGATGTGGTTGACGGTGAGGTAACACGGAGTAGACCTGCAAGCTCCTTCATCGTGATCCCAGGTTTGGACTGTATGAAAAGAAGAGCATGCATTTGCGGAATATGCATACCGCTATCGGAACACTGAAGCATTTTCTGGCGAAGGCAACGTCCCAGATCAAAGGAAAGCTGTGCAATGTCATCAGTGACAGGACCTATATGTAGCATAATTTAAATAGTTAGGTTACCTAAATTTTAGCTTATCATACTGTAAATGTCAATAAACGATTATGTCTCTCTATAAAGCCATTAAGTGGTTAATTTAATATTGAGTAAATTTCTGGTTTAATGATATTTTTATGCATTTAGCAAGTAGCAACGCTGCAATCCGTCACTGACCCTGCATCGAAAAACTCATTATTCTTCAACAGGAGCGGGTTTCCTACCCGCGTTTGACCAGTGTTGGCGATCACAGACAAGCGCAGGTAGAAAACCTGCTCCCATAAGTGGAAGTGACTTCTTTAGTCGAAAGAGGCAATACTGCAAAGTCAGTGACGAGTTACTCAAAACTATGCCCCCCGGAAGCCTGCAAATGCTTCCGTAATCGCCTCAGCTGACGGGCGCATGACAATCCCCTCTTTTGCGAGTTTCTCTCCACTGAGCTCGCAGTTACTTCTGGCTGCTTTCACAACATCAGAAAGTTGTTCGACTGTCAGTCGCTCAAACTCATGCGTTGGATCAACTTCTTTTTTGTAGCGAACCATAATGTCGTACGGCGAAACCGTACCCGGATTCACAACATTAAAGATTCCCACTGCGCGCTTTTCAACAAGTTTTTTCAATGCCTCAAAGAAATCCGGCATGTACGTGATCGAATTTTTTTCATCGAGAACGCGCTTGTATCCTCTGAGCTTCGTCAGCAAATTTCGGCTGCTCGTCGTACCATCAAATGGCATACGAATACGAAGTTGCAAGACAGGAAATGGCTTGAGCAAGCGGTCGCTCATTGCTTTTGTCAGTGAGTAAAAGCTGCCTGTGAAATTTGGCTCATCTTCCTCTGTGTAACCACCAGTTTTCGGACCTGTGAAAATGCACCCAGAACCAATGTGAACAAAATAAACGTTTCGCTTCATGCACTCTTCAAGGAGTACCAGAGGTCCCGTCACATTTGCTCGAAGTGTTTCTTCTTTGTGGTCTTCACACCAGTCTACATTTGGTTTGCCAGTTTTTCCCGCTGCATTGATGACGATGTCTGGCTTCACATCATCGAAGACTGCCCGAACAGAAACCGGATCTGCGATATCAACGTTCGGCGTGTGCGCATCCGGATAAATTTCCTTGAGCTTACCGCCAAGATAGCCAGTGCCGCCGAATATGAGGATTTTCGTCATGAGTTCTCATCTTAGAACGCCAGACGACTTTTGAGTAGGTACAATGACTGCATGGATGGAATCCCGTACAGCATCGAACGAACGACGAACAAAAATTCACGCGCAACGCTCAGGGACGGGCGAATTCTTATCCGATTAGCGCGGAATCTTCCGAGACTCGAAGAAATGCGCCACATCGATACGCTTCTCAGGCGAATGACAAAGGCGTTTGTACGAGAAAAGCACACGACGCGCATTGATCCGTTCCGCGGACTTTTGAGAGGAGAGAAGATCGTGCATCTGACGCTTGTCACAGGCTCAGTCGTCAGTTTTCACGTCCATGATGGTAAGCGTACGAAAGCACTGCACATTTCTGGTGGCTGGTCAGTCATCCGAGGTGTTGCCACGAATGATGAAACGTTTCAGAAATTTCTCTGGAAGCTCCTCGCGTCGTCCGAAAGAGAAAACATCGACAAGCTTGTTTGCAGCATCAATGCAGAAACATTTGGCGTACCGATTGCAAAAGTTACCATGAAATGTATGCGCTCACGGTGGGGGAGCTGTTCACGAAGCGGCGTCATCGCACTTTCCACTCCCCTACTACTGACGACACCAGAGATTCTTCGGTACGTGATCATTCATGAGCTCGCGCACAGAATCAGGCAGGATCACTCTCCTGCGTTCTGGCGCGAAGTAGTTTCATATTCTCCCGATTATCGGGAGCACGTAAAAAATCTGAGAAACTTCACGTTACCTAGACGTATGAGAGAGAAATCTTGACATTGAATTTCAGAGGTATGTAATGGCCACTGCCTTCCTCACCCATGTCATGACCACAAAACTAGAAGCAATAGCCCCAGAACGCTGTCTTTCGCCAAAAGAAACCGTGGAGATGCGAAAGACACTCGTGAAAGAAACTGGCAAAACCATCAGCATGCCGATTCCTGATCCTGAGACGCGAAAAGTAACAATTACCATTCACGGATCGCTTGGAGCTGATCCAGAAAAAGTTGAAGGTGCTTTAGAAGAGATTCGGAGAAAACTTGCCAAGCTGGGGTTTGAGTCTGTTCAGACTGTATAGAAGCCAAAAAAAGCTGATGCACTTCATCACAAGCTATCGTATACTACTGATCGATGGCCAAGAAACGTAGAAAGACCAAAGTACGCAGAATCAAACGTCGTTCCCGCAAGAACGACCTCAATCTTGATCTACAGCTGGAAGATCACACGCGTCGTCAGGTGAAAGCAATTGTCGCCATTGGACTCGGCATCGTGCTCTTTCTTGCGCCTGGACCAATGGGAATTGCCGTGAATAAAGCCCTTACGTTCTTCATGGGTAGCTGGCGCGTTCTCTTTCCGGGTGCGCTCGTCCTCTTTGGATGCTTACTCATGATCGGCAACTCTCCGAATATCGAGCTGAAGCGATCCGTCGGACTCTCGATGTGTCTCGCTGCGTTTCTCGGTATCGTCCAGCTTACCTCCCCGATGAACGATTTTGCCGATAGCCGCAGTGAGCTCGGCGGTGCCATCGGATTCATGATGGCATTTCCATTTGCCGCATTTCTCAGCGCTTCCGCTGGTTACATCATGCTTTCGGCACTCTTCATTGCCGGTCTTTTCATTACCTTTGAGCCTGATATTCCCGAAATCTTCAAGAGACTCACGACCGTAAAAGAAGAGAGAACTCGCAGGGCGCAGAAGGAAACGGAATACGACGACGAGGAAGAGGATGAAGACGACGCGCAAGTTCTGGCTGAAGCGGCAATTGACCTCATTGAACGCGATAGTACGGATGCTCCTGACATCAACATCGTTCGTCCGGCATTCGCAACGGAGAATTCTCCAAAGGCTTCCGGAAAAGCAGTGGCACAGGCAGTATCCAAAGCTAAGTCACGTGAGCTTCTAGAGATGAAAGATACGCGCTACGAAGAATGGAAGTTTCCGGAGATGGAACTACTCGAAAATAAGCGGAGCGAACTCACGGTAGATGACATTGAACTTAAGAGGCAGGCAGCACGAATCAAAGAGAAACTTGCTGAATTTGACGTCGATGTCACGATGAAAGATGCGCACCCCGGTCCAACCGTCACGCAGTTTACGCTGCAACCTGCTGAAGGAATTAAGCTCAGTAAAATAGAAGGCCTCAAGAGTGATCTTGCACTAGCACTTGCAGCACAAAGTCTCAGAATCGAGGCGCCGATCCCAGGGAAAGCACTCGTCGGTCTTGAAATGCCCAATGAAATTCGTTCTACCGTGTACCTGCGAGAAATGCTGGAGTCTCAGCAATTCAAGCAGTCTGCTTCACCTCTTACAATCCCACTTGGACGAGGCGTGAGTGGCGATGCATATGTGGCAACCATCGAAGAAATGCCGCACTTGCTCATTGCAGGTGCTACGGGTGCAGGTAAATCTGTTGCGATGAATACGTTCCTCATCTCGCTACTTTTTCAGAATGCACCGCACGAACTCAAGTTCATCCTCATCGATCCAAAGCGGGTTGAGCTCATGCCCTATAACGGTATTCCACATCTTCTGACGCCCGTCATCACTGAGTCTGATAAGGCGCTTCAGGCACTACGTTGGGCAATTGCCGAAATGGGTCGTCGTCTGCACAGATTCTCGGAGGCTGGCGTGCGGAATCTTGCGGAATATAATGAAAAGCAGACAGAGGAAGAAAAGAAGCTCCCTCGCATTGTGATCGTCGTCGACGAGCTTGCAGACTTGATGATGCGTCAGCACCGTAAGGATACTGAAACAATGATCGCGCGCATTGCCCAGATGGCACGTGCCGTTGGTATGCACCTCATCATTGCAACACAGCGTCCGAGCGTGGATGTCATCACGGGTCTCATCAAAGCCAATATCCCGACTCGCATCGCGTTCCGTGTTGTCTCAGCAGTTGATTCACGGACGATCCTCGACTCCATCGGTGCGGAAGACTTACTGGGAAAAGGTGACATGCTCTACATGAATGCGTCGACTCCGAAACCCATTCGCATTCAGGGCATTTATATTTCTACAAAAGAAATCGAGCGCGTCATCAATGTCATCAAGATTGCAGGCGGAGGCATGTTCACAGAGGAGATTTCGCTCGGCCACTCGGAGGACGGTGAGAACGGTGCAGTAGAAGGTGGAACAAACATGATCAACTTAGACGCTGATGACAACGGCGGTGATGATCTCTTCTTCGAGGCAGTTAGGGTCGTACAAGAAACTGGCAAAGCATCTGCTTCTCTTTTGCAACGTCAGCTGAAAGTGGGCTACGCGCGTGCCGCTCGCCTTCTCGATATCATGGAAGAAAAAGGCGTCGTGGGCCCTTCGAACGGTGCTAAGCCGAGAGTGGTGTTCATCGATAAGATGGCGGAGAGCGAAGTCGGTGCTTAATTGGATGGTGGTTTATTTTAAAATTTTTTTATCGTGATCGTAAAACCTCCGGCCGCCAATATGGCGACCGGAGATAACTGCTTCTTCCTCGCGTGCTTAGGACTTGGTACGAACTACGACAACGTTCTCAGTGATGGGCATTACGCCCCTTAATTGAACGCCGATACCGCCGAGTAGCGATCCTAGCACGTCGCACAATACGTACTCGTCAACCGTGAGGCTTTCCAGCAGTGAGGGTGGCGCGGACGGCCCAAGGATTTCCAGGACTTCTGCCCTGGACAGAATCTTGGGGTCGACAAGGTGTAATTTGGAGTGCGCAAGTGGCTGACTTTCGAGCCTGACCGGCTCTTTCTCTCCTTCCACCTCCACGGCATCTGTGAGGATGTCGTAGTAGGAGAAGTCAATTACTCCAGCGAGTGGGAGGCTCGCATAATCTCTGTTTTTCACTTCTTGTAGAAGTACTCCCTTTGCACTACGCAACGCAACATAGGTCTTTCGCTCGAACATACGTCCTCCTTCGCAAACGTGATGTGAAAAAGCAGTACTTGGCCAGAATTGACCAAGACTGCACAAATCGTGTCTTGGTCTACTAGACCAAGTAGCATTATAGGTTTTTCATTGTATTTGTCAATACGCTTCAGTGTCCGTTGTTCACTCTCTAGGCTGCTAAAAGCTAGTCTTCAAACTCATGGATCTCCTCCTCGCCACCACAAACAAAGGAAAGATTGTTGAAATTAGCGAGGTATTCACTGATCTCTCCTTAACGATCAAAACTCCTGCTGACTTCGGCATCGCAGATTCGCCTCATGAACACGGTGAGACGTACCGGGACAATGCCATCATCAAGGCGGCGTTCTATCATGAAGTCGCTAAGATTCCGACACTTGCGGATGACTCAGGGATCGTCGTTGATGCTCTCAAGGGCGAGCTTGGAGTACAGACACGACGATGGGGAGCTGGGTCAAATGCGACCGATAAAGAGTGGATAGATTTCTTTCTGAAACGAATGGAAGTGGAGACAAATCGCAGAGCGGTGTTTATCTGCTGCCTTGCGTACATAGATGCTACCGGAGACACGCATGTCTTTGAGGGCACATGTGAAGGTGAGATCACACCTACGTTGGAAGCCGAGTATCTTCCAGGTCTTCCCATCTCAGCATGTTTTCGGCCATGTGGCTATTCAGTCGTCTATTCAGCCATGAGTACTGAACAAAAGAATAGTACAAGCCACCGAGGAAGAGCACTGAAGAAATTGCACGATTTTCTCTTCAAGCAGAGTAATACATCCAAGCGATAGTCCTCACGAACTGGAGGGCTGACCTACGGCCTAGTTCATGATTCTGACATATTTTGACGTAACTGGTCACTGACTTTGCAGTATGGCCTCTTTCGACTGAAGAAGTCACTTCCACTTATGGGAGCAGGTTTTCTACCTGCGTTTGTCTGTGATCACCACGCTGGTCGAACGCGGGTAGGAAACCCGCTCCTGTTGAAGAATAATAAGTTTTTCGATGCAGGGGTCAGTGACGAGTTACATTTTGACATATAGACAATTTATTGCATTAAGAGTACAATAATATGATTGAACAAATACCAATTCCACCTTCGGCAAGCCTTTCATGCTTTGAAAAGACTCACTCGACAGCACTCTGACATTGTTGCTTCAACAACTTGTGGAGCGATCATGGGTGTACTGTTTCTGACGTTTCTTGGTTCATTTGAAGCCAAACAAGTAACAGTGATTCCTGTAGGACAAAGGCAGGGTACGTCGCAACGTATTGCTTCATCAGAATTTTCTACATCGTCGTCTCTTGCTCCAGATGCATTCGCTGAAATCGTAGAGACAGCTGTCCAGACTGCTCCACCCGAGAAACTGCAATTTATCGAGAAAGTAACCCTGACCGAGCCCGAGACAAAGAAAAAACCTGTACCAGTATCTGCAACACTTCTACATCCATCCGCTCCAGAGTCATCTGAGTCTACTGCTTCGGACGCATCATCCGAGCATTCTGTCGTCACAGAGTCATCGTCTTCGGCTGCATCTGCAGAAAATATCCCAGTTGCTGCAGTTTCCTCGTCTCTGCAATCCTCTGCTGACTCCTCATCATCGTCTGCTCCTCCTACAACCGAACCTGCAAATAGTGAATTTCCTGCATTTGATCACACATCGTTTCCCGTTGGAAAAGTACCAAACTGGGGTGCGATGCGAACGCCACAAGAGTGGAACAGATCCTACGCACAGATGACATCATCTGACTTCGTCGCAATTCCGCGGTACGACATGAGTACTCTCACTGTTGCAATGGCAAGCCTGACAAATCCTGTGACTGACGCAAGTATCCCAACGCTCACCGCAAAACTTTTCTACTCCACTCGTTACCTTGGCCAATATGATCTCGATGCCGCTGAGGGTTCTGGAAAACATGCAGGGGTGGATCTCAAACTTGCACGAGGAACTCCTATCAGTTCGATAGCAGGGGGCAGAGTCACGACGGTGACCAAAACCCAGAACCTTGGACTACACGTTGTCATCGAACATCGACTGAAAAACGGCGAAACGTATTACTCGGTGTACGGACATTTTGACTCAGCATCAGTGAATGTAGGGCAAGACGTAAAGCCTGGGCAAACGATAGGAATCGTCGGTATCACCGGCAATACGTCAGCTCCACACCTTCACCTGCAAGTAGATCGCGGTCAAGCAGGGGAAAACCACGTACCGTTTGCAGAAGGTGTCAATGCTGCAACTGGCATGGTGAATCCGATCACGTTTATCGGAATGTATAGGAACGGAGAATAACAAAACGACCCCCTTGCGAGAGTCGTTTATGGAATCAGTTTTTTCAGTAATTATTTGCTTGCGACTTTTTCTAGAACGTCCTTCTTTGCAATGAATCCAATCGGAAGACCTCCTGCGAGGCGACCGCTGGAATCTAGCTTGATGACAAGCCCTGGATAGTCTGGGTGATCCCACATACTGACATCGCCACGGTGATAGTCGCGACAAGTTTTAGCGAATGTCTTTCGAATGGTTCCCTGTCGGTGGAGATAGGTATCCGTATTGGATCTAATCAATGCAAGGGTAAGGCCTTGGCCACTGACGCAAGAATTCCACACTGGGTTTGTTGAAACGACAACGCCTTTGGAATTCTGATGAACGATGATATCAGCTTTTTTTACCGGTGCAGCTGCCTGCTTTGGAGCGCAGAACGTTGAATCTTTGAGGGCAGACGTCACCATGCCGGCATCGCGATCCATGAGTCCTGCCATATATCCCCCAAGCCATTCTACAAATGAAGCGAGTGCATCATCAGGAATGGATTTCTGCATTGAGCAAATATATTCAATCTCGCCCTTGGAGAGTGGTACATCAGGTCCGCCTCCAAACGATCCTGGTGCAGTGTTATGAACTCCAGAGAAAGCAAATGTTGCCTTCGCAGCAAACTGGTCGGTTCCATTACCGCGATGACCACCGTTGCCCTGGATCCTTGCAGCTCCTCCGGCATTACCGCTAGGGAAGAAACGTGGACGATCATTGTTCGTAATCGTACAGGTTTTATTCTCAGCGAGATTGAGGAAAATGTAACCATTCGAGACATCACAGTCTCCGGAAAAAGTTCCATCGTAGGCAGCATCCTCAATTTCTTTCGCACGGTAGCCGCCAACGTTCAGTGATGTTGCAATCCCGTCAATCACCGTCAGTCCGTCGATTTTTAACACGAAATTTGATGACGTTGCGGTTCCATTGTCATCGTTGATAACTTTCTTGATGATCGTAAACGTAGGCGCAATATCATCATTGGTGATCGTGCAGGACTTCACCTCACCGAGAGCTAGTGAAATAGTACCGTCTAAAGCGCAATCACCACTAATCGTGCCTTGGTACGTGCTCAAACCTGTTTCACTTACTGTGTACGTACCTACATCAAAACCATTTTCAAAGCCACTTATCACAGCACTACTATCGACAAAGAGAGGGAAATCCTCAACAACTTTTGTTCCTCCATTATCATTTATGACAACCTTTGTCACGGTTAGCTTGGGCTGGATGTCATCATTGGTGATCGTGCACGTCTTGCTGTCGCCCGGAAGGAGCGAACCGGAACAGTCCGTGGAATAGTGTGCTTCATAACCTGAATCAGCGGTTTCTACAATGCTATAGCTTCCTACATTGATCGTGACATCCGTTCCAGTGGAGCCAGCGAAGGATGAAGGCGAGGCGCTGTTTCCCGTAACATTCACAGTAAAGTCTGAGACAACTTTCGTGCCGCCATTGTCGTTCGTAACGTTCTTTATCACATGAATGTGCGCTGGCTTGTCATCATTCGTGATGACGCAACTCTTCACGTCGCCAAGAGCAAGTGTGATGTTGCCAGATGAATCACAATCCCCCGTGATAATAGAGTCGTACTGGGACGAAATTGTAGTCTCGCTGATGACGTGAGCGCCGATCGTCGTCGTATTTTGGACACCAGACGTCACGCTCATTGCGTCAATGAAGAGAGGGAAATCTGTGATGACTTGCGTACCTCCATTGTCCGTGACAACAACTTTGGTGACCGTAAGTTTCGGCGCGATATCATCGTTCGTAATCGTACAAGTCTTGTTCTCGTTGAAGTTCAGAGTAATCGTACCGTCCGTTGCGCAGTCGTCCGTGAACGCTGCTGCGTAACCAGTCGTATTCGTTTCGGAAACCGTATGAGGCCCCGGTGTAATGCCGGAAATTACAGAGGAGGCACTTGTTGAGGTTCCCGATGTGACGAGAGCACCGGCATCGAAAAAGAGTGGAACGGTAGTTGCATCGAGTGTGCCGCCGTCATCGTTTACAACGTTCTTTACGACCGTAAGTGTCGGAAGTGTGTTTACTGTCTGGCTGAGCGTGAGAGCGCTGTCTGAGGTGGCATTATTATCATCGCCATTATAGTGTGAGGTGATAGGATGAACTGTTCCATTTCCAGTCAGTGTGGATGTCACGAGCGTCGCGATACCTCCGACGAGTGGACTCGTGCCGATTGCGACACCGTTGTCACGGAATTCAACTGTGCCTGTAACATTGAAACCACCGCTAACCACAGCCGTAAAGGTCACATCTTGTCCATCGAGGGACGGATTGATATCGGAACCGATACTCACAGATGTAGTGAACGGCTCGATTGCACACTTGCCGTCACTAAGACGTTGCACTTCCGTCTGCGACAGTGCGGACGAATAGAGCCGAATGTCATCAATCTCTCCAGAAAATAGTTGATTCGTGCCTCCATTCGTTCCCCCTCGACCTATTTCTGGCGCGACCAACTGATCCGCCACCGTCATTGTTGTTGTGAGACTCAGTACACCATCAATGTAGATCTTGCTCTCTCCAGCGACACCACTATTAAAAGACATGGCAACGTGGTGCCAGAGCCCATCTGCCAAATTTACACCCGTTGATCGATCAGTTGCTGTTCCCCAATCATATGCGAGAAGAACATCATCCTTCAAAAAGAGACCATACGCATTGCCCTTGGCAAAAATAGAACGATAGGAAGACCCTGCTCCCGATGTCTTGATCCACGTACTCAACGTTCCGTTTGAAAGCTGAAGAGATGGATCATTTGGCACGCTAACATAATCATCCGTACCATCGAAACTTTTGGCTTTTGCATTGGAGAAATCAAATGTTGTACCTGGAACTGGTTGTGGAAGATTATTCACTCCACCTGCTCCGGCTGCAGTACCGTTATTCGATGCACTTGAGTCAAGTACCAAGTCCGATGCATTCGCTTCGTCAAATTTCCAGTATGCAACCAGTGCTGCATCAGGGGGAGTACACGAAGCAAGTGGATCGACGGCAGAGACTACAGGCAAAAAAACCGGAAGTGCTGCAAATACGGTTCCGAGAACGACGTTTACTGACATGACGGACACTGAAAAGCTAGACACAGCCTTGCGGATTGTCCGAGACATCGTGAGGGGGCACGACATAAGAAGTGGGGTGGAAGATGACTGCGTGGATCGCAGGTAAGGGAGGAATGCTACCACACATAATTCATAAGAAAAAGTAAACTTACAGATCAATTTTTGTATACAAAATATGGAGCTTCATGAAGAGAAAACTAGTCAATCAAACTATCTTCGGCTCATTATTATTTCACGTTGGAAGAAGTGGCGTAAAATCCAGTGCAAGGATTTTGGTCCACACGTCTCGAATGAGAGCTCTAAGATCATCTTTCTCTGCTTGCGTGACGGCAAACTCCCGGGCAAGTGGATCCTCTCCCCTCTCGCCAATGAAGTCGAGTCGGAAGGCTTGCGGCACAAGCATAGGGTCTGCAATCTCAAGAAGGAGAGCGTAGAAGACAAGCTGGCGAAAATTGGCACCATCACGACCAGATCGCGACACTGTTCCTTCCGGCGCTCCACCACGAATGGCCGAAGGCGCTTTGGGTGCTCCAGTTTTATAATCGATAATCACTGCATCTGCAGACGTCGGAGAAAACAGATCAATGCGGTCAATTTTTCCTTTGATAGGAATGCCAGGCCCGAGAGGATTTTCTGGATCACTCAAGCGACCACGACAATCACGTTCGACTGCATACAGTACCGGAGCAGCATTCTCCAGTTTTGCAGCAAAAAATTTTGGCAGTGCTTCTTTTGCTTGCGCTAAGAGATCATTTCTCTGTTTGGCCGTCAGAATATTCCTCTCCATCAGATGCCATTCGAATGCCTTCAGGAAATCTGTTACCTGAAACTTTTTTTTCATCTGCATCGCAGTTGCCCATTCTTTCAGCGCCCAGTGGACTGCACTTCCATAGCCAAGCGACCGAAGCGATGACTCCGTCAGTTCCTCCGGTTGTCCGAGAAGATCGACGCGTTTGAATGTTTCAGGATCATCCAGAAAACGACTAAGAGACGTTGGGGACAGTGCAAAGTTTTCAAGGCGACTCCTGAGATACGCATCAAGCTCGGCATCAGGATCAGACTTTGGCTCAAAGAGAAGCAAAGATGATGTTTCAGGAGACGCCAGAATGCCATCTGTTTCCGGAAGTGGGCCTGCTTCTGCAAAGAATGCCGAAGGAGAAACCGCACGAGCACGCTCACCCACTGCAAATTCTCGAGGACAAATGAAGAGAAGCTCGCGTTTTGCTCTCGTCATCGCAACATATGCTACACGGCGTTCATCCTGATGTTTCTCTGAACGTTTTTGTTCTATCTCCCAGCCAAAGAGAAGGTCTTCGGGTAGCGAGAGAGACGATGGATTTCTCCGTTGATCCCAATGACCGTCACGAAAACTTGAGAGTATGACGGTGTGAAATTCTAGGCCTTTGCTCTGATGCGCGGTGAGAAGTTGAACGCCTTCCGAAACAAGATGAGGAATCTGGTACGTCAGTCTCACCTGCTTGAAATCTTCATCGTCGTAAAACTTAAGGTCGTGCAAAAATTTCTGCAGCGTGAGAAGCGGTGAATCGAAACTCCGTTCTTTGACGTACCGGAAGAATTCCTCAATGACAGCGAGGTCTAATGGATCAAGGCTTTTGGCCTGAGAAGCGATGCCAGACTCGCGAAGGATGCTCTCCACGGTCTGCAATACAGTTCTAGACTCTTGTTTCTGACGAAGATCAAAAAGCAGGTCACGTGCACGAATCAATGCGTCTTTCTTCAGGAACGGCAGATCAAGTGTTTCAAGTTCAAGAAGCAAATCATGAGCTGCGCGTTTGCCTGCTCTTGCAGCAGCGATGATGCGGGCAATGTCAGCTGGATGACATCCGAAGCACTCACACGCAAGCGCGTGAAGAAAAGGATCATCGCCTCTGCCTTCCGTACTCTTGAGAATAACAAGAACCTGTCTCACGATTGGGTGGGCGAGGAGATCTGCTTTTCCATGGAGAATAACGGGGATCTCGCGAGCACGCAGCACATCGTAGATTGGGCGCAGTTCGGCGTTCGTCTGGACAAGCACACAGAGTTCCTTCGGTGAAATCCCGTTCTGTATTCTCTCGACGATGAGATCAGCAATGAGCCAAGGCTCCGCTGAATCAGAGACAGCACGAAGGAGTACTGGATCATCAGCTTTCTCTTTCGTATGTGCCTTCAGATCTTTCGTCAGTCTGGGAATTTTCCCTACGAGACGCTCATCGTTTTTCGCAATCAAACGACCCGCAGCATCCAAAATAGTCTGCACCGAACGATAATTTTCTGTGAGAACGATGATAGGAGCCTTCGGAAACCTTTTCTGAAATGCAATCATGTGCTCGATGTTCGCACCCTGAAATCGGTAGATCGCTTGATCATCATCCCCAACCACAAAGAAGTTTGGATCGTGTGGCAATGTTTCGTACGTCGTCAGCCTGTCGATGATATCCCATTGAGCACCGTTGAGGTCCTGTACTTCATCGACAAGAATATACTGGTATCTCTCCTGGAGCCCTGATAGAAGCCAATCTTCAGCACTCAAGACTTTCAGAACCGTTAGGATCATATCATCGTAGTCATACAGTCCTTTTTGTTCTAGTAGGTTGGTGTATGCGTCGAAAATTTGGATGAATGCTCTAAATTTTCGAGCAGCGAGTAGATTCTTCTCATGGATTTTTGTGCCAGGCTTACTCTTCTCGGCCATAAGCGTATCGTACTGCGTTGCAACGCGTTGCAGATCCTTCAGATTTTTTCCTTCTCGTTTGCAATCACTGATACGACTGAGAAGTGCTGGAATTTTCTCGTAGGGATTTTTGGGATTAATGAGCTCAGAACCTCCGCTGACAGAGTCTACGATTATCTGCATGGATTGGTACTTCTCAAGGTCGGAGAT
Source organism: uncultured Candidatus Peribacteria bacterium (assembly GCA_964517585.1). Lineage (GTDB taxonomy): Bacteria > Patescibacteriota > Gracilibacteria > Peribacterales > Peribacteraceae > JAGORY01. The sequence goes on along the minus strand of CAZFCB010000014.1, from coordinate 12,067 downwards.
CTGCTTCCGAGCTGACCAATCTGAAAAAACTGACGCATTACGACTAATAATAGAATCACAGAAACCGTGGACTGTGCTCACGGTGACTCCGTACGCGTCAGGTCCGATGAGCTCACGAAGACGTTCACGCATTGCAGTTGCGCCGGCATTGGAAAACGTAAGACACAGAATATTACTAGGCCTTGCTTGAGTTATTTTTAAGATGTTTGCAACTCTCATACCAAGAACCTGAGTCTTCCCCGTTCCAGGACCAGCGACGACCATCACAGGTCCTTCTACGGTATCCACAGCCTGCTTTTGGCCTGTATTGAGCCGTTCGTATTCTTTCTCGAAGATGCGCATAGCTGAAGTATAGATGAAAGTCACTTACATTTTTAACAGTGCGGAAGCATTCCTTCCTAAATTTATGCCATCATCGTCGCCAAAACCGTCAACGATGCGCACTGGAATGCAATGATGAACACAAGCGCGAGAAGCAGAAGAATGTACCCAAGCTTGATCGAGAGAAGCGTTGCGCCAACGACAAGTACAAGCATCGGCCACAGAATGAGAAATGCGACGATTGCAATGAGAATAAAGCGAAGAATGAGGGCAAGCCAGTGACCAGACGAACGCTGCATACTGAGATGCACGCTTTGAAAAAGACGTGCTTCACCACTGGCGAAGTACACTGGAGCTAGACAAAGACGGGGTAGCATATAGATGGCGATGGCAGGGCCAACAAGCGGAATCCAGATGAGTGAACGAACGAAAACCCACAGTATGAGCCCGCACATTGGAATGATGTAACTAGGCAATCGTATTGCTATGTCATACGGCGACTGCTTGCCACGTGTAAACAAAAGGAGAAAAAATACTGCCGCGACAAATAGTATGACAATGTTATAGAGGAGCTGACTCACCACAAAAGGCGCAACTCTCTGCATATACATGAGTCCAACGCTATGCTCTCCCGTAGGAGTCACTTGTTGTATCTCCTTCGATCCAAACTGAAATCCCGTTGCCTGCATAAACTGCGAAACGTCCATTGTTGCTATCTGAGCTAAGTCCGCGTCAACGGTTGCCCGAAGCGCTTCTTGATTCAGTGAAAATTCAGCCATAAGGTCTTCTTCGATCGACGCAACTTTAAACTGCACCGCAGCGGAGGCAACGGCGAGCAACATCGCAAATGTGAGTGTTGCTACTGCAATTGGTACTTTTTTTGCCGAGAGCAGTACAGAGACTCCAAGAAACAATTCTGACAGTGAGGTCGGAGAAGATGCTTTCATGGGCGTTGGTAAGTTCTACTCCTTACTGGAAGCTGGTGTCAGAGTGTAGGCGCAATGATCGCATTTCATGATGAGTTTTCCAGCCATGTGAATGTCGACGAGGGTACCCTTCCGGCACTCCGGACAGAGTTTTCCGCTCATGAAGGATGAAGCGGCAAACGCAGCAGATTTAGAAGGAGCTTGTTCACGAATGCTGACGGAACGAGGGTGGTCTCGCAGTTTCTGCAGAACTTTCGCCTCGATCTGACGGATACGTTCACGAGTAACATTGAATTCTTTTCCAACTTCCTCGAGCGTGTGTCCAATCCCATCTTTTAGTCCAAAGCGCATTTCAATAATTTTTCTCTCACGCGGTGTGAGGTACTCAAGCATCGCATGGACATTTTCTTTTCTGAGTTGCCTGTTCGTCGCATCGAACGGGTTGACGGCTTCTTCATCTTCAATGAAGTCACCAAGTTTCGAGTCTTCCTCAGATCCTACCGGTGCCTCGAGCGAGATGATGTCCTGGCTGATCTTCTGAATGTGACGAACTTTCTTGATGTCCATTTCCATTTCCACAGCAAGCTCTTCTACCGTGGGCTCGCGTCCGAGCTCTTGTACGAGCCGGCGCTGCGTGTGCGTGAGCTTATTGATGGTTTCTACCATGTGCACGGGAATACGAATAGTGCGTGCTTGATCGGCTATTGCGCGTGTGATGGCCTGACGAATCCACCACGTAGCATATGTTGAGAACTTAAAACCACGCTCAGGATCAAATTTTTCCACAGCACGAAAAAGTCCGATATTACCTTCTTGAATAAGGTCCAAGAATGACAGTCCTCGGCCGATGTACTTCTTGGCAATCGAAACGACGAGACGCAGGTTGGCTTCGGCTAGCTGCTGCTTCGCTCCGGCATCGCCTTTTCGAATACGACGTGCGAGCTCCACTTCTTTACGTCCATCAATGAGCGGGACACGACCGATCTCGGAAAGATACATGCGTACGGAGTCATTACTAATTTCGAGAAGATCAACCTCACGCTCTTTACGTTTTTTCTTATCATCTGCTGCTACTTTTTTTGGATCAGTCCTGTGACTAATACCGGCAGTTGCAACAACCTCCAGTGACTCATCATCTGTATCTGCTGCAGTTGTAGCGCCGGAACCAGCTTCACTATCTGCTATTTGCCCTTCAGCACCAGGATTAATTTTTCTCTGCCAAATGAGTGCATCCTTCACATCGATCACATCGATGCCAAGATTCATGAAGAGCGTGTAGACGTTGTCGAGAAGATCAATATTTTCCTCTGCATTGGGAATCGCACGCAACACTTCTTGATGTGTGACATAGCGTTGTTCACGACCTTTTTTCACGAGATGTTTAATCTCGTCGGGAAACGCCTTCAATTCGTCATCAGTCGGCTGATGAATGAAACTTCGTGGGTGCGAGGCCATAAGAGTAGAAGGAGACTATACGGTTAAGCTTGGCTTTGCAACTATGAGATGCTGCGTGATGGCATCTCAAAGCCCTGAGCAAGAAGAGACGTCAGTTGCGGCAAGCATTTTTCCGCTGCAGTACGCCCGGAAACGATGAAATCAGCAGAGCGATCAAAGCGGAATATGGCTGCAGGCATGACAGGATGAATGATGAGGTCGCAGGCTTTCATGTCGGCCTGAAGTTCGCGATGACCGTGATCGATGAAATCTCTCCATGGAGCTGGGAGCAATCGTTGGAGAAAACCGTACCGAGGATTCGTATCCGTACCGATAATAATATCAGGATGAAGCATTGCTTTGAGTTGTCGTGCCGGAATTGAGCCGAAGTGAACGAGATCGACGAATTCGTCTGACCCCACTCGTACCGGAGCAAAGACTACCGGTATCGCACTCGAAGCGAGAAGTGCGTCGATCATTCGCGTCTCTGGTGGAAATACGTACGGTGTGACACGTTCTGTGAAATGTTTTGCAAATCCAGGACGAATAATTCTCTCCCATTCGATTTTGGCATTTACTTTTCCGGCTACACAGACAAAGGGGATTTTTGTATCTCGAATGCGTGATTCTCCAATGACAGATAAGAGAATCGATTCAAGCTCGGAGTGCAGTAGTCCGCTGTGAAAACCCTGTACAAACGGAGTTTTCGCACATCTTGCAACAGAGAGTAGTGAAATCTTTGCTGCTGTTTCCTCGATGACACGAAGCGGCACCCCAAGCGCGTACACACCTGCAACGATGGCTCCCATGCTGGAACCCGCAATACTCTGAAACGAAATATTTTCACGCTCAAAAATCTGTAGGATGCCAATGTTGGCAAGTCCCCACGCAGCTCCCCCGGAGAGGACAAGTCCAGCTTTCATGATGCACTCGATGCCATCATCATGAGTCTTAGAAGCTGCTGGTACTGCGTCAGGAGTCTCGTCTCTTCGTCTTTCCTTCCCTTCTCGCGTGCAATTTTCAGCTCCTTGACGATCGTGAGTTGCTTTTCAAGCATCTTTTCTCGATTACTCGAGAGCACGAGCTTGCGAAACTCCTTCGGTGCCATGTTGTCCGACCAAACGGGAAAATTCTCCTCACAATACAATACAAGTACGTTCAGTTTTTCTTTGATCACTGGGTCGATGTCGAGAGGTGCCAACAGTTCCGCAGCAGTTTTTTCCGGGGACAAAGGTAGTACAGAAACAAGGGCGGCATATATATCATCCTCTGGAGCAATGAGCTCAGGCACAAGAAGTCTGACGAGTGGGTAGAGTAATGCAAAGCCAATGCAGAGCTCGTATCGACTATACGAATCAAACGTCATGACGTGTGGAGCCTCTGCTTTTTTGAGTGATCCAGATTGCGTTTTCCAAGCTCTGAAATCCCGATCAAATTCACTTTCGATGACACCGAAGCTTTGTGCTGCTTTCTGTATGTATGCACGTACTTCCACCGATGTCGGCACCGCATCGAGAAGAGGAAAAAGAGTCTCAGCAACGACAAGTTTTCCCGATGGTTCGGAGGTATCTGGTCGTAACTTCAGGCGGCTGATGACAGAGTCGATGTACGGAATAGCTGTGTCATTGAGTATGTGTGCAAAAAGTATCGGATCACGTTGTACGAGTTCATCGGGATCTTTTGCTGGGAGCGTTGTTGAGTTGATACGGAGATGAGCACGACTGAGAAGATCAAATGCGCGAACGGCTGCTAGTTGTCCGGCGTTATCTTGATCAAGACAGAGAATCACCTCATCTGCGTGCCGACGGAGAATTTTTACATGATCCTCGGTCAGTGCTGTTCCGCTGACTGCAACAACGTGTTCTATGCCTGCCTTGTGGGCTGCGATACAGTCAAAGTATCCTTCCACAAGTACAACTTTTCGTGTTTTTCTGATGGCATCTCGAGCCTGGAATAATCCGAAGAGAACTGAGGATTTGTTGTACAGAGGACTCTCGGGCGAGTTGACGTACTTCGCGTCGCTATCTCCCATTGCTCTGCCGCCAAATCCGATGATGGAACCTTGCGCATCCCGGATAGGAAACATAATGCGATGACGGAAACGATCGTAGATTGATCCCTCGATTTCTTTCTGTATTCCTAGGCCGGCTGTCACAATTTCGCTACGACTGAAGCCGAGTTTCAGAAGATGATCATATGTTTCAGAGTACGAATCGGGAGAGTAGCCGATACCAAACTTCGTGATGAGCTCCGGTGGAACTCCGCGCTTTTCGACATAGCTGAGTGCTGCTGGAATAGCTCTGAGTTTCGTCTCAAAAAATGTGGAGGCAGCTGCCAAACACTCACGGAGGCGATCCTTCTCATCTTTCGAAACTGACGGCTTCTTCTGGAAGTTATCCTTTGGAATCTCGACACCTGCTTTCTCCGCAAGCATCTTGACTGCTGTGGGAAAATCTACGGATTCAATCTTCTGGAAAAAGCTGAAAATATCTCCTCCACTTTGGCACGCAAAACAGTATGCAATCCCTTTGTCTGGAGAAATGAGAAAACTTGGATGACTATCGTTATGAAACGGGCAGAGGCTCACGAAATTCCTGCCTTTTCTCTTAATCTGACAATACTGTGCAACCAATTGGTCGATCGGAAGCCGTGCGCGAATCTCATCTTTGACGTCCATAGGAGGTGCAGTGTAGCAGATGCAGGAGCTCACCAAACCTTCATTTCCTGTAACTTCGACCTGCCTACCGGACAGGCAGGCGCGGCGTCCCGGTCTTCGGGAATTGGGTATTTCCTTACGAATACATCCTCACAATATCTCTCGGAAGCCGATTCAGGACTTTCCCATCTTTCAGCATCCCACGACCGAAGACGATATCTCTTGCCATCGAAGGTGCTTCCACAGAAAAAAGCACATCGCCATCATCAAATCCTTCAGGAGAAGCTGGAATATTCACGCCTTGCAGTACAGAAGTCATCTCTTCATCAGAAACGCGTAGAACTTGTTTGGTGGCCTCCGCTCCGCGCAGCGTCGCCATTTCGTGAGACAGACGCACAAGCCCGTGCGATGTGTTTTTCCCAAACGGAATGCCACCCATGTAAGGATTGACGGGCAGGAAAAAATGAAGAAATTCCTCCGGCAAAAGAAAAAGCTGCTCTTTCATTTCAAAGAGTTGGTCACCTTCATGAAGAAACGATGTCCCGAACCAATCTTCCAATCTGTCCGCGACATTCTTGCGTCGTGAGTTTGGCAGCAGTGACCAGCGGTGCGGTTCTAAGTCTTTCTTCGTTTGACGATCTCGCGTTGGTGCACGCTTTTCGATCACTGCACTGAAGAAACCCTCGGTGTCATATGTCTGAGGCCAAAGGCGAAGTAGTGGGTAGTAAGTAGTGGGTAGTGAGTAGTCGACAGATTTCCTCAGATGGGCCTGCACTCTCTCGGAACTTCGTACTGCAGATTCACATAAAACATTCCGACTACTCCCACTCACTGCTGCGGCAGGGTCAACAACGACTAGCTGATCCGGATATTTTGCGAGCACACTCAAAACGACGTCTTCATTCTCCTCAGGAGTGAGCGTGCATGTGGAGTACACAATGCGACCACCAACTTTGCAGGCATGAATAGCAGACTCAAGAAGTTCTCGTTGTAATTTTGCCATTTTTCCAACGTTGTCCATGGAACAATAGTTCAGCGCGTCTGCATCTTTGCGCGCTGTTCCCTGCGCGGTACAGGGAGCGTCGCACAGAACACGGTCAAAGACTTCGGTCATGTGTCCCGCAAACCACTGTCCGACCTTACGCGTCACACATGCATTGGTGACGCCGCATCGCTGGAGATTTGTCAGGAGCGACCAGATACGTTTTTCTTGGACATCGTTAGCAACGATCACTCCCCTACCCTGCATTCGTGCGGCAATCTGTGTTGTCTTGCTGCCGGGGGCTGCCGACATATCGAGAATTTTTTCTCCGGGCTTAGGATCAAGAAGCGAAACTGGGAGCATGCTGGCTGCTTCCTGCATGTAGAAACCTCCCATGACGTGCATGAAGTCTTTGCCGAGCGCTTCCTCACGATCAACTCTGTCGATAAAAAAACCCTCTTCACACCATGGAACTGGGTTCAGACTCCAATCTTTCTGCTTTCCCCAAGCCAGCATATTTTCTATGGAGCACTTGAGTGTATTCACTCGAAAGGATCTGCGAAGCGGCCGCTCTGTCATCTCCTTCAGGAGAGTAAGGTCAGTAAAATCGCCGTAACGGTCAAAAGGGTGCGTCACTGATGCATGGTACGAGAACAAGAGCTTCTGCCCAACATGGCACTATTTACAAGACATAATATAATGTTATAATGCCTCCATGATTCACCAAATGAAAACCAATGAACATTTGGAAGATGCAACACGACTAGCGAGGCTTGCTCTGGAACTACAAACTGATGGAGGAGTCCTATCATGTTTACATAAGCTTAATCTTGCTGAACAATCCAATGCTGTTATAAAGGCAGTGACTCCAAACCTTAGACTACTTTCTACGAGCAAAGAAAGCGCTCAAGAGGTAGCTAGTCGCATCCAAGCACTCCTTTCAAAGGGAGTCCTTGAATAAATTACTGGAAAGCCATTTCACACCACAAAACTCACAAGCTTCCCCGGCACATAGATTTCTTTCTTCAGGTCTCCGGTCAGGTATTTCTGCACGTTCTCAATGTCTTTCGCTTGTTTGAGAATCGACTCCTTAGGCTCATCTTTTGGTACAACAAGATCTCCGCGGACTTTACCGTTCACCTGAATAACAATCGTCATCGTCGACTCAATGAGAAGTGCGGGATCGAATGTTGGCCACGACTGCTCCAGAGCAAAGCCTTTCCCCTCGAGTTTTTCCCAGATTTCTTCTGCGAGATGCGGAGCAAGAGGTGACAAAAGAAGTGCGATTGTTTTTCCGAGTTCGACGGAGAATGATTCTTCTTTCTCGATGCTATTGAGAAGTTCCATGAGCGCACTGATCGCAGTATTGAAATGAAGCGACTCGATGTCTTCTGAGACTTTCTGAATTGTCTTATGGAGAATGGCTTTTACATGGGGTTTGTCTTGTATAACTTTTTTATTCGATTTCTCGGTGACAGTCTTGAAAACACGTTGAACAAACCGAGCGATACCTTTGATGCCAGTATCGCTCCAATCTCCGCCATCCGTAAACGGACCCATGAACATGAGGTACATCCGGAAGACATCCGCACCGTTCCATTCCACAAACGAGTCGGGGCTGACGACATTACCTTTTGACTTACTCATCTTTGCGCCTTGATTTGTGATGATTCCCTGATGAACGAGTTTTGAAAAAGGCTCAGCATGTGACACATGTCCAAAGTCATGCAGAGCCATCATGACAAACCGTGCATAGATGAGATGCATACACGCATGCTCAGAACCACCGATGTACATGGAGACAGGGAGCCATTTTTTCTCCAGAGAGGGATCAACTATGTGATTTTCGAGACGTGCAGTTGGCAGTTGGCTTGTAGCTTTTTTCTTATTGCTTATTGCCAATTGCCCATTGCCACTGGCCAAATACCGCAGATAGTAAAAGCTCGAACACACAAACGTATCCATCGTATCGAATTCCGGACGCCAGCCTTTTCCAAAAATCTTTTCAGTGCGTGTGATGAACTCCTGCGAGTCAGTCAGTGGTGACTTGCCCGTTGGCTTAAATTCAACATCAGTAGGGAGCGTCCACGGCAAATGTTCATCGGGAACCGGATGAGCATTTCCTTCAGGATCGTACACAATGGGAATGGGTGCACCCCAGTACCGCTGGCGTGAGACGAGCCAGTCACGAAGACGGTAGTTGATCTTGCGTACTCCTATCTTCTTTTTCACGATGTAATCGATAATGTCTTCGCGCACTTCTCCCCATTTTCGACCCTTAAATTCCTCAGGATATTCCATGACGCCTTCAGGGTCTTTGGTATAACAATATTCGAGTGTACGGACTTTTTTTGCTTCAGCTGGATCCGTTGGGGCCATAACAGTTTTCAGAGGGATGCCATACTTTTTTGCAAATGCAAAGTCACGTTCGTCATGAGAAGAACAATTCACGATGCCCGTGCCGTAATCCATCACAACAAAAGAGGCCACCCAAATTGGTAGATCTCCAGTTCCAAAAGGATTATCAACATATCTGCCAGTAAAAATTCCTTCTACGTGCTCATCAAATTTGTATTTTTCTGTTGCCTTGAGTTTTTTCATGCGAGCCACAAATGCCAAAACATCTTTCTCATATTTTGTGCCTTTCACCATTGTTGCAACCATCGGATGTTCTGGAGCTATGACGGTAAACGTCTGCGCATTAAATGTCTGCGGAATGGAGTCATACACTTCAAACGTAAAATCAAGGTCTTTCATTTTGAGCGTGAAATTTACTCCTTCACTTCGTCCGATCCAGTTTCGTTGCATGATCTTCGTCTTCTCCGGCCAATTGAGGTCAGGCAAACCATCGAGCAATTTTTGCGAATATTTCTTGATGTTCCAGTACCACTGCTCAAGCGGCTTCTGGATGACGTCCGTGCCACATCGCTCACACTTGCCATCCTGACACTGCTCATTTGCAAGCACGGTCTGATCTTTCGGACAGTAATTCACGTTGCCGAGCTTCTTGTACGCAAGTTTGTGTCTGTACATTTCAAGAAATAACCACTGCGTCCATCGGTAATATTCTGGATCAGTTGTGCTCAGGGTTTTGTCCCAATCGTACATACAACCAATGCGCTTGAGCTGTTCGATCATCGTCTTCACGTTTTTGGCTGTAGATTCAGCTGGCTTTACACCGGTCTTTATCGCATAGTTTTCCGCTGGTAGTCCGAATGCATCGAAACCCATAGGCGAGAAGACGTCATACCCTTGCATCTTCTTGAATCGTGAATATGAATCTGCAGGAGCATAGTTGTACCAATGACCGACGTGGAGCTTGTCGCCACTCGGATACGGAAACATGACCATGGAGTAATACGGCTTCTTCGCCTTCGCGAGATCCACGGTATAGACACCCGCGTCTTCCCATTTCTTTCGCCACTTGGCCTCGGTTTCTGATGGGACGTAGTCGCTCATGGCGGAATAGTACTGATGACCCTGCTTCGGGACAACCGAGAATGTCTCCGAATAGCGCAGCAGGATCAAGAAACTTCTGGTATATTTGCGCTTCGTTATGGCCAAACTCCCGACCGTCGCGATCATCGGCCGCCCGAATACGGGCAAATCTACGCTCTTCAACCGACTCATCGGCAAGCGGAGGTCGATTGAGAGCGACATTGCAGGGACAACACGCGACCTCATCAGTCACCGCGTTGATCTTGAAAATATGTCATATCTTCTCGTCGATACTGGTGGGATAGGAGCATCAGCAGACAAAGACTTCGAGCAGGACGTCGCTGAGCAGTCACTCCTCGCACTCGAATTTGCCGATGTCATCGTCTTCACCGTCAATGCGATGGAGGAGATCACGGCTGATGACCGGAAGATCATCGAGATCATGAGAAAAAAGCGTCGTCGTCACGTACCTGTCATCGTCGCTCTTACGAAAGCTGATACTGTAGAACGACGTGATGCTCTCATTCTTGATTTTCACGAAATGGACATCGGTGAAGATATTCTGACGCTCAGTGCTCCTCATCGGATTGGCATCGAGGAACTCAATGCTGCAATCGTAAAACATCTGAAGCTTTTAAATTTTGAGAAAGCGGCACCAGTAACAGGAGATCAACCTCCGCGCATCGCGATCATCGGACGGCCAAACGTCGGAAAGAGTTCCATTGTGAATGCACTCATGTCTGACTCCCAGCGGGAGAAGTCCCCGCTCCTCGTTTCGCCTGTGGCCGGAACAACCAGGGACAGCATCGATACCGAGGTAACGTACCACGACAAGCAGTACATCATCGTCGATACTGCTGGTCTCCGGAAACAAGCGTCCAGACGTGACGACGACATTGAACGATTTTCCACGATGCGAACGCTGACTGCCGTTGAGCAAGCGGACATCGTGATTCTGGTGCTCAGTGCCGCTGAAGCCCCGACACAACAGGATAAACGCATCGCGTCTATGGCGATCGAAAGCGGTAAAGGACTCATGATCCTTCTGAATAAGATCGATACGCTCCGTGGCGAAAAGCGTACTGACGGCATAGGATTTGTCACCGATACGCTGCACTTTGTCACAAAGTTTGCGCGAGTCATCCCCTGTTCTGCTAAAACTCGGGAAGGTCTCGTAAAGCTTTTCGATATGGTAGAAGCTGTGCAGATGAGCCGTGTTCGCCGCATTCCCACAAATAAACTCAATCGTTGGTTCGAGGAAACAGTGCACGGCAAACCTCTTGGCCAAATCGCGCGAACTAAATACCTCACGCAAGCTGATGAAATTCCACCAACATTTGTTTTGTTCGTTAAAAATCCACGAGCAGTACAGGCATCACAACTCCGGTACTTGGAAAATCAGCTTAGAAAAACCTTCGGCTTCGACGGAACACCCATTCGTTTCAAAGTGAAACCAACAGAAAAAGAAGGATTTGAGAAAAAGAGAAAGATTAAATAAGTGTTAGATGTTTGTCATCCTGAGGAGACCCGCCTTGCCATACTTCGAGACGCACTCACAAATGTTCGTGCTCCTCAGTATGACAGCAGCGGGGCGTCTCGAAGGATGACTACCCTCTGCCCTCTTTCATATCTTTGACACGTCCATCTTCATGGATCGGAAGTGGAAACTCGCGAGTGACGACCTCCAGTTTATCGAGCAATTTCACGGGATCGTCATCGAAAACCATGTTCGGAGGAATTTTACGACGACAGAGCTCTTCAATAACGTGCGGAATAGAATTGCTGATGCCACCTGAATTCGTGATGATACCAATAGCACGCCCTTCCTCGTACGCTATCGTGAGTTCATTCAGCGTTCCGATTCCTCCGCCAATAATGACAACGGCGTCCGACGAACGAATATTGATAATATCGCGCTCCATGAATCCCATTCCCGTAAAAATAATAATATCGTGACCGGCTGGCGAGAGATATTCGTTAATGTGTTCGTATTCGGAGAAAGCAGGAGAAATACCAATGGTCAGTCCATTCAGTTCTTTCGCTGCGATGAGCGCATCATGCGGAAGACCGGGACAAGCACCATTGATAAGAATATGGTTCCGTCTTGCGATCTCACTTCCAAGTTTCGTCGCTTTCTCCCGCGCGATAGGATCTGAAATTTGCGGACCGCTCGCAGAGCCCATGACACCAATTTTGAGTCGTCTGTTTTGCATAGAGTGTGAGTGCAGTGTAGAGAAAAACGAAAGTGAGCGGAACATCATCACCGTATCCTCTTCCACCACTCTTCTCCGATGGAGATTGGTGAAGGTG
>CAZFCB010000013.1:0-33066 GCA_964517585.1 uncultured Candidatus Peribacteria bacterium | reverse complement strand
CCGTCGCCAGAGCAGGACCACCTCAATTGGCCTTACTTTAACGGGACACTAGTGCCACATACTCTCTTTATGCGATGAACCTCCGCTTAAAATGTGCAGGTCTCTGCTGATCCTTCTGTTGAGGATTTGTCATGGCCGCGTACCTCCATGCCATCTCAAAAATTTGACGCTGCGTTTCGGCTACCTCCTTACTTTCAATGATCACCGCAAACATGTCCCGATCACCACGGAGTCCAGAATCAAATGAAAAGATTGCGACCTTATGATCATAAATCTTGATCTCGTTCGTAAAATCAAACTGAGAAGCCGGTACAAGTCGTATTTCCCGTAAACGTTCTCGATCTTCACCGTGGACACGTTTACCCGTCGCATCGTCAGGTGCAATACCACGAAGATGGATACCGCGTCGTACGCGTTCCTCCACATATTCTTCATCGTATTGTGGCCAAAATTTTCTCACGATCACCGAGTTTGCAAAATTAAGAATTTCACTCTCTGCAGTTAGCGTATCTTCATACACATGACGAACGCCTTCCCACCCCTCAAAGAAGCGAACGTGCGGTTTTCTGTATTTTGCACTTTGCAACGATCGAAGCTCAGGAAGCACTCTCTCTAGCGCCTCTGCGCTCTTTCTTGCCTCCAGAGCCACGTATTCCGGTGCCACAGGCGCGTACCACTTGGCACGTACCTTACGGACGACTGTGAAATAACCCTTTCGAACCATCTCTTCCAGAAGGTTATATGACGTGATTCTGTTGAAGCCGGTTGTCTTGGCATAGTCTGATGCCGGAGCTGTTCCAAGCTGAAGACCAGCGATGTAGAGCTGCGATTGTTTTTCGTCGAGTCCGACAGACCGAAGGATATGAATAATATCTTTGGACATTTATAGCGAGACGAATGGAATCATGGAGAGTGGTATCGAACCATGAGCCACGAGAGTAGCAAGATGTTCATGATTCGTACAACTCAAATGTTGTCACACGAATAACAGCTATCTTTTAGAGCATATGGGTAATATATAAGCCATAAAACTGCTAACTAGTTCTGTTGTTATAAAAAGAAACAGAAAAAATTATCCACCAAATGTAAATGCAAATGCCTGTACGCCTTTGCCCGTGAGCTTCAACGTAACATCGTGTTCGCCATAGTCGCCTTTGAAGAGATTATAGAGATCATGACGATCAACCATGAAGGTCCCCGCGTCTTTTCCGTCCACCATCACTTCTGCCTTCACGGGTTTGGCACCATCCTCAAGTCCGAGGACAAGATTGATCTCACCACCTCGAAACCGCATTGAAATTTCGCCAATATCGCTACGAAGTGTTTCGGCTTCATCTTCGACGAGTTGCCAGGAACCGGAAAGATAATACTGATTGAGCATCAATTCCGTCGGTGCGGAATACTTCACGATGACGTCTGATGGCTCGCCACCGGCATTGCCGAACGCAGGCCAACTCCGTGAACTGAGGTATGTCTCTGGGCTGACCGGACCACTTGATATTTTTTCAGGAGATACTGCAACGTCTCCAGTGGTACTGACATCAATGCCGGCTTCTTTAAGCAGGCTAGCGATCGCAAGATCCGTTTGATCATATTCACCTTCACCGAAATGTTCGTAGCGAATAACGCCATTCGCATCGATGAGGTATTTTGCTGGCCAATAACGGTTAGCGAATGCCGACCATGTGCCGAAGTCATTATCCTGAGCCACAGGATATGTCAGTCGATGTTGTTTGATCGCCATCGCAACATTTTTCTGGCTCTTCTCAAATGTAAACTCGGGTGTATGCACTCCGATCAACACAAATTTCCCTGTATCTTTATATTTCTCCCAATATCCCTGAATGTACGGAAGTGTGCGAATGCAATTGATGCAGCTGTACGTCCAAAAATCAACGAGGACGACTTTTCCTTTCAGACTTGCAAGCGTAAACGGTTCACTATTATGCCAAGGACCAAGTCCTGTAAATTCTGGCGCTCGAATAATGGTGGGAAGAGTGGGAAGTGTCATGGTGTCAGATGAAGTGGTGTCAAGCGAACTCGCAGAAGAGGAAACAGTAACTGACCTAGGGGCACTCATAGGAAAGAGTGAGTCCTCAAGGCTCGAGGCAAAGTTGCCAAACATCGTATGATCTTCGATCCAGATTTGGATCTTTTGAAGCACATTGAGATGCAGTGCGATAGCGGTAAGAATGAGCATTGCTCCAGCAAATCCTTTGACGAGACCAGTGTATCGGTTCAACGATGTCACGGAACGGACGGCATACTGTCCTCCGTAACCGACAATAAGTAACGGCACCGCAGTACCGAGTGCGTATGAGGATAAAGCAGTAATAGCGCCGAGTCCGGGCTGCTCACGTACAAGTGCGAGTGCAAATCCTAGTGCCGGACCTGCACAGGGAACCCACACAAGTCCGAGTGTCAGACCAACGACAAAAGCTGTGAGTAGTGAATCTCCGCCAAATTCTGAGCGTACGACAGTCTGCGCATTGACGCCAAACTGCTGCAGGCGAGTGCTAACTTTACCGACAATTTCGATGGCAAAAATTCCGAGCAATATAGCAATGACAACGGCAACCACGCCTTTATCCATGAAAAAGAAGCCGCCAGAAACGGCACCAACAAGCCGAAGAATCCGCCACGGCGATAGAAAACAAACGCCAAATAACAGTAGAATGTAGTACGTTGCAATACGAATGTAATCGGCAAACTCCACGAATTGATCAAGGACTACGAGTAGAAGAAACGTAAAGAAAACAAAACTCACAACCATACCAAGAACAGTCACAAAAGGCCGTAAACGGCTTTTCCCTGCAATGCTAACCCCCAGAACTACTGGAACGAGTGGGAGTATGCAGGGCAGAAGAATTGTGAGCATGCCAGCGAGAAACAGCGTGAGGTAGATGATCATGGTTTTTCTGTAACAGGAATATTTCCACGAAGAATGATATGGATTTCATCCCGAGAAGGATGAATGAAACTTGCAACCGGTTCTCCGGCAGCATCAAGAAGGACAAGTGTGTCCTCGACCAGCACGCCATACTTGAGACGTGCTCCCGTTGCAGTAGGGAAATCTACGCGATAGGTTGTGACAACTGCTGCTCCTGTTGCGTACACGTTCTTGATGATTGCATCGTTACGAACAGAGAATGGATCTGATGCCTTGAAAAAGAACAGCACTGAACTCTTGCCGTGTCCGACAAGACGGTCGGAATATTCCGTGTATATCACGCCTCCTTTATTGAGATTTTCCATAACACCAGTTCCCTCATCGGCGGCCGATGGATTAGAGTCGACCGAAACTGCGGCCGAATTTCCACATGCAGATAGGATGAGAAGGCTTGCCGTCAAAAAAACGTTTTTCATCACGAAAAGCATACCACGAAGAGCTTGCAGGATTGTCATGAAGCTTTTTTGGCATGCGGAATGGTGAGACATGTACCCTGACATTGCACGCGGGCAGTACAGGCACTGCGGCCATGGGCAATGAGTACATGAGAGATGGTTGCCCAGTGCTTCCGTGGGATTTTCTTCATGAGATCTTTCTCGATGTTTGATTGTGTTTTTGCTTTCGTAATCCCTAGCCTCTGGGCGACTCTCATGACATGTGTGTCAACAGCGATCCCCTCATTGATGCCGTACGCAGTAGAAAGAACGACTGACGCAGTTTTTCTACCGACACCCCGAAGTGTGATCATTTCAGCCATAGTCGTTGGGACGCTGCCTTGAAAGTCGCGAATAAGAAGACGGCACGTCTCCTGAATCGCTTGTGCTTTCATACGATACGTTCCACAGGAATGAATATCTCTTTCAAGTTCGACTTGCGCCACGGATGCATAATGCTCCGGTGTCCGATACTTTTTGAACAGCGTTTTTGTGACAATGTTTACGCGTGTATCCGTGCATTGCGCCGAAAGGATTGTCGCAATGAGCAGATCCAGAGGTGTTTCCCAATGTAGGGTGCATTGAGCATCTGGATAGAGCTGACGGAGGCGCCGAAACGCTGCTCCTAGAGGTAATTTTTTTGGCACAAAAGAATCATACGCTCTCTGCAATGAAACTTGTCTTGAAACTGATCATTTCCAGTGTAGTCTCAAATTCTCATGTCCCCCCTCCCACCGCTCACCGTCTTTGACGTTGAGACGACTGGTTTGGATCCTCACAAGGGTCACCGAATCATCGAAATTGCCGGCATTAGAATAGAAGATGGTATGGTCGATGAGACTAAAACGTTTGTGTCACTCGTAAACCCCGAACGCCTGATTCCATGGGAGGCAAAACAAGTGAATAAAATAAGTGATGAGGACGTACAGACTGCCCCGAATATCGAGGAAGTGTTGCCAAAATTTCTTGCATTTGCAGAGGGTAGCATTCTTGTTGCGCACAATGCAGCGTTCGATATGGGTTTTCTGACGTGTGAAAAGGAAATGTGCTGGGGTTATCTGGACCTGCCGGAGTGTCTCTGCACGATGCGACTGAGTCGAGCACTCTACGCACGCGAATTCGGACACAGCCTGGACGCTGTTGCGCGCAGACTGAACCTTACATTGCCGCAAGCACGTCACCGTGCACTACCAGATGTCTTACTCACCGCTCACGCACTGTTGAAGATGATCGAACTCGGCGACCTTGGCACGATCGACGATCTCCGGAGTCTTTCGTCGCTCAGTATCAGCGTGTAAGACGACCCGTAAAGCGCTATAATCACTGCGAAATGCCTGCCTTGCCCATTGTCATCGGCGAAAAAACTCCCATTTTGCGAGCCAAGACCATACCCGTGAAGAAAATCACAAAAGAAATCAAAAAGCTCATTGCCGACATGAAGGAAACGGTCAGCGTTGCAAAAGGTGCAGGACTCGCCGCCCCGCAGGTCGGACGAAGCGAACGGCTCTGCATTGCGATGATTGATCATAAGCTCGTTGCTCTCATCAACCCGCATATTACATGGCGATCAGAAACAACGGCGATCGCTGAAGAAGGATGCCTGAGCCTGCCTGACTTGTGGCTCAACATTTCAAGACCGACGGACATCGTTGTACATTTTGAAACAGAGAAAGGTGCAAAACGTGAACTCAAGCTTTCTGACTTCAATGCACGCGTAGTCCAACACGAAATCGACCATCTAGAAGGCATCCTCATTACAGACCACCGAGCGCATCGCATTGTGTAGTACAATCCGTACATGGAACTCGAAACGATTATCGGCCTAGAAGTCCACGCCCAAATGAATACGAAGACGAAGATGTTCTGCGCGTGTGATAACGACGCATGGGGAAAAGAACCAAATACCACAGTGTGCCCCGTCTGCATGGGGCACCCTGGAACGCTTCCTGTACCAAATATTGCCGTGATCGAAAAAGCTGTTCGCTCCTCTAGAGCTCTGCAGTGCACCGTCAACAAGCACAGTCATTTTGATAGAAAAAACTATTTCTACCCTGATCTTCCAACTGGGTATCAGATCTCGCAGTACAAATTCCCCCTCGCTTCGCATGGCATTGTGAAATTTTCGATCACAGATCCGAAAACGAATATCTCAGAATCATCTGAGTGTAGAATTCATCGACTTCACATTGAAAATGACGCCGGGAAACTCACGCACATAGCCAACGCTTCACTCTGTGACTATAACCGCGCAGGAACACCACTCATGGAGATCGTCACAGAGCCTGACCTTCGCTCATCGAAAGCGGCAGCGGCATTTGCAGAAGAACTACGAAGAATTCTCATCAATATCGGATCAAGTGAGGCAGATATGTTCAAAGGGATGATGCGCTTTGACGCAAGTATTTCTCTACGACCGAGAGGAGAAGAGAAACTCTATCCTCGGGTAGAAATCAAAAACCTTAACTCGTTTAAATCTCTTGAGAAAGCCCTCAACTACCAAGAGAGACTATTACGAAAACTGTGGGAAGAAGGCAAGCAACCTACCGGAGAAGTCACGGTTGGCTGGATCGATGACGAAGAAAAAACACAGATGCTGCGGGACAAAGAATCTGCTGCAGATTATCGCTACTTCCCCGAGCCGGATATTCCACCATTGGAACTCTCGGATGCTTTCATTGCATCTGTCACGTCCGCGATGGAAAAACTTCCATCAGAAATGAAAGAAGAATATGTGACCGCAGGCCTCACGCTTGCCGAAGCTACCATGCTCGTAGATTCTGAGGCGCTACGCTCTCGTTTCGATGCAGTGCGCAGAGCATTCGATGATGCAAAACGCGCATCGTCCATCGTACTGACGCAACTACCGGGTTTTCTGACGAAACACGGAAAAACACTTGCAGACGGACCGACGGCAGACGCGATGGCACAACTTGCGGATGCAATGAAATCTGGAAAAATTTCGACGAACGCCGGTAAAGACGTGCTCGAGAAAATGGTTGTAACGGGCAAGTCAGCGTCGACGATCATCAGTGATGAAGGCATGAATCAAGTCTCGGACGACGCTACGCTGAAGAAATTGATCACAGAAGCAATTGCCGGTCATCCACAGGTAATCGAATCATACAAAGCAGGGAAAGCAGCCGCTCTGGGAGCTATTGTCGGTGCTGTGATGAAACAGACGAAGGGCCAGGCGGATGCGGCGAAAGTGCATCAGATTCTTCTGGAGATAATTGGGTGATCAAATGTACGTGATCTTTCTTTACTGAGTTTTTCTGCCGAACTTCGGGTGCCTTAGGAAGAGTAAAAGCTTCATCGAAGAATAATCGATAGAGAACTCACGATACTTTGCTATAGTGCTCTGCAATGAGCAGAAAGAAGTCGCACTTAATCGGCATCGTCATCGTTGTCTTCTTGGTCATCATCGTTTTTCGTACAATACAATCCGGTACAAAGGGCTCGCTTTTGCCATTGATGGAATTCCCAGAAATGCGGGGTGGTACATGGGTGACGGAAGGAGATTATTCGACAAACGGCAGACTCACTGTGATACACGATCCATTGATGAGTGATGAAGAAAAGGCGGATATTGCGGCTCTGATGGCACCATTTGAACAAAATTCTCTTGTCGTCAAAGTGGCCGCATCATGCATACCGACAAAAAATAAGGGCAGCATCTCTACGGAATCAGCGGTGCAAAGCACACTTGCGAATATTATAGAAGAAGCACTGCCAGAGAATGTTCAGCTCAAAGAAACCTCACCAGTCTTTGAAGTATCGCCGGAAGTGCAAAACAATGCGACGCCAGGCTTAGCAGGAAGTCTTCTGGGAAATCAGGAAAGTACGGAAACTAACGCTGAAAGAATTGCCGTACAGTCCACAGGTGTTGATCGTATTGTCGTTACAGAAATCACTGGTAACGCTGATATGCATGATGTGGTTCAGACATTAAACGCAGATCCTTGCGTCGAGTATGCAGAACCGAATTTCATTGTGAATGTTTCGGCAACTCCCGATGATCCATACTTCAGCTCTGGAAATTCATGGGGACAAGGCTATGAGGATTTGTGGGGCCTAAAAAAAATCGATGCCCAAGGAGCTTGGGATGCAGGTGCCGAAGGTGAAGGCATAGTTGTTGCCGTTATTGATACTGGCGTCAGTATGGGGCATCCGGATCTTGCTGCAAATCTCTGGACGAACGCAGAAGAAATTCCTGGAAACGGTATTGATGATGACGGAAATGGTTTCATCGACGACATTCATGGTTGGAATTTCGTCTCAGCGAATGGGAATCCTGAAGATGACCATGGTCATGGCACACATGTGTCTGGAACGATTGCCGCAGTTGGCAACAATGCTCTTGGTGTTATCGGTATTGCACCGAAAGCAAAGATTATGGCTATCAAAGGATTGGACGCGAGCGGAAACGGATCGATTGCGAATCTCGCAGCAGGCGTGCAGTACGCAGCGGCTAACGGTGCCAAGGTCCTCAATAACTCATGGGGAGGTCCCATGGGTTACAACCAAACACTGGCTGATGCTTTTGCCTACGCAAAACTTCGAGGTGCTGTCAGCATCGCTGCTGCAGGAAATGATAGCACGGATGCCGCTTCTTTTGCTCCAGCAAATCTGGAAGATGTGATTGCCGTTGCTGCAACAACGCCATCCGACATTCGTGCAACTTTTTCAAACTATGGAAACGTCGTCGACATCGCGGCACCTGGTGGTGACAACCTTGCAGGAGATGCTAAATACACCATTCTTTCGACAATGTCGGATACTGTGACACTCGCTCTTCAGAAACCTGGGCTCAAAGTAGCGCCGGGGTATTGGCGTCTCGCAGGAACCTCAATGGCTGCACCGCACGTAGCAGGCGCTACTGCTTTATTGCTTTCAAAAAGACCCACACTCACTTTCGACGAAGTAAAAAGCTTGCTCGAAGTATCGTCGGTTCCGTTTACACCAAGCATCGATAAGCCCATTGGCGCTGGTCGCCTGAATGCGAAAGCACTTGTTGATTTTGTCGGCTTGCCTCCAACTGCTCTCCTAGATGTGCCGAACATCGTATCGGGTACCGTGCCAATTCGCGGCACTGCTCAAGCAGAAAATTTTTCTTCATACACGGTAGAAGTAGGTGACGGGATTACATGGTCTACGATTGCTTCCAGCTCCACGGCAGTGTCGAATAATACGCTCGCGACGTGGGATACATCTCTGAAGGCGGATGGAATCTGGACTCTTCGCCTAAGAGTGAGCGATACCACGGGTCATACCAGTACCGCGACCGACCAAATTCGTATTAAAAATCTTGAGGTAACCAAACCCATGAATAATGATATCTACCGTTTCGGGGACACTGTAGAAATACAGGGAACGATTCAGGGCACTTTCAATCATTTTATTGTTGAGTATGGCCTTGGATGGGATCCAACCGAATGGTCATCAGCTGGCATCACAAGTAACGATACATCACCTGTTACAAATGGCCAGATAGCGCTCTGGGACACGTCAAATGTTCCCGAGCCTGGCATTCATACACTGCGCGTTCGCGTGGTAAAAGCAGATGGAAGCACGAATATGGTGACGAAAAAGCATCTCCAGCTCGATCCAATGATTCGCGCAGGGTGGCCGAAGTATGTGAACTTGGCTCCTGACCTTGGCGTGCAGTTTGTCGTTCGCGTTGCCGATCTGGAGAATGACGGCATTCAGGACATCATTGCATATACACCGGAAACCCCTGTTCACATGGAACAATACGGTTACACAGCAGGTCTTGCGACTCTCTTTGTATACCGACCCGATGGCTCTCTGAAATGGAAACATGAGTTCCCAACTTCGCAATTTTCCGCCGAAGATGTACCAGTCATTGGAGACGTAGATGGGGACGGTACATTGGAAATTGTTCTGGAAGAAAATGGAATGTGTGCGGACAATCTGCGTCCGGGAACTTCCTGTGTCATCCATGTCATCAAATATGATGGAACGGAATTGCAAAACTGGCCTAGCGGTCTTCCAGCTAATGCGATTGCTACATCTCACACAAAAATAGTGTCCGATACGAATGGGGACGACAAAGCTGATCTACTTCTCTACTCTGCCGGAGGAGTGCAAATTGCTGGTGGATATGCGAGTGTTTTTTCCCATATCAACGGACAGGGGCAACTACTTCATAATGCTCAAGTCACTCCAAACTGTGGCGCAAGCTATCCTCCCGATCCTACCTTTGCCTTAGCTCAGTTAGATTCGGACGCTGAATCTGAGGTCATCATCAGAAAGGGTTGCCGACAATTCGTCGCTATGAATCTGGACGGCTCTGTTGTGCCTGGCTGGCCCTTCGATACGGGTGTAGACAACTACACAGCTCCTGCTGCTGCGGACTTTGATCACGATGGTATCGACGAAGTCATCATTATCGCTCCGCCTGCAAACGATACAGATAGCTTACGATTATTCGTCTTGAAAGCTGATGGCACTACGATGCCTGGGTGGCCAAAAAGTATCCCAAAGGGAAAGTATGCACATACGTCTCCATCTGTTGGCGATATCGACGGTGATGGAGTTCCAGAAATTTTTCTTCTCAGTGACGGACTGAGTCAGTGTGGAATCTATGGATATCACATTGATGGAGAGCCAGTGCAAGGTTGGCCAGTGACTATGCCTGGTGCGTTTCCTTGCGACAACTTTTATACCATGGGCTTTTTGCACAGCGTCGTTATTGGTGACATCGATGGCGACGGCCAAAACGATGTCGTCTTTGGAGGGAATGGAGTTAGTTACTATGCTGTTCGGTATGGAGAATTAGGGAAAAACGGAGGTATCCAAGCTTGGAAAGGGAATGGCACGCCAATTGATCTCAACGGCAACTTGCCAGGTACTGCAATTCTCACGGAATCTGCTGGAGCTGGCGCTGCTATTGCACAACGACGAAATGCACCGATCCTGACCGATCTCGATGGTGACGGAACTCTGGAAATAGTAATGGGTACAACCGCTGATGGTGACAAACTTCGAGGTTCCAAATTTCGTAACAGCATTACAGTGTGGAACCTCCCAGCCTCCTACAATTCTTCCACGATGGAGTGGCCGATGCAGCATGCCAATCTGGGGATGACTGGTAGATACCAACCTCCAGTATCACCACAATTGGACTGCGGAAATTACATTCGCGAAGGAAGTGAACTCTGCGATGACGGCAACAATGACGGTGGTGATACGTGCGAAGCAAACTGTACTCTCCCTGCACCGTGCACAGGCGTATGCCTGAAGGACAGAGCGGCAAAATTCTATGATGTGAACAAAGATGGAATCTTTACAAAACAGGAACTTGAAAGCCGTAAAACCATGTGCATCAATACGATAAAATTCGATACGACGTACAATCTTGCTTGCGACGTCACGGGCGATAAGAAATTGAGTGTCAAAGACATTATTCGTCTCATCATATTCACGATCGATCCTCGATCACATATCTGTGGCAATAAAATAGTGGAGGAATCTGAAACGTGCGATGATGGTAATAATGTGGACGACGATGGGTGCAGCGCGCTGTGCAGGTAAGCTACTATTTTGCAGCACGTTCCACGTATTCCTCTGTTTCCGTATTCACTTTGATTTTGTCCCCTTGGTTAATGAAGAGAGGCACGTTGATCGTTGCGCCACTGGAAAGCTTCGCAGGCTTATCTCCGCCCTGCGCAGTATCGCCACGAAGACCAGGTGATGTTTCGACCACTTCCTGAATAACTGTGACAGGAAGCTTAATACCGATTGGTTTTTCTTCGTACATGAGCGCATCCACCTCCATGCCATCCACTAGAAATTTGACGCCATCGCCGACGGTGTCGTCCTGCAAATCAAATTGATCGTATGTCTGCAAATCCATGAAAGAACGCTTCCCCTCGGAACCGTACAAATACTGTACGTGACGATAGCCAACCTCAGCAGGCTCAACCTTCTCTGAACCCTGAAAGTTACGGGCAACAATAGAACCCGTTTTAAGATTTTTCAGTTTGCACTGCATGTTAGCCTTGCTCATACTTTTACGACCAAATTGGGAAGCCATGATGAGGTATGGGT
This sequence comes from uncultured Candidatus Peribacteria bacterium, assembly GCA_964517585.1. GTDB lineage: Bacteria > Patescibacteriota > Gracilibacteria > Peribacterales > Peribacteraceae > JAGORY01. The sequence goes on along the minus strand of CAZFCB010000013.1, from coordinate 21,612 downwards.
CTCCATCAATCGTCACTGCTCGTCCAGGTTTTAGATCGGTAAGCGTATACATACAAAAGGGAAGAAAATCTCAAGAAAGGTACTGGAGACTGATCACAGAAGTCAAACGAGGAAAAGCACTACGACCTGTCTTTGAGCTCATCGCCAAGTTTCTGGATCTCAGTATTTACATATTCACCGAGCCTGACAGGTAAGGCACTCTTTAAGCGCCGGAGCAATGTTCCGCGATGTGGATTTTTCTCAAGATCGCGCATCTCAGCAAGCAGTTGGTTGTACCGACTAATTGGCTGACGGAAGATAAAAATACGCTTCACAATCTCCTGTATTTGACTATTCAGTTCTTCTTCAGTAACGAGAACTCTCTCAGGTTCTGGCGGTAAATATTTGCCAATATTTGATTCCATTGCGGCAAATTCTGGACCAGCATTTGTGAGAGAAGCAGTTTTTAACAGTGACGATGTAGTAACGAGCAATGAACGTGCTTCTTTCTGAAGAAGAGGATGCGCTCCTCCGCTCTCCGCAAGGAGACCAGCGATATATGGACTAATTTCTGCATAGGCAACAACAGCGACTGATGCATCTTCTTTTTGCGAAAGTATCTGATTAATCATCATGAGCCGATCAACGAGTACATATCCTTCAATGTCACGCGGCTTCAAATTGGCGTTGGGAATAGCGGCGCCCACTTGCGTCACTGCATCAGTCAGTAGCACGATACTAGCATCTGGATTTTTGTCCGACGTACCAAGAGATGCGCTGGCATCAGCAATCTGTTTTTTAATGAGATATTGTACGAGGTTATCATTCTCATCTGCGGCAAGTGCGATAATCGATTTTTTGTACTCTGCGAGCGGAGTCAGTGCCTGCGATTCCTGACCATCTTTCATGAGTGAGAGTGCTTCGCTGAGGCGTGTATTTGCTTGTTGTACGCGCTTTTCAGTCCGACCATCATGCGTCATCGTAAAGAGTACATCGACCTCTTCCGCAATGCGTTTCGCGGAATACAAGAACGATGTTGGCAGAATGCCTGCAAGTTCTATACGACGCTCTTCTTGCAGCTTTGCAATTTCCGAGCGATGCACTGCGTCCTGTGAAAGATTATTCTTCACCCACATATCTGAGAATGCTTGTGTCTTCATGTGTTGGATACTGAATGTCTTGCCCTGCTTCACAGCAGCTTTTTCACCTGAAACAAGGAATGATGTTTGCTTATCGTTATGGAGAGTGATGCCTCGGTCATACACTGCAACGATGACAGAGCCCTTGCCATCATCTTCAAGGGAAACGCTGCCAGCAGTCAGCTCTAGTGTTCCGTTCGACGTCTCGATGACAAGCTCTCCAGCAATGGGAGGCAACAGTCCAAGTGCCCACACTTTGCCGCGAACGAGAGTAGCTGTTGGTCCCTCGGCATACAGTTGAGGTCGGTCACCCATGTCATGGAGTTTCACGGTGGTATTCGGAGCAAGCCTAAGCACACCATCGTCATTAAGGATAAGCGTTGCTCCAGCATGGCCGGTACTGACCATCACTGCATGCTTGAGGATCTGATTTTCAGTGACATCAAACCACACTCCTCCGGAAAAAACAGAAACTTTCTCGCCGCCTAGTACAAGCTGCACGCCTAATTCAGCCTGCGCTGGCGCAAGAAGAACGAGCGGCATTGAACGAACCACCAAAAGAATAAGCGCAAAGGTTGCAGCCCACTTAAACCCACGGTGAACCATGGGGGCAGCTTGGAGTGGCTGGAGACGTGCAAGAATGACATGTCGCAGCGTCTGCATGCTGGTGGATGAAAGGTCAATACTGCTTGCCAATGATCCTAAATTCTGTCCTAATGTCGGCTGAATTGCTCGGAGAATCTGCTCCCGTAGAGTGCGATGCAGGACCGGACTTGGCTGTGTTCTTGAGGCTACTTCGAGAAGCGTATTGGGACGAATACGAGCCTCCATACGCGCTTGTATGGTACGACGCTGCGTGTCACTTGGAGTGACATTTTGAGCGATGTGCCGTAGGGAATCTTCGATAGGCATAGAAAAGGCAGTTTGCGCTTATTAAAACGGAAATATCAGACTTCTGTTACAGAAATTTTGGAGAAAAAACTATAATTTTGGCAAGGGATACAGAAACATCAAACATTATCATGATGAGGATCTTTGGGGAGTAGTGTTTCCAATTTTTTGAGTGCACGAAACTTGAGGATGCGAACATAGCCTTCGGTCATGCGCATAGCATTTGCGACTTCACCGTGACCAAGCCCTGCAACATAGTGCAGAAGAATGACGTCACGATAATCTTTCGGAAGTTTTTCAAGCGCGGCACGCACTGTGGTGATCGAGAGTGCTCGCTCGGTGCGCGTCTTTGGATCATTGCCTACATCATCATCGATGAAGTCTTCTGTGAGCTCTTCAAATCCGCGCTGACTTCGGTATGCATCGATGACGGAGTGTCGTGCGATACGAAAAAGCCACGCAGAAAATGGAATACCTGCGTACGCCTTATAGGTATGAATCTTTTCCCACGCTTTCACAAAAATATCCGCAACCAAATCTTCTGCAAGTTCCTGAGGAAAACGAAAAACGACGTACCGATAGACTGGCGTAAGGAAGGCATCGTAAATCTTACCGAATGCTTCGGTATCGCCATCCTGCGCACGTTTCGCAAGCTCCTTCAGTTCATCCGGTGGCAGTGCCTCGTTACCCATGGAAGCGAAGTATACTAGATTTTGCGAATCGAATCGTTGTACAGCATGAATTTACTCCCACTCAATAGTGGCAGGTGGTTTGTTCGTGAGATCAAGAAAAACCGCATCGATGCCTTTGACCTCAAGTATCTTCTCCGTCATACGCCTAAGAAGCGCTTCAGGCAGTCGGAACGCCGCAGCTGTCATCGCGTCTGTGGATTCTATAGGCCGAAGAACAATGGAATGACCTCCGTCACAAGAACCCATCGGCAAAAGAGCAACGGGGAATTGCCAGATGCGATCGTATAGTTTTGCACGACGAACTTCTGCATCAACAATGTTATCGGCAGACCGAAGGAGGTCAGCGATATCTTTACTGATCATCGTTGGTGTAAAAATTGGCGCGAAGGACTGAGAGTGCGATAAACACATGAGAACTCGGCTAAAGACACGACTTGCGTTTGGAATGGATGTAGCAAGTCCGTAATGCGCATCGGACGGAATTTTGTCTTTCGAAAAAAGTGCAAGCGCATGACGATACGTCCGTCCGTCCCCCTGTACTCCGACAGTACGAACTGGCAAAGGAATGCTGTCAAACTCCCATGCTGCACTTTCCACTTTCCACTTCTCACTTTCCACGACGACCGGACTCTTAGCACATAAGATTCTTACCCCGAGACCTGGGCCTGGAAACGGCTGTCGCCAGACGAGATCATGCGGAAGCCCCAGCTCCTCGCCAAGTTGTCGCACCTCATCTTTGTAGAGCTCTTTCAATGGCTCTACTACTAGGCCTTTTTCCATCATTTTTTGAATAAGTTCCACACGGTTATGATGCGTTTTAATGGTATCTGAGTGCTTTGTTCCACCTGTTTCAATAGTGTCTGGGTAGATAGTCCCCTGCCCGAGAAGCCAAGAAGGGGTAATTGGCGTATGGCCAGTAGCTTGTGGCTCAGTATGATGGAGGCCCATCTCATCGAAAACACGCTTCTGAACCTCAAGAAATGTATTCCCGATGATCCTGCGTTTCGCTTCAGGATCATACACATTTTGCAGATTTCGAAAAAATTCTTCTGATGCGTCTGTTATATGGAGATTCTTGATACCGAGAGGTTCAAATGCTTTCTGAATCGCTGCAACTTCACCCTGACGCATGAGACCGGTATCGATGAGAAGTCCCGTCACGCGATCGTGACCCAGAACTTGGTTGAGCAACGTAAACGCGACAGTGGAGTCCACGCCACCAGAGACAAGCATGAACACTTTTTTGTCTCCAACCTCTTTTTTCATATCCTCACGTATGTTTGTGGCGTAGCTCTGCACTGACCAAGGTTCGGGTCGGCAGACATCGACGAATCTACGCAGGATATCCATCCCGTGCTTGGTGTGCGTAACTTCGATGTGGAACTGTATGCCAAAAAGGCGGCGTGCAACATCCATCATTGCAGCGTTGTGACAATCTTTTGTACTTGCAGTCGTCACAAAGCCAGGCGGAAGCGTAGAAACTTCATCACCGTGCGACATCCACACCTCGCTGCCCTTTGGTAATGCTTGGAAGAGCGGGCTATCGTTATTCACTTCATTGATGGTCGCTAGTCCATATTCTTTTACGATGGCTGGAGACACGGTTCCACCTGCTGCATGAGCCATCCATTGATGTCCGTAACAAAGGCCAAGAACAGGAATTCCGAGTGAAAGAAGTGCCGGATCTGCTTGTGGGCTTCCGTCTGCATACACACTCTGTGGGCCACCAGAAAGGATGATGCCAGCTGCATCTTTCAAGAGAGACGCGTCTGTATCCGAAGGAAGGATGAAAGACTTACATCCAAATCTTCTGACACGACTTGCTATTAAATGCGCATATTGTCCTCCGAAATCCAAAATGACGAGCGATGCAAAGTGCGGAGATGTGCCCATGGCGTGAGCATAGCAGAAGCTCTGGCTACTCGAATATTGAAGATACACAAGTTTTATGAGCCAGATGTCTCTGGCTCAAGAGTTAGTCTGGAGGCACTCAGGAGTAACCAGAGGGAGTAGGCTACTGCGCCATCTTCAAACGCATGAAGAAAGATGCCGCCGACTGCGACACCGAGAAACGCAAGTACGGGCACCATACGTAGATCGTTCGTCGGAAATCGAAAACCATATACAAGGACAATGACAACAATCGCAAGCGACAAGAAAAGACCGGCGATGCCCATTTCTACTCCCCACTGTACGTACCAATTTTCCGTCAGCAGTGGACAGTCGCACGCATTGTCTGCAGGAAGTTTTTGGATACCTCCGATGAAGACGCAGAAATTCTTATGGTTTGCTGCCCACGAAAAATCGGCACCAATATCAAAGAATACGCATGCATCACTGAGCCGATTACTCGCGGGACCCGCAGTACCAAGGCCAAGGCCAAAAGGATGTGCGCGGATGATCTGTAGTGCTGCAAGCGGTTTTTCTACGTGTCCCTTGAAGGATTGTGTGCGGACAAGAATGTGCGGTGAAACATACACACCAACGACGATAGCGAAGCAAGTAAGCAAGCACACTCCGGCCACAACAAGTGTCCGACGGAACACGCTGGCAAGATAATGACGCAAGAGCAGGATGAAAAATATACATACAATGACCGCTGCACCGATCCACGCTGACCTCGAATATGTGAGAAAAAGTGCTGTGATGATGAGTATCTCTCCACCGACATACAAGAAGGAATCCATGCGACGATGCTCTCGAAATGATTTAACGAATAGCAAAAGATTGGCCGCCAATGGTAGAAGAAGCCAGAGGCCAAACTGGTTTGGTCCACTCATGAAGCTTTGAATCCGACGAATCTGTGTACCTTCCAGAAACTGGAATGAGGCTATGGCAGCATTTGGTAGATACAGTGAGTGAAGGTCCGAGTAGCCAATGGATGTAAAGAATTCGAGTGGGAGAAAAAGTGTTAGGATGCCAAAAAGCGCAGCGACAATACCAATCATGACAATGGTACGAGCTGCTACAACCATAAAATTTCTCGACCATGGCACTCTTCGTAAGAACAAGAACACGACCAGTGGTAAAAAATCATACTTAAATCCAAACAGAAATTGTTTGTCTACAAGGCTGAGGTGGCCAAAGGATGACCCTGCGCCATGTAAAAGCGATACGGTAATGCCAAGGGCAACTGCAAGGACAATCGACCAATCCAGCATATCGAGTTTCCATACCGAATGCTGGAGTTCCGACTCTTTCATTCTGACAATTTCTATCAGTACGAGAACGACAAGAACGGCAAGTAGCACCTCTTTCCACAGTGCGATGATGACAAGTGGCGCATGATGCTGCCCCTGCAGCATGTGCGTTGTCATCGTGACGAGCAGCGCATGTATCGGCAACACTGCAACGAGTATCAGCGACAGTGATTCACGGAAACGCTGGAGCATCGGTGTGTACTTTACTTCTTCTTTGCTCCATGCGCGAACCCCAAACGCTCTTCGTCAGACCGAAACACGGTACCGCCTTTCAGAATTTTCTCGACAGCATCAATGCAAGCCTCACTCACGTTCTTTCCGTAGATTCTCGGTGCCTTCTTCATCTCTGAGTTGTCCCACGCGAATGTGACAATCTTTTGGATAATCTTTGAATCAACGGGCGGCGCGATGATATTTCCGCCCGCGAGAACAGACTCGCTTCTATCCGAACCAAAGCGCAACGTGACGCACGGAATGCCCATCGCATTCATTTCCTCCTGCATCGATCCAGAATCAGTCGCGCACACAGCGGCCTTGCTCATGGCAGCGATGACATCGACATACTCTGCCCACACGGGAGAGAAAATAAAATTCGGACATTTCTGAGAAAGCGCCTCCACGTCTGCCTTCAGACCAAACCGTTCGAGTGCTGCTGCAGTTTGAATCATGTTGATAAGAAGTACGTTCCTCCCCTCCTCGACGAGCGACTTCATCGCATCATAAATCGCACGGAATCGTGGTTCTGAGAAACAGTTTTCACGACGATGAATGCAGAAACGAACGAAATCACCTTTCGCGAGCAGAGGATAGCGTTCGAACACGGTAGAATCCTTTGATCGCTCCAATGCACTCTCAGTCGCATCGACAACAGAATTTCCAACGACAGCAATACGATCCTCGCTAAAGCCTTCCGACAGAAGAAATTCTTTGTCGAGTGCTACCGGAGCAAGATGAATACCTGTCGCTGCCTCACTGCAACGTGTATTGAACTGTTCTGGGTACGGTTCTTGGCTTCCGCGAAGCCAATGATCTCGATCCATAAGAAAATGCCTCCATTCCGCAACATCCAATGATTTGTGGTTGATAGCTTGTGAGTGTTGGCCAATTGCGCATTGCCAATTGCTATAATCCGGTGTCAACGTCCTAATCCCCGCTTCCACATGGACGGAGGCAAACCCGAGGCAGTAACCAGCATTGCTCGAAGCCATGGCAGTCGTCGTATCGCCGTGAACATACGGAATGACGGTTTTCCCTCGTGCTTTCAGCTCCGCAAGAACGAAGCCTAATCGTCCAATAATCTGACTGACGACTTCGTGCATCGGGCCACGAACATTGAGGTTAAAATCTGGCTGCACACCAAATTCTTTCAGCATGCCGCCACTCAAGTTTTCATCGTAGTGCTGTCCCGTATGACCAAGAATGACCTGATGCCCGCGCATCTTGAGTTCTTTGAAAAGCGGAATCTGTTTGATGATATCCGGTTTCGTTGCAATGAGGATCAGGTGGACAGTGTCACCTGGCCATCCACCGATAGCATCGAGGAAGTCTGTGCGGGCGTATGTGATCTGTTCCATAAGGCAGCACGATTGTAGAGCATTCCAGCCATGTGTGCCGAATACGGTGAATGGCGAAATGCGCAGTACAGGCAGTAACACTGGGACAGATACCAAAGGAAAAGAAGCGAGAGAGCAACCAATGTCACAAAGAGTAAAGATGTGACACTCGCAATAAGATCCATGCCAATCGATCCTCCTGAATTACGAATCGTTACTGCAACAGAATTAAGACCTGTCTTCAGATACAAACCGAAATCGAAAATACGACCAGGGCCAACGCCATCGCAGAATTGCGTAAGATGTGCAGGCATCACTGCTCCGTTGACAACGATGGATTCCACGCAATCATCGGGGCGAACGCGGAAAAACCTATGCTGTGCCAGCTCTGGTACAAATAGGCTCGTCGTCACGATCATCGTATCTGAGTCCTGCAGACGCGAAATCGGAAGACGTTCCGCTATTTCCTGTGCGCCATGTGTAAAAAATACAACCTCTTGTAGTTTCACGACAAGCATTGGATGGACGGCGATGACAATGAAGAGGCCAACACAAGCGAGGATCGAATCTGTAAGAAAAGATTCCTTCGTATGCGCAAAAAATCGTAATGGAATGCACTGGTGTAACGGCGGAATGATGCCGTCGTCAGTGAGGAGAAAATACGTAAGAAACAGAATAGAGATATTTCGTATGTTGAGCATGATCATGGCAAGACCACGCTGACCAGTCAGATCATGATAGTGTGCCGGAAAAATCCACTGCGTGAGATATGCAATGAGTATCGTCAGCCCGATGGCACATACTCCACGAGGAGTGATGATGCCTTCGAGGAAACGTCCGAGAATAACAATAAACACCAGTGGAACAACCCACGTAAAATACTGCGGAGAAAGAACCGGGCTCATGGCAAGTGCCCATAAGAGGATAACGGAAAGGAGAACGCCAAAATTTCGACTGCTTTTTATGATTCTCAGCCTGAGAAGCAAGGCCCCAAGTCCGCCGAGAACAAAAAATTTTGCGAGGAGAATGACGTGCTGTGAAACATCCAAATTAAAATAGGACATATGGTCGAAGCCGCTGTGGATGACACGTCCAAGGGCAAGTGCCTGCAGCATGGTGAGGCCAGACCACATACTTTCCAGTTGGACTAAGCGCCCAGAGTGATATTCCGAGAGATACTGAATATTGTCGATGATGCCGTCGATACCAAGAACGCCAAATGAAAGCGTGACTCCAATAGCTGTCGCGGATATCAAGCCGAATGCTAATGACGTCCAATGACGACGGGGAGTCGCAAGAAGCAGAAGAGGGATCGCAAGAACCGGAACTATCTTTAATCCAACAGCAACACCAAGCCACGCTGCACTTTCGGCGTACGACTGATGTGCGTGAGCGCGTGCACTGAGTATGAGCATGAGACACACGAAAATATCGTAGCGAGCAAATACCATATCGTGTCCGAGCATGAGAACTGAGAGCGGAAGAATGAGTGCAAGAAGCATCGCATCTCGAGCATGAAAGCAACGCAAATATGCCCAAGCACAGCATACGGCCATGACAATGGCAGTAAGCCACGCTGCAGCAAAATCCGTACCTGATGTCAGGCTATTGGCTATCCAGAAGAGTGTTGTTGCAAGTGGCGGATATTCGCTTCCCACATGATCGCGTGCTCCTTGCATCACCTCATCAGCACGCATTGCGATGCCTTGATAAATCTGGACATCCATCGCTCCGCTCACATCACCGTAGTGTGCATATGCAAGTAGTGCAAAAAAAGCGAGAAAAAGAATACCAAGTACATCTGGCAGACAATGACGTACAACCCTTGGTAAAGCGGGAAATCGCAGTGGGAAAATTTCCGCCTGAGGCTGGAGCGTGAGATCAATCAAAATCCTCTTATTATAGCAAAAAAGAGGGTTTTTCTCAATGCTCTTCAATCTAGCCTATTCCTGAAGATAGCGATGCTCTCGTACATTTCCTTTTTCATCGAAAATATAGAGCAGAGGCACGCCAGTCGGAATATTAAGATCGAGTACCTGTTCTTTTGTCAGATGATCTAGATGCATCACGATAGATCGCAGGCTATTACCATGAGCGGCAACAATAATATTCTTACCAGCAAGAATCTCTGGGAAAATCTTTGCTTCCCAGAACGGAATAGTACGAGCTGCTGTGTCTTTCAAGCTTTCGCTCATACCTTCTGGATTGAGATCAGTGACATCTTTCGGTGGTGGCACATCATAACTACGACGCCAAAGATGCACTTGCTCAGTACCAAATTTTACAGCTGTCTCCTCTTTATTAAGACCCTGAAGCGCACCATAATGTCGTTCATTCAAGGCCTTGTCTCTCACTATAGGAATGTCTAACTGACCGCTTTCTTTGAGAATGTATTGGAGTGTGTCTTCTGCACGTTTGAGTTTGGAGGTAAAAGCTTTATCAAAAACATATGATTTAAGTAGTACTGCAGCTGCCTTCGCCTCCTCTTTGCCCTTCGCAGAGAGAGGAACATCCACCCACCCTGTGAACCTGTTTTCCAGATTCCATTGAGACTGGCCATGACGAACAAGAATAAGAGTGCTCATGAGTGAGATCCTACCATGTGCAGAGGGCACAGACTACTGAGGTTGCGAGTTGGTCGAGCGAGAGTGGGATACTACGATGACAGAGCCACGTCATCACATACTGAAGCAAAACCGTAATACTGCACTACAAAAATACAATAAAATCCTGTATAATGACTCGAAATGGATATCGAAAGACTGACGCACTCCGGCTACAAACGATCGGTGGCCATCGCCATTGTACTCTCGGCAATGGTGGTGACATTTGCCGCCGTTCTTGGACGCGGTGCGATCAATCTTAGAGGTGCACTCATTGATGTGAGTGACGGAAAACCTTCAGACATAGCAGTAATTCTTGTTGTAGAGGAAAAACTTCATGATGGCATTGTCGTGAGCCAGGTTCACTTTCTTCGAGAGGAAAAGCGTGGAGAAGATGAATCACCGTACTATGCGTATCAGGTACAAACATCAGACGGAGAATATCTCCTCGTCAAACTCGGCTTTAATCTCGATGAAAAAAAGTGGCAACTTGTCACCTTTGAATCTCTCCGCGCAGACCCCGTCATGTCTAGGGGGTCGACTTCTGAGTGAGGACGAGTATTGGAAAAACAACGACAGCTCTCAGAATCCTCTTGAAGCGTCGAGGCTCTTGGAAAAGTCTCCACAGCCACTCAAGGCCAAGTTTTTGAAAAGTCTTTGGCGCGCGCGTTCGAATACCAGCAAGAAAATCAAATGCACCTCCTATGCCCATCGCGACACAAACGAGCGGCATGTTTGGAAGGTTTCTCTGTATCCAGAAATCCTGATGAGGAGCGCCATACGCAACGAAAAGAATGCGAGCTCCTGACGCGTTGACCTGCTCAACAATCTTCGCTTCTTCATTCGCACTCGGAGAACCGCTGTACGTTCCCGCAATATGGAGCGATGGGTTTCTCTGGCGAAGAATATCTGCTGCTTTCTCCGCAACACCAGGCGCTGCACCAAGGAGATACACGGGTGGGACTTCCGGTAATGCAAGGACAGAAGAAAGCAGGTCGATACCAGTCACACGTTCGGGTAATTTTTCTCCCTGCCTGCGCGCAGCCCACAGAATTCCGGCACCGTCTGGAACATTGAGTGACGAACTATTGAGGAGTGCACGAAAATGAGGATCGCGATGTGCAACGACGAGCATTTCAGGATTTGGCGTCATCACATGATGCTGCAAACCTGACTGCACCATATGCATCATCATGTCTCGAGCCTGCAAGAGAGTGACTGCGTGAATACGAACGCCGAGAATGGAAACCCACTGATGCATAGTCTGCAGTATAATGGAGTCCTCATGAGGATGTACCCTGTCATCATTGGCGCCGTAACCTTCATGCTTTTTTCCGCATGCAGACAACAAATACCCCCCGTTGACTTTCGGCAGCAAGAGATGTCATCAAGCGCGAGCGCAACAGGAGATCTCATGGATGCACCAAACGAAGCGACACCAAAAACGGTGGACAGTTTGGAAGTCGGCGGTGTGCTACCTCCCATCAACGTTCGGCGAGAAGGCCATTCCATCATCATGGGAAGTGATGACGCGCCACACACGCTGACAATATACGACGACTATGGCTGTGAGTACTGCCAAGAATTTGGTATAGCGGATTTGCCATGGCTCCTGAAAACATATGTTGCAGAGAAAACGTTGAAGATAGAACGCGTATTTGTTCCTAAGTCTCCAGCCGGCAAGCTCATGGCAATGGTGGCTCTCTGTAGCGAAAAACAGAAACTCTTTTCTGAGACAGATGCAAAGCTACACGTACGTCCGATCACATCGGAAAAACAAATTCCTGCTCTTGCCACATTACTCAAGTTAAATCTCAAGTCGCTGAACACGTGCATGTCAACAAGCGCAGTCTCGACTGACATCCAAGGTTCCATCGACGCAGCAACGAACGCTGGAATCACGAGACTACCTGCCTTCACACTCGGTACGAATCATTGGATTGGCGTACTGTCTCGTGAGGAACTCATGAAGATGGTCAATGGCACAGTCTCACAGTAAAACTGTTCAGAGCCCTCTTTCAGAGAGTGCTACGTCGTTGTGAAACGATGATAGAATACAAAACGTGCAACTCAAAGACGCCATCTATGATTTTCTCACTCACGCCGAAGTGGGCAAATATCAAAGCAAGAAGACAGTAGAGAATTATCGACATTATCTGAAGAGATTTGAAAAATTTGCGAAACCAAAGACTGATGTTGCAAACCTGAGTGCTGACACCATCAGAGATTATCGTTTACATCTGCACCGCATGAATATTCGGGGGCAAGGCGTAACGCTCGACATTAAAACACAGCAATATCACCTCATAGCACTTCGGGCACTTTTGAAGCATCTGCATAAAAACGATATACAGACAATCTCGGCAGAAAAGATCGAACTCCCGAAGGTTCCAGGCCGTACCGTCGAAGTTCTTGCACGCGAAGAATTGGAGGCGATGTTTGCATCAATAGACGTGACGAAGAGGAACGGCCTCCGTGATCTTGCCATCCTTCATCTTCTGTATTCCACAGGGCTTCGAGTCAGTGAGCTTAGCAACCTGAATCACAAAGATGTGAATCTCGAAAGCCGTGAATTCCGGGTCATTGGAAAAGGCAGGAAAGCACGCATCGTTTTTATCTCCGATGGTGCTGCCGAACATGTTCGAAATTATGTGGCAAGCAGGCAGGACAACTGGAATCCGCTGTTTATCAGTAATAGCAATCGATCACAAAAACCGAGTCTTCTCGGCGAAGAACGCAGGTTGGAACCACAAGCAATCGAGCGCATCGTTCGGACAATTGCAGCGCAGGCAGGGCTCGTCAAGAAAGTGACGCCACATACACTCCGTCACACATTTGCCACAGAACTTCTGAAAAACGGTGCCGATATCCGATCCGTACAGGAAATGCTCGGGCATGCGAGTATTACAACAACGCAAATTTATACACATCTCACCAATAAACGCTTGAAAGAGATTCATCAGCAGTATCATCGATGAATGTCGAATGCGGTATGTCGAATATCGAATTTTCATTCCACATTCGAATGACTAATTCTGACAATTTTCAACCTCGCAGTCTCCCCCATCACAATCTCAACCTGCTCGCGTTTGACCTCAAATTCCTCCGCAAGAAACCTCACGAGTTCCGTATTCGCCTGTCCGCCTTCTGGAGTCGCCGCAATGTCTACTTTGAACGTGTCCTCTCCAAGCGGCCCACGAAATCTGCTCACGGATGCTTGCGGACGAGCCTTGACGCGGAACGTCACGCTTCCATCATTTTTGAGGCGCTGACGAAGAGATTCGATCATCTATATCATTCTACCGTGATTCTGCAATCTGTTCTAAAAATTGACAGGCAAGAGCATGGTGCGATGTCGCGTATCAGTACGAAGCCGTTTAAAAGTTGTCGAAAAAAGTAACAGAACACAGAACATTGCTCTACCGACGTTTACACAGATCAGGCAATAGACAAGAGTAGAATTGTATTTCTACTCCACTATGCCAGAAGATCTCCGCAACTGGAATGATGTAGAGGAATTTGTCACAAGAGTGCGAAGCACCGATGTCTATCGACAGTATATTTCAAATGTACGACATCCTCTCGGTATTCTCATGGGGATTATCAGTCGAGAGATAGACTTAAAGGAAAAAAGCCACGAGCGAGACGATACGTGGGCACCTGACATAGTGCTGTCTACAGCGGCACACATCCGTTTTCTCATCTACGGCTCTTCGAAAGAAGATGCTGCGCCGGCCACCCACGGATTACGTCATAAGTTTTGGATGACGTTCGGAAACAAAACTGCTCCGACCTAAAAAAGTTTTTCCCGACGCCACTTCTCAATGTTTTCATGATGCCCAGACAGTAGTATGTCCGGAACGCGCTTGCCACGAAATTCCTCAGGCCGAGTGTACTGCGGATACTCGCGTTTTCCACCAAAGGCAGGAGAAAAACTATCGAAATCTCCTGACGCTTCTTTGCCAAGAACGCCTGGAATTTTCCGCGCAACAGCATCGATGAGTACCATCGCCGGAATCTCGCCACCCGTCAGCACGTAATCGCCAATACTAATTTGCTCATCGATCCATCCATCAATGACACGCTGATCAATGCCTTCATAGTGTCCACAAAGAAGAATAATCCATTCATGCAGAGCAGTCTGATCTACTTTTGCCTGCGTGAGCCTCTCGCCTGTTGCTGAGAGGTACATGCGATGAGGAACAACATTTTTGTTTTCCACTTTCCACTTTCCACTTTCCACTTCTGTCATGCCCTGAGCAACGACAGTTTCTATCGCTCCAACAATAACATCCACCTTCATAACCATGCCTGCGCCTCCTCCGTACGGTTTGTCATCAGCCTGATGATGTTTATCGAGAGCATACGATCGAATATCGTGAATGTTGATCTGTAGCAGCTGATCCGCGACAGCACGTTTGAGCATGCTCTCGGTGAGAGGGCCTGTGAACATCGCTGGAAACAGCGTCAGAATATCGATGCGCATGGAGTAAGCTTAAGTGTAAAGCCATAAAAGGGCTATACTGCTCGTATGCATCACCCACTCGTCGATGTCCTCATCCCGACATATAACCCAAGGCCAGAACACCTTACAGAAGCCTTGAAGTCACTGCAGGCACAGACATATACCGGTTGGACGGCACTGATTCATGATGACTACTCAGACACTGATGTTCTTGCGATCATCGCACCATTTCTTCCTGATGGACGTATTCGCTTTGTCAGGTCAGAGAAGCGGCTTGGCATTGGAGGTAATTGGAATGCGTGTGCAATGCGAACATCATCGCCATTTGTTGCGTACTTGTTTCAAGATGATGTCTGGGCACCAACATATCTGGAAGAAGCCATGAAAATACTGGAAACACATATCACAGTCGGCTTTGTGTCGATGGAACATACGTACATGATTGAAGGAGAAATGACGACTGCGCCACTCTATGAAGCCGTGCGTGAGTTTCGTACTACGCACGTCAAAAGTGGACAACACAACGGAAAGACACTGCTTCAGTGGTGGATAGAACAGGGATTGACACCCAATATTATTGGCGAACCAAGCTTTGTCGTCATGCGTCGAGAGTCGATGCAAAAGATGGGGCCTTTTCTGACAAACATGCCACAGTTTCTGGATGTAGAGTACTGGACGAGACTCCTGCTTGCGTACGACTGGTATTTTCTTCGAGGACATTATGGAAATTTCCGCGTGCACATCAAGGGCGCGAGTGCTGTGAATCAGGAAACAGGACAAGGACTGTTTGATCGGCTGCGTTGTTTTGAGTTATTGATCGGAACTCTCTCAAGAGATGATCGAAAAATAGCCGTTGCAGCACAGCAGAAAGCACTCATGACGATGGTCACAAAGTTCCGTCACCGCGTTGGTACTGGCAAGCGCGTGAGTGCTCAGGGCAGCGGTGAGCTGAAGAAATTTTGCCTGCGTCATCCTCTTCTCATTCTGAGAGCAATAGTGCAATCATACGTTTCGAGAAAATAACATTGCGCCATTCGTTGTTGCTTCTGTACGCTTCGATCCACTATGAAACTCCAAAAATTCTTCGAGACAGCAGTAGACCTTGGCATACAGCACGACCCAAGAGAGCGTAAGCAGATTGAAAAAATGCTGAAGAAATGTAAGGACAAAGAAAAGAAGCTCGAGAAAAAAGATGCAGAGTATTTCGATACAGAGCGCACGTGGAACCCCTACAGCGACTGTCGGATCATCAATGGTGATGGGACAGAGGAATTTACACACGTGTTTGTCGGCATCGATATCGAGACGCCTGAGCTCCTCCTCGTAGACCGCCTGCGTGAGAAAGGTACGAAAATCGACGGCGTACTCATCCACCATCCAGAAGGACGTGCGCTCGCAGATCTTGAAAAAGTGATGCCCCTCCAAGTAGATCTACTCGCCGGTGTCGGTGTGCCTGTGAATCAGTCAGAAGCAGTGCTGCGACCACGCATGGACAAAATTTGGCGTGCCATTCATGCAGATAACCTTTTCCGCGTTGAACGTGCTGCAGAGCTTCTGGATATCCCTGCAGTCTGCTGTCACACGATCACGGATAATATGGTGTGGGCTTTTATGGAGAAGCACATTTGCAAAGGTGAATACGACGATATGGGTGAAATCCTCAAAGCAATCACGGAAATCCCGGAATACAAGATGTACGCAAAGAAAGGAAACCCGCCCATCATCGCGAATGGTTCTCGCGCTTCACGTGTCGGCAAACTTGTCGCGACCGAATTTACGGGAGGAACAAACGGTCCTGAGGAATTTTTCGAGGCAAAGGCGAGGGCAGGAGTTGGTACCGTCCTCTCGATGCATGTCACCGAAAAATCTCTGGAAGAAGCCAAGAAACACCACATCAACATCATCCAGTGTAGCCACATGGCATCGGATGCGCTCGGTGTAAACCTCATGCTTGATGAGATGAAGAAGCAAGACGCGAAGATGACATTCGTCGAAGCGTCAGGCTTTATCCGAGTGGAAAGGAAGAAGTGGTAAGCAATCTTCCTCTAGTGATCGGCATAATCGGTATGCACCTCGTCCTGATCGGATTCATCATGATCCAGACGCACCGCTGGACTTCGGATGATTTAGGATTCGATCTCGTGAACCTTTTCGGTTCGGGAATGCTCTGCTTCTATGGTTATGTAGGCCACGCCTGGCCCTTTGTGATCCTGAACGGCGTTTTCGCACTCTACTCACTGAAAGAAGTAATTGGTGACCTACTCACATCGAAAAAACCAAAGCGACGAAACCGGTAGTCAACTACTTCGCAACTCCACTCTCTTTCATCACCTGATCAAAGATTGCAGGATGGTGGATTGCAAGTTCTGAGAGTGTCTTACGATCCAGCGTGATGTTGGCCTTCTTGAGAGCTGGGATGAACTGTGAGTAACGTACGCCTTTCGCACGAACGGCAGCATTGATACGGACAGTCCAGAGCTTGCGGAAGTTCTGCTTCTTACGCTTGCGATCACGATATGCGTTCTGTCCTGCCTTAATAATGGCTTCCTTACCCTTCTTCACGGTCGTACGCTTCATGCCACGGTACCCCTTTGTGAGAGCACGAATGGCTTTAACCCTACGATGCCTGTGAATACCACGTTTGACGCGCATGTTTTAAAGATGAGGAACGAGGAGTCCAACATTGCGTTCGTTCGCTGGATGCATCATTTTCGTACGATTCAAGCGTTTTTGACGCTTGCTCTTCTGTGTCAGAAGATGGTTACGACTATGACGGTTGAAAGCTAGTTTGCCACTTCCAGTGCGTCGAATACGCTTTTTAGCGCCGCTGTGGGACTTCAATTTAGGCATAGAGCCGGACAATTGTAGCGGTTGTTTCTGTAAATGCAAACCCACAACCTGCCGCACATCTATTTCCGCGGCTTCAGGATGACCATGAAATGGTTCCCCTGCCGTTTGATCGGCTGATCAATTTCAGCAACATCCGTGAGACTTTGGACGAATTTATTGAGCTTCGAGATACCATACTCTTTATTCGTAAGCTCGCGGCCACGCATAACAATAGTGACTTTCACCATATGACGTTCAGCAAGAAAGTCACGACTTCGCGCAGCCTGACGATCCAAATCACCAATATCCGTGCGGAAGCCGAAGCGGATAGCCTTCACTTCAGTCTGTTTACTGTGTGCTTTCTGCAGTTTTTCTTTCTTCTTTAATTTGTAGAGATAGCTTCCGTATTCACCAAGCTTGACCACGGGCGGCACTGCTTTAGGGGAAACTTCTATCAGGTCAAAACCGAGATCCTTCGCGCGAGCCAAGGCGTCTGCAATGGCCATACGCTCTGCAGTACCACCCTCACCAACGAGGAGAACTTCAGGTGCACGTATTTGTTCGTTGACTTTCGGACGGGCGAAATTGAACGTTCGCTGGGGGGTGTATCGTTGTCTCACGGGAAGTGTGATGTGGGGAAAGTGTCTTCAGTATCGGCAAAGGTCAGCCTCAGGTCAAGGTGGGGAACTTTCTTATTGTCCGCAACGAGATTGATACAATCCAAATGCATCCTCGGGAATCAGGCAAGAATGTTGCAGAACCGACTGCACTTCCGGCGGATAATACATACGAAAAATATCAGTAGCGTAGAAGAAAGTACCTTTTGGATAAAACTCAAAAAACTCCCTTCGATCAGCTTCAGAACCGAGGAGAAATTTCTCCCACGCTGACAATGGCAAAGAGTCAAAAATCCCAGGACCCGAAACGGAAGAGTCAGGCAAATATCCGAGAACCCAAGGCGCCATATTATCTAGTACAATGACTGTGGAACCAGCAGGAACAGAAGTATGGAGCTCTGCAAACTGCTTCATCCATTCAGGCTTCACCACAGGATCGATGCGCGAGATATGATGAATAAGTAGGCCAGCTTGGAGAACGAGAAGAAGTGCAAGTACCATGCGACCGCCTTTTTTGTGCTGCAAAAGCGCAGTACATGCGATGGCTACAAACGGTAACAAAAAGAAGTCGAGCGGGAGAAGAAAGCGACGGTAAAAAAAGAACATGCCGAGTGACGCAACCGCGCACCATACTGTCGCCCATTGCCACGGTGTTCCTCTCTCATGCTCAAGTGACAAGACGAGCCCGACCACGCCTGCAAGTAGCAGCGGAAAAGATAGCTTCAGATATTCGGCGAGTGAAAGAAATGCTCCACTAGCCGTATCTGTACGAGGAACCAAAAGACGACTGAGAATCCCAGGCGAATCGAGCACGACAGGCAAGAGTGAGAGGAGAATGACGCACACTGCAGCGCACGTTACCCAAAGGTAGCGCTTATTTTTCTGCGGTAACCAGACAATGAGCGCACTGAATCCGCCAACGACAATGATGCCAATGCTGAGCGCGAGCAGTGTGCCGGACGCTAGAAATTTTGGCGCAATATCTTGTAACGATCTCTCGTACGTAGGCAAATACCAAAGAAGTCCTACACCAATTGTGAGAACAAATTCTCCACAGCGCCTCAGAGAAATAGGCTGATTCTTGAGAACGACCAACGATACCAACGAGCTACCAATGGCGACGATCAATATGAGACCGATCTGTTGATGTGTCGCAATAGCAAACATCCCAAAGAGCATCCACAGTATTGACCCTGATTCAAAGTATGAAAATGCAAGCGCACACCACAGAAGTGCAACGAGCGTTTTGTAGTACATCATGAGGAAGCCTTCGTACTGAACGGTGGACAGTAACGCTGCTACGAGGACAAAAAATCCCGCTAGATCACCGTGACGCTTACGGATGACAAAAGCGAGCACACACGCCAATACAACGGGAATGATGTTCCACACGCCACCAATCAGCATGTCGGCCGTCATCCCAAAACGCATGAGAAGGCTCGAGATGAAGAAAAGTCCGGGGGCGTGAGCTCTGGCCCATGGAGCCATATTTGCAGTATCGAACGGAGCGAGGCCTATGGCATGACGAATGAAGAGGTATCGGTAAATACCTGCGTCGTACCCAAACGGTACTTCAGGAAAGAGGTAGAGTGACCAGAAATATTTAGCGACAAGAAGAAAGAGGACTAATCCCGCAAGAAAAGGAAGTAGCCGCTTGCGAATTTGTGCGCGCATTCATGAGGAGTATACCGCATCAAACAACGTAAGGTGAGCATGTATTTCTTTCGTGATATCAAATCGTGCTCGCTCAACACGGCATCCGTCATGCAGTTGTCGCCACAGAAAGTCATCCTGCAACATTGTGATCACGCCGTGTGCGATCGAGATTGGATTAATGTCGACAAAAATTCCTGAGCGCTTCTCATGAACGACGCGTTGTAATCCTGCGACACTCGTTGCAACAACAGGCGTACCACATGCAATGCTCTCGGCAGCAGTTAGGCCAAATCCCTCTAATCTCGATGGACAAATAGTCGTGCGAGCACGGCCGATAAGCGATCGAAGATCTTGATCAGAAAGACGCCCAAGAAATGAGATGCCATCACGCGAAACATCGTCCCATCCTACGACTGCAAGAGTGGCATGCGGCATATTTTTTCTCACGATCGACCACGCGTTACGCAGAAGATCCCAGCCCTTACGCACATCGGGGCGACCAATAAACACACACGAACGATGATCTCGATCAGACTCCTCACAATCTGCATGAATCCAAGGACTGAGTTCAAACCCGCAATGAATAATAGCGATGCGCTCCCGAGGAATTCCGTAGTCATTCTCTAGTGAATTCGCAGTATCTTCAGAGATAGCAATCATCTGCTGTGCGTGCTCATACATTCGACGTTCAAAGGGAATGAAGATTTTTTTCCAATATTGACCAAGGAGTCGGGACTGCGCCGCATAGGTATGGTTGACCGTCAGAACAACTGGAACAGTGCTCGGAAAAAACGGCAGCAGAACGCCACCGGGGCCGACATGTACCTGAAGAAGCGTAATGCCGTGATCATGGACAAAATTCTCAAGTGTGCGACGCACACCAAGAGAAAATCCAATATTGCGTCCACATGCCCATGCATACGGACGGTGAGTGCGATCAACAATATGCGCAGTCACACCTGCTGTGTGAAAGCCTTCACACAGTGAACCAACATGTCGACCCATGCCACCAATGAAAGGCGGGCTATCGCAACTCACGATCCCGATACTGCGGTCAGAAGATTTCATGAATATAACGTGAAGCAATGGCAGTGATCTCAAATTTTTCTTGTATTGCTTTTCGCATCTCTTGGGAATTCCATTCTTTGGACATCGCAGACTCTATTGCAGCGATAGCACTCTGCAAATCGAGCGGACGAAAATGCAAGCCAGTGACGCCGTCGATGATAGAATCCTTGAGTCCTTCAAGATCCGATGCAACGACCGGAAGGCCTCTGGAAGCAGCTTCCACAGCAGTAATACCAAAACCTTCCATATCGCCAAACACTGGTACATTCGGCATGACAAGAAGAGAAGCCTGCTGAAACAACGCTTCTTTTGAGTGTTCTGGAATAGCGCCAAGTACATCCACTGAGTGCTGCAATGCATGCGCGGCAACAAGTGATTGAATAGCGGAATGTTCAGGACCATCACCGGCAATAACGAGTTTCATCGTTGGATATCGTGCAAGAAGGAGGGGGAAAACATTTTCCAAAAACCAACGCGTACCTTTACGAGGAACGAGTCGTCCAAACAAGAGGAGGACTGGACACAAAAACTCTTTTCTCAAACGTATGTCGGGCATAACGATGCCACAAGGAATGATGATGATACGTTCAGGTGTCACCCCACGTTGTATACATACATCTGCCGTTGCGTGACTTACTGCAGCTATTTTCTGTGCGAAGCGGAGCGTACAACAAATCAGTGATCGGTACACTCTTACATCCCAAACGAGATCCAATCCATGCACTGTCAGTGTTCGACGAAGTCGCGGACGAAAAACAAAGAGAATAGGAAAAATAGGAGAGAGCACTGCATCACCGAGATGCACCGTATCACACCGTGTCAGAAGCGACGCAAAAAGTGCACGAAGAAAAAATACTGGCAGCATCCATCGTCCCCCCCCGAAACCCACGAGGTATACTTTCACCTCAGCACGCATCAGA
>CAZFCB010000012.1:14353-33763 GCA_964517585.1 uncultured Candidatus Peribacteria bacterium | reverse complement strand
GAATTGAAATGCAAACTCCGCTTGAAGTGATGCAAAGCTATTGATCAGAAAACATTAGCGCTACTCTCCCCTATGAGACTAACTCCTGACCACAGCACCAGTACTTCAACTAAAACTGAGGCCAATTCTGAGCTCGTCGATGTCAGCAAGCTGTTTCGTGAATTCGGGATCCAAAAACGAATCTTAGCTCTCTTCAACCAGCATACATACGAAGTAGACCAGAATGTACCTAGGAACAATTGGCTGTATCCTGCCTTTAGAGGATTCCAAGTGCTGAAGGAGCGATTGGATAGTGAGAATAGAAAAGTTCTTACGTTCGCAAGTATTGGAACTGGCTCCGGACTCGATGGCATATATGGTCAGAAAGTCTTTGGTGCTCGTCGTGTGATTCTGAGTGATTCTCACCCCACAGTGATTCCACTCGCGTATCAGAATGCTCGAGACAATATCGACGAAGAAATAGAGATCCTTGCACTGACTGGTAATCTTTGTCAGCCAATGCAAGAGGCAAAACTTAAGGCTGACGTCCTCTATGCCAATTTACCGCTTATTCCTGACGCTGATGTCATCACAGGCATGCGTAGTTCGACGTACGTCAGGCCCGACATGCTTGCTTGCACTCCTGAGGAATACAAGAAGTGGTTACTTGGAATGAAGTACGTTTTTCTTCAAAACGCATGGGAGGTACTCGAAGAGCACGGCAGCGTTGTAATGAGTCTGGGTGGCCGGATACCAGTTGCATTGGTACAAAAAATGTTTGCAGAATGTGGTTATTCATATGAAGAACTTTTCACCATGCTCAAAATTCAAAGTCAGCCTGAGGATGTGCTTCCAGGATTTGCAAGTGCGGAGAAAGGCTCTGGCATTGAATTCGATTTCTATGATATGACCGACATGGAAGAATCTATACAACATGCACCGCTCAACATGATGGCAGACGACTTCAAGGAGCAATTGGCGAACCATAGGCTCTCTGCAACAGAAGCGCTCTGTCAGCATCTTCAGAGCAGGAAGATTGGTCATATTGTACAGGTCATGAGGGGGCAAAGACTTTCGGAAAGTTTGCATAAACACTAATTTTATTGTATAATATCTTCATGCAAAAACACATTCTCATCGCAGACGACGACCAACTGTTCGTAGACATTCTCCGATCCGGTTTTGAAAAACACTCAGAAGGACTCACTATTTCAGCGGTAGAAAATGGCGAACATACAATTGTCATGCTCCAAGAGCGTAAGCCTGACATGCTCATTCTGGATCTCAGAATGCCCAATATGAATGGGTATGCAGTACTTGAATACATGAAAGTAAATCATAATACCGTACCAGTCATTGTGGTGACCTACTATCAAGACGACCTCCACAAGAAGAAGGCTGAGGAATTTGGTGTGAAAGCCTATCTCGTAAAATCCGAGTGGAAGATTGAAGGCATCGTCTCAGAAATCACACGATACCTTGAAGGGTAAGTCGACTTAGAGAGCTCCAAGGTCAATCGTTTCATTGACGTGGAGTTTCTGTAGAAATTCTTGATCATGACTAATGATGATCATGCCTCCTTCATATTCATTGAGCGCATCGGCGATGACAGGAAGATGCCGAAAGTTGATGTGATTCGTCGGTTCGTCCAGAATAAGAAGATTCGGTTTCTGGAGCATGAAGCGAGCA
Source organism: uncultured Candidatus Peribacteria bacterium (assembly GCA_964517585.1). Lineage (GTDB taxonomy): Bacteria > Patescibacteriota > Gracilibacteria > Peribacterales > Peribacteraceae > JAGORY01. Next base: position 32,095 of record CAZFCB010000012.1, on the reverse strand, counting down.
AAACAAAGCAGTCCTTTTTGACCTTCCGACAGCGCCTCAACTTTCGTTTGTACTTTATCACCAGGAAGCATGAAACGCGCGGCAGTGGCATAGATCTCTTGATGAATGGCAGGGTCCATCTCAGCTGCGAGTACTTCGTACACAGTCTTACCCATCGGAAGTCCGGAGAAATCCTGACGGTAGTATCCAACTTTTACACCCGGCGTGATGACAACTCCTTTCTCTGTTCCATTGACCATGGACTCAAGAAGCGTCGTTTTCCCGATGCCGTTTGGACCTGTGATACGGACACGATGCCGACGACGAAGCGTAAGTTCTACCTTTTTCTTCACAGGCTTATGACCTGACATGATCGTCACACCTGAAATTTTCACAACCGCTCCGGAAAAATCCGTTGCGTGAATAGTAAATGGCGGAATGGTCTTGTCCTCCTGACGAACGCTGACAATGTTATCCTCTGCATCTTCCAATTGTGTTCGCAGTTTACTAGCTAGCGCACGCATTTTTCCGCCTTTGTGCGAGAAGAAGTTAATCTTGTCTTTACGATCTTGAATACTCTTTTCCATGCGCGCATTCTGCTGTTTTTCGGCTTCTATCTGTGCTTCTATTTCAGTGACTACATCAAAGTAGTCACCCACATATTGCTGGACTGTATGTGTAAACGCATCGAGATTCAGAACTCCATGAGTGAAACAGTTTAAAAACGCAGCATCATGAGAAATGACGATACACGTCTTTTCGTATCCGATGAGAAAACTTGTGAGATGATCGATGCCCTGCGTATCGAGATTGTTTGTCGGTTCATCGAGAAGCAAGATATCCGGCTCCTGGATTATGGCATACGCAAGGAGTAGTCGTGCTTTCTGACCACCGGAAAGATCTTTTAATTTTTTGTCATGCTTCACGGTAAAGTGTACAATCTCAAGAACTCGCTTTATGTCGCGTTCGAGGTCAAATTTTTTTTCTGTGAACGCACCAGCAAAAAAATCATGTACTGTCTTCTCCAGCTCACGTTCTGGAATCACTTGTTTTGCAATGCCAATCGTTGCGCCTTTCTTGATGTGAATCTGACCGGAAAGTGGTTTCAAGTCACCAGTAATCAGCTTAAAAATCGTACTCTTGCCTGCACCGTTTTGCCCGATGATCGTGAGTTTCGCATTCTCACGTACGGAAAAACCCGCTTCGGTGAGAATCGGTTTTTTGTGGTCGTAACTGAACGTTACGTCCTGAAATCTGAGAAGAACATCGCCGTGATCCATGTTGAAAAGTAGGTGGTGAGGTGGCAGTGTAGAGAAAAACCTTTCGGTTTGGTAGATACAGACTGGGCGTTCATGCAGATCTTTTCTTCGTCAAATAGATCCGGCGTTCCTCTGGAGACATTTTTTCGATCGAGTACCGGAGCATTGTCCGTGGCATCACGCTCGCATACTGATCCAGAAAAGTCCGAAGGGTACCGATATTACGCTTCCCAACTTCCCGGAGCATCCAACCGGTCGCTTTGTGGATGAGATCATGTTTGTGTGTCAAAAATAACTTGGAGATACGCAGCGTGTCTTGAAATTCATTGTGTCGAATGAAAGCATACGTGCTTACGATAGCGATGCGCTGCGTCCATAGATGATGCGACTTTGCATATGTGAGAAGTATTGCTCTCTTCCGAGTGAGAAGATGAGCGCCGAGAATCTGAGAAGCGCTACAGTCGACAAGATCCCAATTATTCATACGACGAAACTGTGAGCAGTAACAATCAACAATGTCTTTCTTCTTTTTTTCTTCTGCTTTTGCGTACTTCATCGTAAGAATAATAAGCGCAAGAAGTCGGGCTTCATGATATTTCTCTGCAAGCAATTTTCTGACCTCCAGAAGCGAAAGATCTGAATATTTCTTCGCAAGTATCCTGATATCTGGAACGGAAATCCCCAAAAAAATGTCACCTTCGGCGTACTCCCCTTTTCCGGTTTTGAAAAAAGTTCGAACGAATGCGGCTTTCTTCGGATCGGCCAGTGTCTGTAGATCACGAAGTGGATAATCTTTCATGACCGCAATCGTATCAGAAAAGTGAGGTACACTGGCCGCGCTTTGCGCTCGTAGCTCAATGGATAGAGCGTCTCCCTCCGAAGGAGAAGGTTGTGGGTTCGACCCCCGCCGAGCGCACCAGTCTTGAGAGGTGAGCATTTTCTTTGACAAACACAAAAAGAGGGTAGAATTTTTCTCATGGCCAGTGTTGACGTGACAGCGGAATTTAGGGCAATGGAAAGTGCAGGTACTATTGTGCGAGGATTTTCCAAAGGTCCAGTCTTAGATGGAATAACTGTTTTTCACTTTAAGTTTGCATTGTCACTTCGGGAATCTGACGGAATCATCGTACTCAATGTCACCGATGTTGATACGGGGGCACACAATCGCTCAATGGTAATCGATGAAAAGAGACAACTCCTAGGCCCTCGCTTTCCACTCGGTACGGAGGAAATTGCTGCTCTGATCAAAGCAGCATTGCCTTTGCTCAAGGATCATTCCTCTATGCCGAAGAACGCGGAAGCAACCGCAGTCGTCGCAGAATCGGACTCATGAAGCGTGAGCCCCTTGATCTCAGCAATTTTTTTCGCAGTTTCTATGACGAATGCAGGCTCACAACGCTTGCCGCGATGCGGCACAGGCGACAAAAACGGTGCATCGGTTTCGACCATCATGCTTGAAAGTGGACACTGCTTCACGGTGTCGTGAATATCTGTCGCCTTTGGATAGGTCACGATGCCTGTGAATGACAGCAGGTATCCGGCCTTCACAAAGCGCTCAACATCCTGCCACTTCTCCGTACAGCAGTGAATGACGAGCTTCTGCGGCTTCACATGATGCACGATCGTCCACACGTCATCTACTGCCTCACGACAATGCACGACGGCAGGAATATTCAATTCTTTCGCAAGAGCAAGCTGTGATTCGAAAACGCGCTGCTGCACGTCCTTGGGACTATTCATATAGTGGTAATCAAGCCCAATCTCGCCAATACCTCTGCACTTCGGATGTTTCGCTGCATCCCGAAGAACCGGAATATCTCGTTCTATATCGAAGTCTTTGGCATGATGCGGATGCAACCCAACGGTAAAAAAAATATTGTCGTACTCTTCAGAAAGCTTTTTGCATTTTGGTAGATCAGCCATGTCATCTGAAATCGTAACGAGTGTGGTCACTCCTTCTACTTTCGCGCGTGCAATGACGTCTGCGATGTCGCCAGAAAATTCCAGTGCCGTGAGATGGCAGTGACTGTCGATCACAGGAAGCAATATGCTATACTTTGTTCGTTTATCCTACTACTCATGATTGAACGCTTAGATATTTCATCGTTAAAAAATGCAGTCATGAAGCTAGAAGAAGGCATCGCGATTTCCAAGGCTGAACCAACGAAAGAAATTGTGAGAGATGGCGTTATCCACGCTTTGAATATTGCTATGAACTTGCACAGAAAATGATAAAACGCACACTAGAAACACAGTTTGATGAAAAAGTAGATACGATGACATGGAGTGACACGCTACGTACTACCGTGGAAAGAGGTCTCATCACGAACGTGGAACAATGGTTTGATTATCGAACCGAACGAAACAAAACATCTCATACATACGATGCCACTGTTGCAGCTATTGTCTACGAAAGTGCAAAGAGATTCCTCCCTGATGTCCAAAAACTACTCTCTGCCCTTGAAAAATTCTCCCGTTGATCTCGCGCAAGAACACATTGATATCGTCTTGAGTATTCTTAAGGCGTTCATCCCAGATCATACAGTCGCAGTCATCGGCTCTCGAATTCGCGGAAAAGCAAAGCCGACATCAGATCTCGACCTCGTGATAATGAACAAAACTCCACTCGACACTCGCACGTTGGCTGATCTACAAAATGCTTTCAGTAATGCGAGACTTCCAATAAAAGTAGATATTGTCGAGTGGGCAATGACGAGCGAAAACTTTAGAAAGATTATCGAGGAGAAGAATGTGAGAATTCAGTAGAAACTGATAATGCAAAGAGTGGTTTCGTTGTAGAGAGTCTTGTACTATAGTTTCCCCTGTTCTTTGTATTGTGGGTCGGTAGCTCAGTTGGTAGAGCAGTGCCCTTTTAAGGCATTGGTCGTGGGTTCAAGCCCCACCCGACCCACCAAAAATAAGATATTATCTTTATTGTGTCTACCATCCTCATCTTCCACGGCATAGGAGGCAATCCAGAAGAAAACTGGTTTCCATGGATGAAAACTGAAATCGAGAAATCTGGTCACCGTGTTATCATCCCGCATTTTCCACATACCGATGCGCCAAACCTCGATGAGTGGCTGAAGCACATGGAGAAGTACGACGAAAGCATTGATGAACAAACGATCTTCGTCGGACATAGTCTGGGGGGACTTTTCGCACTCCGTTTTCTTGAAAAAAGAACGACTCCTATCCGTGCGACATTTCTCGTCGCATGCGTGACGAGCCCAAGTGACGGCCTAGACTTCGCACCTCTCATGACAACATTTACCACTCCCCCTTTTGATTTTGCTACGATCAAGAAAAATGGCGGCTCGATGCACATGCTGCACGGAGACAATGACCCGTATATCAGTGTTAACCATGCAGAGCAGATGGCTACGAACATCAAAGCAACGCTAGAGCTCATCAAAGGTGGCGCCCATTTAAACATTTCGGCAGGATTTGCGCAGTTCCCACTGCTTCGGGACAAAATTCTCTCGACAACACAATAAGTGCCGTGCTCATGAACACAGCAATACTTTGTCTTCTGGATCCTCTGTTATTCATGTCATAAAGATCTTCATAGTGCACCCTTCGACTCGCTTCATTTGCTCAGCGCAGGCAAACTACGATCATGCGAATAGCTCTGGTACATGAGTTACTTACCATGCGCGGTGGCGCTGAACGCGTGCTGCGGATTCTTGCGGATATGTTTCCGGACGCCCCGATCTACACGCTTTTGTATGACGAGAAGAAGCTTGGTAATTGGTTCCCAGCTTCGCGAGTCCGACCGAATGCTTCTTTGCTATCCGCTACCCGCTATCCGCTACCCGCTTCTTTTCGTTTCAATCACCACCTCTACCTGCGCCAATTCCCAGAGGCAGTAGAAGCATGGGATTTTTCAGAATTTGATCTCGTGCTCAGCACGTCCTCTGCGTTTGTTCACGGGATCATCACAAACTCAGCACCAAAACACCTGTGTTACGTTCACTCCCCTGCTCGTTACCTGTGGGATCGAACACATGACGTCCAGAACGAAGCCGGACGTGGGGTTCTTGGCCCACTACGACAATGGTATCTAGGGCGCACGTTTCACAACCTTCGTATATGGGACGCAGAAGCCTCAGATAGACCAGATAAGCTCCTCGCAGCCTCCAAGGCCGTAAAACGACGAGTGGAACTGTATTGGAGAAAAAAGTCTGACGTTGTGTATCCGCCAGTTGATGACTTCTGGTTTGAATCGACTCATAATCAACAAACCACGAGTCACTCAGAGTACTTCCTCATTGTTTCTTCGCTAGTTCGTTACAAGCGAATTGATCTCGCAATCGAAGCGGCAAATACACTCGGCGTTCCACTCAAAATCGTCGGTGAAGGCAATGACATGCAACGACTCAAATCCTTCGCCGGTAAAACCATAGAATTCTGCGGCTGGAAAAAAGGCGACCAACTGAAAGAGCTCTATACAAACGCAAAGGCTGTCATCTTCCCTGGCGACGAAGACTTCGGTCTCGTGCCACTCGAATCGATGGCATCTGGTACCCCCGTCATCGCGTATAAATCTGGCGGCGCTCTCGAAACGATGATCGAAGGACACACAGGAGAATTTTTCTCCGAGCCAACATCGAAGTCGCTTCAGGAAGTGATGAGTACATTCGAGCATAGCAAGTATGCAAAAGATATTCTCAGAAACCAGGCACTAAAATTTTCACGTTCAATATTTGAGACAAAAATCCGAGAAGCAATTGCCTCGATAAACTGAGTTAGAAATTGTGAAGCTAACTCCAAGGGCGGCGTGCGCCACGGTGGGGGTCTGCGGTCTGGCTCGCCGAAGCGAGCCGTGGGTATTGGCGCACACGCGTTTCTTTTGGTTCTTTTCTTGTCGCTCGGACAAGAAAAGAACAAAGTTACAATAGTTGCTGCTCCCCCTCCGGCAAATCCATCCCCAAAAGTTCATACGCTAGCTTCGTCACCGCTCTCCCCTTCGGCGTTCGATGCAAAAATCCGCACTGAATGAGATATGGCTCATAGACATCTTCCAGCGTCTCTTCTTCCTCGGAAAGTGCTGCTGCAAGCGAACCAAGTCCCACCGGTCCTCCTGCAAATTTTTCAATCACGGTCAGTAAAATCAAGCGATCTGTCGTATCAAGACCACGATCATCAATCCCAAGTAAACCGAGTGTTGCTTTCACGCGCGCTGGTGACACGGTCACCTCTTCGTTCACCTGTGCAAAATCCCGAATGGACCTAACAAGACGGTTTGCAATTCTGGGCGTTGCGCGACTTGCGAGAGCGACAAGTCGTGAGGCTTCTGCATCGATCGATAACGCTAAAATTTTGGCAGTACGCGCAACAATTTTCTCCAGCTCTTCGGGTTTATAGAAAGAGAGCTTGAAGTTATGGATGAAACGATCCCGCAGCGGCAAGCTCACAGCGCCTACTTTTGTCGTTGCGCCAACCAACGTGAATGGCTGTAAATCGATACGCATGGATCTTGCGGACGGTCCTTTGCCGATCATGAGATCAAGTGCGTAATCCTCCATTGCGCTGTAGAGCACTTCTTCAATGGCAGGACGCATCCGGTGAATCTCGTCGATGAACAGAATGTCGCCCGCCTGCAAATTAGTCAGAAGTGAAGCTAAGTCTCCCGGCTTCTCGATAGCAGGCCCAGACGTCACCCGAACCTGAGCACCCATTTCACTGGCCAGAATGTACGCAAGTGTCGTTTTTCCAAGCCCCGGAGGTCCATGCAAAATGGTGTGACCGAGTGGCTCGGATCTCTTTTTTGCAGCATGCAAATAGACTTTTAAATGCTCTTTGATCTCTGACTGTCCAACATATTCATGCAGGTTACTCGGACGTAACTTTGTCTCCGCCTGCTCAGCGTCCTTGTCTTTTGCAATCACCTGCACCTCTGCCTCCTCTTGCTTACGTTTGGTTCGCTCAAGTGCCATATGAAGAAAGTATATCGTATCTTGCATCCTGAAAGGACGTATTTTATGGAGTCATGATACGAAAGAGAAAACACCTGCATTCTTCACTCGCTTCGCGTAGAATCAACATCAATGTTCATCCTTGAGCCAAAAACCGTCGCTCTCATTGGCGCAAGCGGCGAGGAAAAAAAGCTTGGTCACTACATTCTCAAAAATCTTCTCGAGAGTGGTTTCCAGGGAAAGATCTTTCCCGTGAATACGAAGAATGATGAACTGATTGGTATTACGTGTTTTCACAGCGTGACAGATGTCCCTAGTGATATTGATATGGTCGTCATCGTCACGCCTGCTGCTACAGTCCCAGCTCTCGCGGAAGAATGTGGAAAGAAAAAAGTGAAAACGCTCGTCGTCATCTCTGCTGGATTCGGTGAAACGGGAACAAAGGAAGGACACGACGCTGAAGAAATACTGAGGAGAACATGTGAAAAATACGGCATGAGCATGGTCGGCCCCAACTGTCTTGGTGTCCTACGACCCTCCATTGGGCTGAATGCTTCGTTTGCCGCTACACCAAAGAAATCAGGAGACATCGCACTTTTAAGCCAATCTGGAGCAATGGCAGTTGCACTGCTTGATGCCGCAGCAGAGCAGCATCTGCACTTTTCTTTCATCGCAAGTATCGGAAATAAAACTGATTTGGATGAAGTCAGTTTCTTAGAAACGTGTGAAAATGATCCAGAAACAAAAGTGATCGGCCTCTACCTTGAGAGCATCAAGGACGGCCAAAGATTCGTCGAAACAGCAAAGAGAATAGGAGCAACAAAACCAATCGTCCTGATCAAGGCAGGAGTATCCGCACGCGGAGCAAAAGCAGTGTCCTCACACACCGGAGCGCTCGCTGGTTCAACCGCAGGCCTCAATGCTGCATGTCACAGCGCAGGTATTCATCTTGCGCAAACGACACAGGAATTTCTGGCGCTCCTCACGCTCCTGCACTCATCGCCTCCTCTTGTGAGTCCGCGTATCGCCATCATCACCAATGCTGGCGGACCTGGTGTACTTGCAACGGACGCAGCGGAACGAGCCGGACTACAGCTCACAGATTTGGATCCTAAAACAGTGGCAACGCTCAAAGCGTCACTCCCCTCTGCTGCCAGTGCTGCAAACCCTGTCGATGTTCTTGGTGACGCCTTGGGAGACAGATACAAAGCTGCACTCACCGCAGTCGCAGATGATCCTGAAACTGACGGCATCGTCGTACTGCTCACGCCACAGGTGATGACACCCTGCACGGAAATAGCGAACGCAATCGTAGACGCAAAAAAGTCCAGGCCGCTCCTTCCCGTCACAACAAGTTTTATGGGAGGTGCGCAGGTGATGGAAGCAAGATCCATACTCAGACAACATGGCATCGCCTCTTTTGAAACGCCTGAGGAAGCAGTGAACGGCCTAGCACTCTTACGTAAACAGGATGAAGAAAAAGATGAAGCAGATGATCCGATTGGTGATGATCGTGCATCGGCAGCTCGGCAGCTACTGAAGGGGAGAAATGGATTACTGTCAGAAGAAATTGCCGCTGAACTCTTCGCACTCTACAAACTCCCAATACCCGAACAGGCGGTAGCAACAAATGCAAAAGAGGCACAGCAGTTAGGAAATACAATTGGTTACCCCGTTATCGCCAAAGTAAGCTCCCCGGATATTCTCCATAAAACTGATGTTGGTGGTGTGAGGACTAATTTGAAGTCCGCAGAGGACGTCAAAAAAGCGTATGAAGACATCGTAGAAGCCTGTACAAAAAATAAGCCCCTTGCCGCCATTCGCGGTGTACTCATCCAGCAGTTTCTTCCCATAGGAAGTGAGTTCATCGTCGGTGGACTCAATGATCCTTCGTTCGGCCCACTCGTCATGGTAGGACTTGGCGGCATCTACACCGAACTCTTCAAGGATGCGTGTTTCCGCTTAGCGCCAGTCGGAGAAAAGGAATCGTACGACATGCTCTCCAGTCTCAAATCATGGAAACTACTGTCTGGCATGCGCGGAAAAGGTGCGCTTGATATTGACGCACTCGCGGACGTCATCCGAAAAATTTCCCGCATGCTGTCAGATTGCCCACACATCACAGAAATCGACGTCAACCCCGTCCTCGTTGGTAGTACTGGGATCGTCATTGCAGATACAAAGGTGGTGATTGGCTAAGGGAAGCCAAGAAATAATACTTGCTTTTTATAAGTAAAGTTTTATAATATCAACCTTTTTCACCTACCTCTTATGAAAATCCGTCGTATTCCCGCGTACCTCGCTGTTCCATCGTTGTGCCTTGCTGTCGCACTGTCGCTTGGTAGTACGGTATCTGCGGATGGCATCAAGAGTAAGGACAAATCGCGTATTCCTATGCGACCGGGCCTCACTATCGATCGAGATCTTCTGAGACAGGCTTTCGTCCTCGTTCCTGCTGTTCCTTCGAAAATTGAACGTGTATCGATGAAAATTCGTAAAGATCAGAGAGCTGCGCAGAGATCGATTGTGACTGTTGCTGAAATTCCTACCGAAGTAATAGTAATCCCGACTGTCGTCGTCTCCACCCCTGGTCGTGACCGGCTCGCGAAAAAAGGTCCATTTGTGCCTGCGGCATGCAAGACTCTCCATACGCACGAAAGAGCGTCCTGCATCAGTGCAAGCCAATGGAAGAAAACCGTTCGCGCTCAGTTTGTGGCACAACAGTAGGGATCGAAGAGAGAGTATATCTTTGCTACACTGCACCATATGCGAGGCCAAGTGATTATCGCCGGTGTCGTCATACTCATGGTGTGCAGCGGACTCGTCGCTGCAGATTTTTTCCTGAAAGAAGAGCCACGTTTGATTGCTCTACAGGAACAGGTAGAGATTTCAGAGCCTGCAATACCAGTTGCTCTACCAAGCTCAGCAGCATCGATGCCTGCGATGTCCTCGAGCGAACCTTCGTTCATGCTGCCGGTATCAAGCTCATCATCTGAAATGAATTCCGAAGTCTCGTCATCAGTTCCTAGCGTTGTAAAAAAAGGAGTCTCAACAAAGAAGGCGAGCGGCATCAATGTCGAAAACGTCTTCACAACATTGCAACTTGTTCTCCAGCCGACTGGTGAAGCAAGTTTTTTGCTCCTGACGGCTCCAGACAAGTCGCAAGTAAAAACATCGATACTCCTACGAAATAACGACCGAGCTTTTCTGGTGTCATGGTTAGAAAGTAGCGACGTAAAAGCAATATTCGCCGGACTCAAGCAAGCATTGCAAGAGCAATTCTCAAGCAAAGTGACAGATCTCATCGATGAGACGCGTACGCCTGAAAACGGTCCACCTGTTGACTACCTCTCATTCATTGATCCTGTACTCAGCCCCGAGCGCATCGTATTTCTGAGAGTACGTTCTCGCCTCTTTGAACTCCACATTGCGAAGAACGGTGATGACATACAGGAGGCATTGGTGTCGGAACTGAGTCGATAGAGGCATCATTGGCAGTTGACGCCTCGAAAGCTTCTCTCTACAGTAGCGCGGCTATGGCAAAAAAGATCATGAAAGTCATCAAAGTGCAGGCACGCGGTGGACAAGCTAATCCAGCTCCACCACTCGGACCCGTGCTCGGACAGGCCGGTATCAACATTCAGCAGTTCTGTCTGCAATTCAATGATAAAACGAAAGGTCAGATGGGTCAGGTCATTCCGGCAGAAATTACGATCTACGAAGATCGTAGTTTCACGTTTATTCTGAAACAGTCACCAGCTGCGTTCCTTATTCTTCAGAAGATCGGAAAAGAGAAGGGTTCTGCCAAGCCGAATAAAGAAAAGATCGGATCGATCAAGATGTCGCAGATCATGGAAATCGCAAAAGTGAAGATGCCCGATCTCAACACAACGAAAATAGAATCTGCAATGAAAAGTATTGCCGGAACAGCAAAAAATATGGGATTGATCGTCGAAGACGACCTTTCACAGTAATCACCGTCAGTCGCTATCAAAAAACCTATGCTGCAGTCGCGCAAGCCTTTTTCGCAGCACGGAGCGGCAGAAAGTAAAAAAAGTCCGTACGATACACACTAACTTTCCCCGATTCCTTCATGTCAGATTTCAATTTCAGTCTCTTCGAGGCTTCGACGCTCCTCTACGCTCTCATTGTTATTATCGTCACGTACGTAGCGCTCTTCATCCCCAGCATGCTCGTAACCGGTGCAAAGCCCGAAGGAGTCGCGAAGGCAATTTCGTGTTATCTGTGGAAAGCATTCGGTCTCGTACTCCTCAGTATGAGCGTCGTACAACTGACCATCAGCATCGTCGGTGATTCACTACCCGAATTCCCCCTACTCTCAGCTCTCATTCTACTTCTTGCCTCTGGCATCGGCATCATGGTGCATGCGAGCCGCGTTCTGAAGAATGTTGACCCAGCATCGTCCGTCGTTCCTAGGCTCGTTTTCTCCTACACCATTGAAACTATTGGTGGACTGATTGCCGCCGTCTCTTTACTCTCGCTGATGCTCGGCTTTCTCATTACAGAACGCATGATGGGGTGGCAGTTGCCCGTTGCTATGATGCTACTTGGTATTACTGTGATGCTTTCGGCATCTATTCACATCAGTGCGAAGAATGGTGGTGGCTTGAAATCTCCAAAAGCAGCGAAGAAGCGGAAATAAGCTTGCCTAGCAGCCTAATACCTGACACAATCTCAACGCTCGTGGGAGCCTCGGTACCAAAAGCTTGCTTTCGGTACAGGGCGACCCTTTCTACCACGTTCCCCCTATCACTATGAGTCCAAAAACGAACGTCGTCTCCAAAGGCGGCAAGAAGTATCGCGAAAAAAAACTCCTCGTTGATAAACCTGCATACGCACTTGCAGATGCAGTTACTCTTCTCACGAAGGTCGCTGTCACGAAGTTCGATGGTAGTGCCGAAGTGCACATTCGCATTGGCGCCGATATGACGCAATCCGATCAGTTGGTGCGAGGCACAGTCTCGCTTCCGCATGGAACGGGCAAGAAAGTCCGCATTGCAGCTTTTGTCACGGATGACTTCGTCGATGAAGCAAAGAAGGCCGGTGCTCTCCACGCAGGAGGCATTGATCTCATTAAGCAGATCGAAGGTGGGATGCTAGATTTTGACATCACAGTTGCAATGCCACAGCTCATGAAAGATCTCGGCAAACTCGCAAAAGTCCTTGGACCAAAAGGGTTGATGCCAAGTCCAAAGTCCGGAACGGTGTCGGATAAGCCAGCAAAAGTCATCGAGGAGCTCAGCAAAGGACGTATTGAATTCAAGATGGACAAGCAAGCCATCATTCACGGAACGTTTGGCAAAGTGAGCTTCGGTCCTGAAAAGCTGACCGAAAACCTCACTGCGCTTCTCACTGCTGTGAAAGAGGCGCAGCCATCCGGCATCAAAGCTGGTTATATTCTTTCCGTGAGTATTAATCCAACGATGGGACCGGGGATTAAGATTCAGATGTAGATCATTATTAAGCCATTAGGTCGTACTCGTTGTAGCCATGGTTCTCGATCATGTCGACGACAAAAGGTGCGATAAGCCTTGATCGAATTTCAAGAAAATAGCGCTGCCAACAATCACAAAAATCTGCCTTTTCTTCATCATTATTTTCTCTCAAACATGCTTCCCCTTTACGAAACGCTTTGGAACCAAGGTCAGAAAGTACACCGATGAGCCTCAGATTGAGTTTCGTTTCTCGAATCGAATCGTCACAGATTCGCACAAAATCAATATATGATTGTTTCCAGCGTACATCACTACATTCACCTTGTTTGCGGCTTCTATAGGCCTCTGTAGCATGCATAGGAATATGAGCGTCAGCTTCATGAAAAAACGCCTCACGCCATGAGCATGGCAAATTAAGATGTACGTTGTTGTAGCAATCAAACCAATCTATATCATCAGGATTCATAGGATACGGCGGCGTATCACTTGCTGTGTATCGACGTATTTCAGTGGGCATAGTCACACATTCTAATGTTGCTGACGCTAGACCGCCAGTGCCTGCAGCTCTCCACGAACTTCATCCAAACGCTCAAGCGTGAGTAGCTTGATCCTGAGCTCCCTCGCTCCATCAAAACCCCTCACGTAACTCCCCAGGTGCCGACGCATTTCAAGAACTCCCCTCTTCTCGCCTTTGTACTTCACCGACAAGTCACAGTGATCCAAGATAAATGGCACGCGTTTTCGAAAAATGCCAAATTTCTCGTCAGACGTCATCTCACTTTTCACGTTCAACTTTCCACTTTCAACTTTCCACGCCCCATCTGCATCACGCACAGAAAGACACTCATGAAAAGCGTCTGCAATCTCCTTCATGAGCCAAGGATTTCCGAACGTCGCACGTCCGACCATAACACCGTCGAGGTTTCCTATCATCCGGAGTGCATCATCTGCTGAAGCAATGTCGCCGTTGCCGATGACCGGAATATCCACTGCTTTTTTAAGTGCGTAGATAGATTCCCAATCAGCCTTGCCTGTGAACTTATCGCAGTATCTTCGTCCGTGAATAGAGAGTGCTTTCGCTCCGGCAGATACTAAGGCTTGGCAAAACGGAATGAGATTTTCACGACTATCCCATCCAAGGCGCGTCTTCACACTCACCGGAATTGTCACGGCTTTACACGCTGCTGCAACAAGTTCTGCAGCAAGTGCTGGATTTCGCATGAGCGCTGAACCGTAGCATGATGAAACGATCTTCGCGGCAGGACAACCCATATTAATATCGATGCCATCAGCACCTGCTTGCTCTATGACTTTGCATGCTTCGAGAAATTTCTGCGGATCAGATCCGAAGATCTGAACGATGAACGGTCGCTCGATGTCGGGATCAAACTCAAGCATCTTGAGTGTGCGAAGCGCACCATACGAAATGGCGTTCGTGCTGAGGAATTCCGTAAAAACAACCGTGTCAGGCGCTACCTTCTTAATGAGCTGCCTGTACGATGCATCTGTGACACCTGCCATAGGGGCGAGTGCGACGATGGGCCGACGTGCGGTGGACCAGGAAAAGGCCATGGGTTTGCATAGTATAGACAAATTTTCGCAACCTTCCATGCAAAACGTCAGCTTGTTTCTGCAGGACGATGTTTACTTTAAGCCGAGAAGTAGCGCATACTTTGGTCCATGATCGATGTTCTACGCCTCATCATTCCGGTTGCCATGGCTCAACCGGCCAGTCTTGATCCTGGAACCTTCAACTGCACACAAATTTTTACGAACGGTGGCTTCAATCAGCCAGGCATTGGCTGGATCTGTGTTCAGGAATACGTTTCTAATCTCACATTCGTCGTCATCTCACTTGCAGCAACTATTTCTCTGATCATGCTCATGATCAATGGTTTTCGATATATGATCGGACCTGCTATTCCGGGCGGAAGTTCGGATCAAGCGAAAAAAGGCATTACAATGGCTTTGGTAGGACTTGCCGTTGCGCTTCTTGCATACATTATCATCGATACTATCGTTTCTAGTGTTACCACCTAATTTTATGCCGAAAAAGAATCCTACCGCAGACTCGTTCAAATCCATTCAAATTTTGAGTGCCAAGGCTCAGTCACTCTGGTCGAAAGCGAAAGCGAAAATGCATAAAGAGGAATCAAAGTTTACAAAATCTGTTCTTCCACCAGAACAGAAAAGTCGTAGCGTGACTCAGTTAGATCTCTCTGTTGGCACCGTAGCAAAAGCCGCTCTCACACTGGGCTTAGTGATCGTGGGAGCAATCGCGCTGTACGTGATCAGAGATAAGCTCATCCTACTCTTCTTGGCGTTTTTTATTTCGATTGTTATCGACACGAACGTCCGATGGCTGGAACGACGACATATTCCGCGTGGGCTAGCTGTTCTCATTCTCTACTTTCTCTTTATTGCGACTGGTGTTTTCCTTCTCATCTCACTCATTCCTATCGTTGCGTCGCAGCTGCAAGACATCGCACGCTTTATCAATGTCTCTGCAGATTCATTCCTCGTGAATCCTAACATTCAATTCACATTCTTAACGGACAGTATGAATGAACGATTAACGATCATGACACAAGATGCATTAGGACAAATGGGAATCAAGGATCGTGCGTCTGCATTGTTCCAATTTGGGCAAAATCTGTCTGCCGTAGCACAATCCTCACTACAACTCGCTGTGCAAATTGCAGGGTCCGTCTTCAATTTCATGGTGAATCTCGTACTTATTCTCGTACTCGCCTTCTTCATCCAATTAGAACGTGAGAAAATTTCTGATTTTCTTCGCTCCGTGATGCCGCGTGAGTACCGTGGATACTACGATGCCAAAGCAGAAGCAATCTATCTCAAGATCTCACAATGGTTCCGTGGCCAACTCCTGCTCAACCTTGCCATTGGCATTATTGTCTTCATCGCACTCAAAATTCTTGGAATGCCGTACGCTCATACCCTTGCGCTTCTTGCAGCTTTTACCGAATTCATTCCCTACGTCGGCCCACTCATTGGTGCTCTTCCTGCAGTCATCATCGCCTTGTCGCAAAATGGATTTGTGTGGGCTGCAGTTGTTGCCGTCGTGTACTACGTCATTCAGCTGTGCGAAAACAATTTGCTCGTTCCACTCATTATGAAACATGCTGTCGGGTTGTCCCCTATTGCTATTATCTTCGGTATGCTTGTGGGTGTGAGTTTCCCAGATACGGTTCACCCTGTCGTCGGCATTATTCTTGCTGTCCCCACAACTGCCGTGATCACGATTTTCATCCAAGACTATTATGTTCTCCGTAGACGGAAATGAAGCATGTGAGCTTCCCTTCATTTTTCACGATTCACTCACACTTCATCTTTCCGTCACAGTTCTCAAGTATTCAACAGAAATGCCGAATGCGTAACATGTTAATTATTTTCAACATTCGTCCATTCACATCGGTTTTACATAAATATCAATTCCAATCAGTTCCTGAAATGCCTGACGCTATGTTAGAATTAACGATCACTACAAAAAACTAGCACTCAAATGACACGAGTGCTAATATCCTTCCTCTCACTCTTATGCACCCATTCGATCGCTTCACACCAAACGCGAAGCTCGCACTGCAACTCGCAGAGCAGGAAGCAAAGACGATGAAATCACAATACATCGGATCTGAGCATTTGTTGCTTGGTTTGCTCGGAATCCCTAAGTCGCTCGGTTTCTCTATTCTTACGGGAGCTGGAGTCACTCACGAAAATATTCGCATTCTCCTCAAGGCTCAGAAGAGTTCTGATGATGAAGGCCAAAACGTGAAACACGGTCTCTCACTATCATTGAATACCGCCATCGAACAAAGTGTCATGATCGCGCACAAATTTCGTCACGCGAATATCGGTACTGAACACCTTCTCTATGCACTGATCAGTAGCGGCAAGAATGCTGCAACGATTCTACTGGAGAGTATGCAGATTAATCCCGATGACCTGAAAGTTCACATTGAAGAAATGTTCGGACAAATTTCGAATTTTCGTTCGCAAAACAAGAATCTGGAAACATCACTTGAGTCATTTTTTCATGGTTTACAAGGCGCACTCTCGGGTATGCAGAGTAGCCCTGGAGGTGAAGCAGACGGCCTTAAGCGCCGAAAGGCTGAAGGTAAGAGTAAGACACCCGTCCTCGACTACTTCAGCGATGACATGACGAAAAAAGCAAGCGAACAAAAACTCGATCCCATCATCGGACGCGATAAAGAAATCGAGCGTCTCATCCACATTCTCAACCGTAAAACAAAGAATAATCCTGTTCTCATTGGTGAATCTGGTGTCGGTAAAACTGCTATCGTTGAAGGTCTGGCACAACGCATCATCCAAGGAACAGTACCAACAAGCCTCAAAAATAAGCGCGTACTACAGCTCAACATGGGCAGCATCGTCGCGGGTACAAAGTACCGTGGTGAATTCGAGCAACGTTTTGATGACATCATCAAGGAAGCATCGGAAAGCAAAGGTGAAATCATTCTGTTCATCGATGAGCTTCACACCGTCGTCGGCTCAGGCTCAGCAGAAGGCTCTCTGGACGCCGCAAATATCTTAAAGCCCGCACTTAGCCGATCAGCATTACAGGTCATCGGTGCGACAACGACGAGTGAATACCGGACGAGTATTGAGAAAGACCGAGCTCTCGAACGCAGGTTCCAGTCCATCATGGTCGAAGAACCATCGACCGAAGATGCGATCAAAATTCTGAAGGGACTGAAAGGAACCTTTGAGCGTTTTCACAGGCTTCACATCCACAATCATGCAATAGAAGCAGCTGTAAAGCTCTCAAAGCGATACCTCACGGAGAGATTCCTACCGGACAAGGCAATCGACGTCCTTGATGAAGCTGCTGCAGGAAAAAGTATTCACATCAAAGATGACCACTCCCCTCGCATCAAGGAAATAGAGAAGGTACTCAAAGACATAGAGGCTAAGAAACAACTGGCAGTCCGCGAGCAGAAGTACCAATTCGCTCTCAAGCTTCGGAAAGAAGAAGATGATCTCGTCGAAGAGAAGAAAGTGCTCCTCTCGCAGGAAGATGGTGATAACCGTACGCCTGTTGAGATCAATGAAGACGACATCAATGCCGTCATTGCACGTATGACGGGCATC
>CAZFCB010000012.1:0-14343 GCA_964517585.1 uncultured Candidatus Peribacteria bacterium | reverse complement strand
GGCACGACTCATGAAGTCGGAGACAAAGCGTCTTAATTCACTGGAGAATGTGCTCAGAAAGCACATCGTCGGTCAGGATGATGCTCTGACAAAAGTTGCACGTGCCATCCGAAGAAGCCGAGTCGGCATCGCCGATGCGCACCGTCCCATCGGTAGCTTCCTCTTCATGGGACCCACGGGTGTTGGTAAGACCGAACTCGTCAAAGCGCTCGCAACGGAAATTTTCCAACGCGATGATGCTCTCATTAAGATCGACATGTCCGAGTTCATGGAACGTCACAACGTCTCCCGTCTTACAGGAACAACTGCTGGCTACGTTGGGTACGAGGAAGGCGGACAACTCACAGAATCTGTCCGCCGGAAGCCCTACTCTGTCGTTCTGTTTGATGAAATAGAGAAGGCTCACCCAGAATTTTTCAATATTCTCCTTCAGATTATGGAGGACGGCCAACTCACGGACGGCCAAGGAAAGACTGTGGACTTCAGAAACACGATCATCGTGATGACGTCGAACATCGGTGCGGACAAGCTCACGAAAGAAGCAGGTAAAATCGGTTTCAAGCTCGGTGATGACGCCCGCCGTGAAGAACAGATCTACGATGAGAAACGTCAGGAAGTTCTCAAAGAATTGAAAGATCACTTCAAGCCCGAGTTCCTCAATCGTATCGACCACACCATCGTCTTCAACGCGCTGTCTCAAGAAAACATCCGCAAGATCGTTCAGTTGCACGTCGACAAGCTCACAGCACGTTTGAAAGAGCAAGGATACGGCCTAGTCACAGATGACAAAGCCATCGAGATCCTTGGAACACTTGGCTTTGATCCTGAGTACGGAGCCAGGCCAGTTCGCCGCACAATCCAGGACAAGCTTGAAGATCAGATAGCAGAGAACATCCTAAAAGGCATGTTCCGCAAAGGTGACACGATCAAAGTCGTTGGCAGGGACAAGGACGAACTCATCCTCATGCACGATGATACGGTAACCCAGAAACCGCAGAAGAAAGAGCGAAAGTCAGTGGCTGCGTAGGAAAAAGGCATTTGGCAGTTAGCTTGTAGCTACTAGCTACGAGCCAATTGCCAGTTGCCAACTGGCGGTCTCTGGATTTTTCGGCTTGTTTCTGCTATAATTACTTGATTACTTGAAAAAACATATGCCTATCGAAGCTGTCAAAATCCCGCAGAACGTGTACGTGGAAGACCGCATCATCGGTCCGATCACGCTGAAACACCTTCTCATTGTCGGCATCGGCTCGGGTATTAGTTACGCTTTCTTCGCCTCAGCGCAGAAAGCAGGGGTGACAAACCTCGGAATTCTCGGCGCTTGCTGGACACCTGCGCTCGTCGCAGGTGCGTTTGCCTTCTTTAGAATTAACGATTTGAGTTTGTTCAATATTATTCTTCTAACGATCGAAGGATTCAACAAGCCTACAACACGCTATTGGAGTCCGTACCCTGGTATCAGTATCAATCTCATTACAGGGCAGCATGTTAAAGACGTTATCGAAGCAAGTGTCAAAGCCGAAAGTAATGCAAATAAACTTGCAGACATCACGCGTCAGTTAGAGAAAAGGCAGAAAGAAATGAACAATCTCACTGCGCACGAAAATCCAAATCCCGGATCTGTCGTAGCCGTCAACACGCAAGTCAGCGAACACGTCCAACATGGTATGCATGAACATGAGGACAGTGAACCTGCCGCAAAAGAACCAAAAGCAGTGCGAGCTGAACGTGTGCAAACTGAAGGGCTCGATCCTGCCAAATCCGTCGACACCATCCAAACCGTTGGACGTTACGATCACATCTTTAACGGTTCCAAAGCATAATCATGGCCAAAACAACAAACATATCGGGAGACACTGGGCAGGGCGCCGCTGTTCCCAGCACCGTACGAAAGAAGCGGAAATCATATTCCGTATCGACACAGCGATATCTGCCAATCGCAGAAATTAAAGAAGACACTGTCCTTCTCAAGAACGGCGGGCTCCGCGCTGTGCTCAAAGTGAACTCACTGAACTTTAATTTGAAAAGTGAGATCGAGCAGCAGGGTATCATCGCTGGCTATCAAGCATTCGTGAATACAATTATCTTTCCAATCCAGATTCTCATACGTTCGACGAGATTAAACATCGATCCGTATATTCAGAGTCTCAAACAAAAAGCAGAAACACAAACAAGCCCACTCATGAAAGATCAAACAAACGACTATGCAGACTTCATGGAAAAGCTCGTTGATATCGCAGACATCATGCAGAAAAATTTTTACATCATCGTTCCGGTAGATGCACCAAGTAAGACAAAGCGCGGACTCGTTCAGCGCTTCCTGGAATGGATCAATGTCGATGACACACGTTCAAAAGCATTACAGCGCAGTCGCGAATTTAAGGCGTATGCCAAACTTCTTCGCGACCGCGTGACACTGATCCAGTCTGGACTTGAGAATGTCGGCATCACGATGCGTCGCCTGAAAACCGAGGAACTCGTGCAACTCTACTATGGCATCTATAATCCGATCACGAGTCAGAAGCAGAAATTTAAGGAAATGACGGACTTGAACCTAGATAAATCTGCATTGTTTTAGCTGGCCTGATGGCCTGTATATGCGCAGAATGACCTGAAAAGTCAGTGAACAGTTTTGTTGACGAAGAACCATAGAAACGTGTATGTTGCCTTCAGTTTCCTCGGTGTCGCTCGTGCAAGGGCCCCGAAAAGCTTTTATCACTCTCTTGCACCCCCAATTTTTTATGGCTGTAAAATCCCCAAAGAAAAATATTCAATCCACCGTCATGGTGGAACTCTTGAAAGATTCCCCCCCAGTGTTCCGTGCACGTCCCGGTGAACTGATTGAAGGTTCCGTCATTTTCAAAGGAAAAAATAAAATGCTCATTGACCTTGCGGGAGTCGCAACCGGTATTGTCTCCGGCCGCGAACTTCGTGACTCCATGAATACATTCCGCGAACTAAACCAAGGTGACCAAGTAGCTGCCCTTGTCCTTGAGGAAGAGAACGACGAAGGCATGGTAGTGCTCTCACTCCGCATGGCGAGCCAGCAGAAGGCGTGGGATCGTTTCCATAAGATGGTATCTGACGATAAGACGATGAAGTTTACGGCGCAGGAAGCAAACAAAGGAGGACTCCTCGCAAACATCGATGGCATCCGCACATTCCTTCCCGTCAGTCAGCTCTCGCCGTCCAACTACCCTCGTGTCAATAATGCAGATTCATCTGAAATCATTAGTAGGCTAGCCAAATTCATCGGCCACACGTTCACAGTGAAAATCATTACGCTCGATGAAGCAGCTGGAAAGATCGTCGTCTCTGAACGCGAAGCACTTGCAGAAGAGAGGTCGAAAGCACTCGAGAACCTCGCTATTGGCTCTGAGAAAGACGGTCTCGTCTCCGGTATTGTGAAGTTTGGTCTCTTTGTAGCATTCGATGGTCTGGAAGGACTCGTTCATATCTCCGAGATTGCTTGGGGGCATGTCAAAAACCCATCTGAATTTGCATGCGTTGGCGACCGTGTTCGCGTGAAGATCATCGGCATCGATGGTGAAAAACTGTCGCTCTCGATCAAGCAAATGACGAAAGATCCATGGGAAGAAATTGCCGAGCGTTACCCTGTCGGCAAGAAAGTAGAAGGTGCAGTCGTACGCTTTGCAGACTACGGCGCGTTCCTCGCTCTTGAGAAAGACATCACAGGCCTCGTTCACCTTACAGAACTGAGTCATGAGAAAATTACGGACCCATCTCAGGCGCTGAAAATTGGACAGAAAGTTGAGGCACAGGTCATCAATATCGATATCGACGAGCGCCGGATTGGCCTCTCCATTAAGGCTCTCAAGCCGATCGATGCTGCAACACTAGAACGAATGAAAAAAGAACGTGAGGAACGTGAGAACGAAGGCAAAGAAACAAAGAAAGAAGGTAAAGAAAAATCAGGCGGAGGTTTTGTTGCATCAAAATCAGGCAAGAAATACTATCCCGCTGGCTCAGCTGCCGCAGAGAAGATTGCAGAAGAGAAGCGTGTAACCTTTGCGACGGCAGAAGAAGCAGAGGCCGCAGGGTACAGCGCATAATCATGTGATCATACGCAAAAAGACGTCCACCGACGGGCGTCTTTTTTTATGAAAGTTTTGTGTCCGACAGAAAGTGTAAGTGCAGGTAAAAGACTTCCTGTCCGCCGCCTTTACCGACGTGAAACGTGAGTTTGTAGCCATCAATCCCCTTCTCCAGCGCAAACTTCTGAGCTTTCAAGATGAGCATCCCTGGAATATGTGCTGTCTCAGGCGTCACATCGGCAATCGATGCTACAAAGTGTTTTGGAACAAACAAAAGGTGTAGAGGTGCCTTAGGATGAATGTCATGAAAAGCGAGAACTTCCGAGTCTTCGTACGCGACGTTGCATGGAATTTCTTTGCGGATAATTTTGTGAAAAATGGTGTCCATGAGCGGATCCTAGCACCGCTGGGTTGACAGTGAAACATTGGTCATCGTCGGTAGATTTGCCACGGATACATGGAATAGCATTGTAGGAATCATAAGAATGGTGTGACGATACTTTTTCAGACCATCGCGGCCAGGATGGCCACTCTGAAGATGATAATATTTCAGTGCAGCCTTCTAGGCTGCGACTTCACAGTTGTAACTGGTCACTGACTTTGCAGTATGGCCTCTTTCGACTGAAGAAGTCACTTTCACTTATGGGAGCAGGTTTCTACCTGCGTTTGTCTGTGATCACCACGCTGGTCGAACGCGGGTAGGAAACCCGCTCCTGTTGAAGAATAATAAGTTTTTCGATGCAGGGGTCAGTGACGAGTTACTCACAGTTTGAGTGACTTTTAGGCCGAAATAAGCTATAATAGAGTCATTATGGACGGACCCAGCTTCATTGCGGAAACTCCTAAGGCAGACATAACAAAGGTCACCGAGACGGCACCTTCCATTGTTTTTCAACCACAAAAATTGAAAGAGATTGTTGAAGTTGTTGATCTGATGGGAACGGTTGCTGCCAGAGTACGAGAAGATAATTCTGGAGACATCCCTGGTGCTACCGGCGGAGGTGGACAAAGTACCGGACAGAAAGCGGGAACGTCAGCTCGCGATGAGGCAATTGCAAAAGCTCCACCGATTGCGGTGATGCAGAAGAAGTTGGTAGAACACCTGGAACGAGAGGTGAGAACAATTGAGAAACAAGCTGCATCTCTCAAGAGGTCAAATGCACGTGGATCTGGGTACCTACTCAGTGAACTTTACAGAAAAATCCGCCGACTTCGTTCGCTCATTAGCGATATTCTCCATGCATCTGCGGAGATGATAAAACGTTTCTATATTTCAGCCTTCATTGACCATCAGCCGCTCGTAGTGACTGGGGGTTCACTTGCTGGTACTGATCAATAACCATTGTCACAAGATCTGCGATGAGTGGAGGCCAGGCAACACTTTTCAGTACCAAAATAACAAGTGGCGTGACGATGACAACCGCGCACATCGCACCAAGAGCCGAGACGACGCCTCTCAGAAACGACATCGCGATGGAACGTCGAACCATATTGTAGTGCCTCAGAGCGCGATATGATTTTTCGATCGCAATACGAAGCTCCTGCACTTCTTTCGAGAGCGTTGCAGAGCCATCAGATTTTTTGCGGGTGACCATGATCACAGAATACCATTATCCTCCTGCACAGAAAGAGGTGTGCCGGTGAGCGGATTGAGGGAGGATAATGATTCGCTTGTTGGTAGGCTCGACAGAAGTTCTTCCGTTGTCGGTAGTTTTTCTACATCGAAAGCGCGCGACTTCCAGAGTGCGCGCAGACTCTCAGTGTATGAAGGATCATTACGTAGGCGCTCAACGAACGGAAGGGCTGCAACAGCAAACCGTGTGTGCTGAAGCCGTTCTCCAAGACCATAGATGAATGCGACGAGTGCTTCTTCTGATCCAGCGAGACGAAATGCGAACTGATCAAGAACAACATTTGCGATTTCCTCCGCGTCCATGCCAGCAAGAATCATAAGTTTATCGCTGGGGCCAGACGGAAAATAGTGACGCACGCCGATGCGTCGTAGCGTTGCCGGCACAGAGAGATCTGCAAGTAAGTCTGCCACCTGAGTCGCAAGTCCTCCCTCGGTATTGTGATCTTCAACGACAATGAGATGCTGCGTTTCGACGGCTGCCTGCATAATGGCAGATGCATCGAGCGGACGAATGCTCGCGACATTGAGGACGCGGACAGTGCGTTCTTTCTCCGCAAGGATCAATGCTGCTTGTATGGCTTCATGAAGTGCTGCACCGCAAGTGATGATTGTTGCCTCATCGCGAATCGTACCGTGGCCTGCAACAACTGTCGCTCGCCCATCGAAAACGTACGCGGGTCCGTATACTGGCTCGCCTTTTGTATCGAGAAGCTGTTTGTGGTTCGCGCGACCCGAAAAAACGTACACACTCTCCGTACCTTCCGCGATTATTTCCATTGCCTTCTCAGCCATTGCTGCAGCCTGATTACTGTCTCCAGCGACCCAGACACGAGTGTGATCAAACGGAAGATTGACGTAGTTACGTTCCTGATGCGTCTCGCCGTCTTCGCCAACACTCAATCCGGTATGCGTACAGTCGTGAAGAACGCCAAGAGGGATGTGACCAGTATTGACATCGATGAGCCTAGCATTCGCTCTCGCTTCATTCGTACCAAATGCGGCAAACGTGTATGTCACTGGCAGAAGTCCAGCCTGACGCATCCCAGCGGCCATCATGTACATATTGGCTTCCGCCACACCGACATTGATGACACGATCTGGAAAAGCTTTTTCGACTGCACCAAATCCTCCTGAATCCGCAAGATCTGCATGAAGAACGACAATCCGTGAGTCTCCCGCCATGAGTGCTTTGAGGTGTACAGCACCAAAATCTTTTCGTGCAGCACCAGGTTCTTTTGTAATTGCTCGTGTGTAGCCGGACGGTAGTGAAAAATCCAGTTTGGCACTCAGGCGTTTCCCTCTGGCTTTCTCATATGCAGCACGATGCTTCTCCCGATACGGCAGATATTCCTGTGTGAGCTCATCTAGCGTTGGGAGCTTTAGTGCATCAAGCGCTGTTTTTGCCTCATCTGCTGAAAGCGGCGAACCATGAAAATTCTTCTTTCCCGTATTTGACCCTTCTTCCATCAGCGAGACTCCATCGCCCATCGTTGTAAAATAACAGATGAAGACCGGGCTCCCCTTTCCGCGAAGAGTATCAGCAAAATCAAGAGCGGCTTTTACCTGAGAAAGACTGTTGCCATTCTGCACTTCAATCACTGACCACCCCATTGATTCTGCTATAGCAGCAAAATCGGTCGCCATCGTTTTTGAAGGAATACCCGATAGCTGAATATCGTTCCAGTCTCCGTGCACGACGAGATTATCTAGTTTCAGCTGAGACGCGAGACGGAAGGCTTCTATCACCTGACCTTCCTGACTGTCACCATCAGCCAGTAGCACATCGATCACCCCTGCTTTCTTGAGGTATTTTTTCCCAAACGCAACACCAAGCGCATTACTGACGCCTTTACCAAGCGGTCCAGTGCCAAAAGGCAAATCTCCAATGCCAGCTTCGACGTGCCCAGGAAGTCCCGTAATTGTCCGAAAGCTGTCCATGATCGCCTGCGGTGACGCAAGACGTTCATCGCCGTTGTCTCTGCCAAAAAGCCACTGCAGGTTGTACGCAAGAAGAGACAGATGCCCAGGGCTGTAGCGATACGGTTCGTCTTTCAGGGGATCACGACGACGACTCACTTCGTACGAAAACGTAAACGCAGACAGAGGTCCGCCCGGGTGACCGGATTTATGCTGGATGGGAGCCTCGATACTCAGGCGCATCATGATGCGATGCGCAGCACGGTAGGCTGCCTCTTCATCTTTGGTCAGCGTTGCTGCTTCCTTCGGGCCAATCCAGTGACGGATGTTTGTCTTTTTTGTTGCAGCAATACGCTGCAGAGACATCGGAGCCTCTTTCGGATCTTTGCCAATAAACTGGGATCTGTCGACAGTCATGAGAGTATTCGGATTCTAGCAAGAAACCATCTTTCTATCACCTCACTTTTACCACATCGACGCATGCAAAAGAAAAAGATGGCTCAGATCTCTCGACCTAAACTAGTTAATCGATATCTGTCACATCAAAATGCTTTCCTTTCTTCGAGCTCTTCTTCGCATCACGCATGCTGTCTATGACGGATAAAAACCAGTCAAGAACGTAATCTATCGCTCCGATGGGCTTGAGAACGATGGCCTCTACGTCTTTGCTTAAGTCATCCATGCGCTTTGTAATTCTCCGCAGAGAAACAGAGGCAAAGATGAGATGATACAGAAGAATAATAAGCATCGCGACTGCGATGATTGAGAGCAATGTGAGAACGTCGCCGTAGGTGAGTTGCAGTGCTTCCATGAGGAACCGTGTATGATAGTGAATCCTACTCTATGATGTCCGCTTTTCGCAAAGTACTGGCAACTGTTTATGCACTCAGTGCAACAATTTCTCTGGTCATTGTCCGTACGTACCAGCACACACTCTCACCCGATCACGGCCCACTGAGGCACTTGTTTCCACATGGTTTCTGTCTGCATCAGCCCACATGCTCTGAGTACGCAGTAGAAACACTACAAAAAAAACGGTATCCCGAAGCCGTTTTTCTGATCCTCAAACGAGTTTTATCATGCAATCCTTGGAATAAACCAACAGATGCCAAGTTGAAGTCAGTGATCGCTAAAATCTCTGGCTAGATTTGCCATTGCAAATATGATACACTTTTGACACACTAAAGATACACTTTCCTATCACTTTATGCCTACAGCAAAGAAGCGAATTAATATCACACTCCCCGAACATCTGGCCATCTTCTTAAAGGAGATAGCACTACGAGATGATGTACCGCAAGCAACGAAGGCCGCTGAAATGCTAGAGCGTGCGATGGAACTCGAGGAAGATGGATTTTTTAGTATCTTGGCAGACATGCGAGACAAGCAAGGCGCTCAGTTCGTTTCTCATCAGGCTTTCTGGTCAAAGGTACTATGAAGTATACAGTTTCGTATTCGATGCTTTTGCATGCGAAAGAGATTTCCCATTTTCCAAAGTCAGACCTGAAGAGGATAAAAAAATCTATAGAAGACAAACTCACGACGAGACCGGAAGTGTTCGGGAGGCCACTACGCTTTTCGCTTAAAGGCCATCGTAGTCTGAGAGTTGGTGAGTACCGTGTTATCTACAGAATAGACAAGCATGAAGTGAAAGTTCTTCTCATCGCTCATCGGTCAATTGTGTACCAAGAGTACGAGAAACTTCTCTAGTTGTTCACAATGAAGGGTAATGAAATTTTACCTCTTTTTCATTTGGAGCTCCTTATGGGAGCTTATTACAGAATAGTTCGATCCTGCGTTAGGGGTTCGACTCCTTATTTTGGATTCTTTTTAGATATTCAGAAAGAGTCCCTTCATCCTGCGAACGTTGATAGATCGTTGCGCTATCAAAAAGTAGCTGTGCCTTTGCCCGAAGTACGATTGGGATTAAGTCAGCATCAGCACTAAGAATATCCGTAGCAGAGAGCACAGCGCGAAGAACCTCTCCTTTGCTGAAATCTATGCGCTCAGCATAGTCAGCAGCGAATGTGCTACGAAGCATCGGACTCTTTAAATATCGAGACGCATCCGTTTCATCAAAAATCCCCAAATGCAGAGTATCGAAAGCTATATCTGCCTTATTTTGGTCTTCTTCGGAAACCTCAATCATATTGACATTATAAATCATTATGTCTTTTTTGTCTATTATTTGGAGCTCCTTATGGGAGCTTATTACAGAATAGTTCGAACCTGCATTAGGGGTTTATTTGTCCTGAGCTATATAACCAATGAGTTTTTGGATTTTTCCATTTCTCATTTCAAAGACATCACAAAAAACAAGAGGCAGCTTTTCACCATTCGCTGTTTGAGCAAGAACTTTCCCTTCTGCAATCACAACATCGTTTTGTTCGGTCATGCGTGTAATGCTGATGACTGGCGTACCGGAGAAAGCAGGGTTTTCAATTTCCTTATCGAATGCTTCCTTTCCGATGTGATGGAAGTGACTAGGCATAATCCATTCGACATCGTCAGTGAGACAATCGAGGATCTGTGTGTGATCGAGTTTATTAAATCCGTCGATGTATCTTTCTATGGTCTGTTTATTGTTGCTCATATTTGAATCATATCAATTTGGAGCGGGTGAACGGAATCGAACCGTCGTCACCAGGTTGGAAACCTGGGGTAATAGCCATTATACGACACCCGCGTGACGCAGATTATAGACACATCTCTGAAATTTTGAAGGGATGATTTAACAGGATTGAGCACGACGACTTTCAGAAGAGCTTAAACTATCCGTCATAAACTCCCATAGCAACTCCACACAAAAAGCACCCCCGCTCTTGCACAGGGATGCTTTTTGCACATACAGCTCACATTACCGAGTAACAGTGACGTGATGATTCACGTTGCCACGAATAGAAATCTGATTCTCTTGAAGTAGACGGAGGTTATCCTGATAACAGGCTGCCGCATTATTCTCAAAACGCTCCTGACAAATATCCCACAGCTGAATCCTGCGCTCACGGAAGTCTCCATAGAAATTAACGACATCCGCTTCTTCCGCAACTTCCTCAACTTCTAGGGCTTCTGCTGCTGCGGTCTCTGCAAGATCTGCGTTCGTCGATCCAAGGACACTCAGAATCCCCGATCCAAATTTGGCAACGAGAGCATTCCGAACGAAAGTCGTACTCAAAGCCGCCTGTAGGTCACCATAGACTCCAAAGCGACGTCGACAAGATTCTTTCAGGTGTTCACCAATTGGTGAGTAACATGGATGACTAACGATCGCGACAAAATCAAATCCGCTGTCATCAAGAGAATCATTATCAAAAGATGTGGATGTCGTACCTCCTGCATTGACGAAAGATTGCATGATGCGATGCGCGGACCATGCTTGCGATTTGAACTGAGTATTTTGATCTATCTCAGCTGATGCTGCGAGTGGAAATGCGAGTAAGACAAACGTTAAGACTGCTGCCGATGTTTTCTGGAATAGTGCATTCATAGATTTGGGGGAAAGAATCAAAGCAAACGAACTCGTCGCCTACACAAGTTATGACGTGCGGCATGGATGATACTTACGAGTTTTGGCTTGACGAAGCCAAGAAATAAGCCGTCAAAAGTATGCTCAAGTTATTCTGTTATACGCTGTCACACGATGTGTTCTGCTACACTTCAATCATGCCTGAGAAGATATCCATCACAGTCGAGATACTCGTCAGTGCGCCAGCCGCAAAGGTGTGGGAGTGCTGGACTCTCCCCGTACATATCACGAAGTGGAATCATGCTTCGGATGACTGGCACTCGCCTCACGCAACTGTTGATCTGAAAGAAGGAGGAAGATTTACGATTCGTATGAAAGCCAAGGACGGGAGTGTAGGTTTTGATTTTGGAGGAACCTACTCAAAGGTCGTACCGGAGAAACACATTGCCTACTCTATCGATGGAGACGGCCGCAGCGTAACGGTTCATTTTGAAGTGAAGGGAAGCTCGGTGCAGATCACCGAAACATTTGATGCCGAAACAGAGAATCCGATCGATATGCAAAGGCAGGGCTGGCAAGCCATTCTTGAGAACTTCAAACGATATGTAGAATCACAATAAAGAAACTACGGACTCTGTGTAGCGAAGTCACAATAAAAGCAGAAACCTACAACAAAACCAATCAGATGTGATCAAAGAATTAAGGGCAGTAAGGCTGATGATCAGCAGCGGACAAGTATATACTGCCTACATACTTCGATTCCTCTCAGTATACATGCAGAAAACCTGTGCACATGAATGGTGCAAAAAGAGCTTTGAGATCACAAATGATGATCTGGCATTTTATGAAAAAGTGAGCCCTGTTTTCAGCGGAAAGAAAAAACTAATTCCTGCACCTACACTGTGTCCAGAATGCCGTATGCAACGCAGAATGCTCTGGAGAAATGAACGAACGATTTATCGAAGGAAATGCGATCTATGTAGTAAGATGATTATTGCACAGTACCCTGCTAACGCAGGCTATATCGTCTACTGTAATGATTGTTACTGGGGCGATCGATGGAGTGCCATAGATTTTGGACAAACCTTTGAAACATCAAGAACTTTCTTTGCACAGTTTGCGGATCTTTTGCAAAAAGTGCCGTTAATAGCCCTTATCAATACTCAGGCAGAAAACTCGGATTACTGCCATCGCATCTTTGATGGCCGCAATTGCTATCTCTCTTTCATCGCGCTCTACAAACCAGAAGATTTACTCTATTCCTACTACACGATTACTTGTAAAAACTGCACAGATATTTCCATGAATCAGTACTGTGAACTCTGTTTTGAAACAGTAGATGCGGAAAGATGCTATGGATGTCGGTACGGCCAACGCATTCGTAATTGCAGGGATTGTGCATTTTTAGAAGACTGTAATGGATGCAGCGACTGCTTCGGCTGCAAAAATCTGAATCAGAAGCAGTACTGTATCTTCAACGAACAGAAAACCCGGTCTGAATACGAGAATTTTTTACAGAAAAGTCGATTTGGTTCTTGGGAATGGACACAAGGAATGCTGGATCGAACACATAAGTTTTTCTTGGGCTTTCCTTACCGATCCGTTGTCCAAGTGAACGCGGAGAATTGCACCGGATCCTATATTTTTAATTCAAGATTCTGCGATCACTGCTTTGATACTTACGAATCGGAATACATTAAAAACTGCGCGCAATTTGAAAAAAGCCAATGGTGTCAGGATGTGTGTGGCATGGGTGCAGGATCTTTCAGTTACGAGGGGGTAAGCTTAGGCAATGATCCTTTCACGAACCTTCTTTTTTGCGCATCCGTTTTCAATGGTGGTTCAGACCTTCTGTATTGCTACGAATGCTATTCTTCCTGTCATCACTGTTTTGGATGTATTGGTTTGCGACACTCAAGTTACTGCATTTTCAACAAACAATACTCGAAACAAGAATATGAAAGATTGGTTCCAGAAATCATAACTACTATGCAACGGAACAAGGAATACGGAGAATTCTTTCCGGGTGAAATATGCCCATTCTCTTACAACGAAACTGCCGCACAGGAAAATTATCCTCTCACCAATGATGAAGTATCCGGTCGTGGCTGGAAGTGGAGAGATCAAATTGACGACATGCCAAAAGCCAACCGTTTGATCCTAGCAAGTGAGCTTTTAGATGAAATTACAGATGTTTCAGATGATATTTTAGACTCTCCCGTGCAATGCAAACTGACCCAACGGCCATTTAGGATCATTCATCAGGAACTTGAGTACTATCGTCGCCATAATCTCCCCTTACCCCGCTTACATCCTGACGAAAGGCACTTGAGACGAATGGCTTCACGGAATCCTCGCAAGCTCTGGAACCGCACATGTGCCAAATGCCAAAAGCCAATTGCTACAAGCTACTCGCCCGACCGTCCCGAAATCGTCTACTGTGAATCTTGTTATCTAGAAACCGTCTACTAAGAAGATTCACTCTGAGCGTAGCCGAAGGGCGAACAGAGTTATCTTAAAGAGGGATACTGATCAATCCAATGACTCCTCTCTTAAGGCATTATCCATATCTTTCGATTCTCGAAAAAAACCGAAAATAAAAAAAATGCCAATCGCTCCACATATAATACCGATGACGTTGATACCAAAAATCATAGCTCCTGCCGCTGTATACGGCAGATTTTGAACAGCAATTCCTACTCCAGAAGCAGCAAGTGGTGGCAAAAGTGATACAGCGATAGCTATGCCGGCAATTGTGGGGGCAATATCTTTTTTTACCCACGCAAATGCCGCTGTCACTCCCGAAAAGAAAGCGATGAACGCATACAGTGCAGGTTCGGGCTGCTTGGTAATGAGATGCACTTCATCTGTCGTATACAGCATGATCCATGTGAGTCCTGATGAAACGACAAGGATAATGATGACAGAGAGGAGAAGCACAATCGTTGCATGATACAGTCCTTTCATAGATCCCGTCGTGAGGGACAGTGCAAAGAGAAGAATCGGTGAAAGAAGAGGAGCAATAACCATGCCTCCGATGATAACCGCTGCGTTATCGAGCAGTAGCCCTGGCGTCACGATGAGCACTGCAAGTGCAAGAAGCAGGTAGTACCCTTTATCAAAGGTAGTAGAACCTATGAGCTCCGAGATTGCTTCCTTGCGTTCGGAATGAGACGCAAAGAGAATCGATTCCTCAGCTTTCAAGAAAAACATACGCTCAGTATAGTGAAATACTGGATGTATCACAGTTATTTCAAGCAATTGAGCTATGA
>CAZFCB010000011.1:1598-34211 GCA_964517585.1 uncultured Candidatus Peribacteria bacterium | reverse complement strand
GCCTCACGCCGATGGTCATGACCTCAGCAACCACACTCCTTGCCCTCATCCCGCTTATCATGGGTGCGGGGAAGCCCGGCACGGAA
Organism: uncultured Candidatus Peribacteria bacterium; assembly: GCA_964517585.1. Lineage (GTDB taxonomy): Bacteria > Patescibacteriota > Gracilibacteria > Peribacterales > Peribacteraceae > JAGORY01. Next base: position 34,125 of record CAZFCB010000011.1, on the reverse strand, counting down.
ATTCTCTATCCCTTGGGTATTACCATGTTCGGAGGATCACTTCTTTCTCTTATTGTAGAAATTATGATCCGCCCCGGACTCTTCATGCTGCTTGGCCGTAAGGCGCTCCTTCGCGCTGTTGCAAAGCATAAGCAGGTGAATGGATCTGTTGGAGTATGACGGTATATCACAAAGCGGTGACGGGACTGCCCGTCACCGCTTTGCTTATTATGTATGTTAAAATAAAAAAATAATTCGTCAAGTATGGCTTCGGGGAGCCTCGTAGTACTGTCACATTTGTAACATTCAGCCCCGACCGTGCTGCCCTCCTTTCCCTGAAACCAGCCCCTCAAAAACGTTGTCAGGGATTCAAAGGTAAAGTTCACGAGCGCGCTGCCCAGCCAAAGTTGTTTATTTTACAATATGTGATATAATATATATTATGATTGAAGCAAAGGAATCTTACGAAAACGAAGTTGCAAAGTTGGACACCCTAAAAGATCTCAAGGAAAGGGTGCAAAAAATGGAGCCCATTGCATGTGGGCATGAGCACGAGAATAGAATTGTTCAGCTAAGAGACAATGGAGAAATGCATGCAAACTTTGTAGAGCAAAAAGCATTTTGCTCGGATTCTAATCGTATTCAGAATCCGGCATGTGCGCATTGTTTCTTGTTTGATTCCGCAAGGGGAAAAATAAAAGCTCTTCATCCTTCGCTCATTCCTGATGTCACTGCATATACAAAGGATCGTAAAACTGCCTTACTAGCAAATCCTTTTGCGGTTGAATTCATTCAGTCACAAAGATTAGGCGTACGTTTCACAAAAGAAGAAGTATTAGATCTTTTTTCTCAAGCTGAAACAATTCTATCAAAAAGAGAAACGCGAGTCCTGCAGTATGATGACTCTCGATTTCGAGATTTATTGAACGGTTTGATCGAAAAAATGTGTAATGTTTCAGCAGACTCCCTTGAGCGACATTCCATACAATCATTGATTGATGAAAGGTATATGTCCCCTCTACGGAAAGCAATTGCAGCGTTGGACGGTATCGCTACTGAGGACTCGAGGGACAAGCTTTATGACAAGGAGACAATCGTTAAATATCAGAATGTCATTATCGAGCTGTTAAAAAACCTCCAAAAATTCATGCTTGTAGGCATTCATAGACACATTGAAGAATTGAACCAGTAAATTGGCATGCTTTCTCAAATCATCTACCAGCCCCAGCCAAGCTGAATCAGAGCTGAGCGCAAGTCCGAAGGACGCCGCGCGAAGCCTGAGATGCTTGGCCCGCCGTAGCACGAAGTGCGAAGGCGGGCAGTTTGAAAGTGTTCATCGATCGCAAATCATCCACCAGTCCCAGCCAACAAAATTAACGTATAACATAGAAAATAACGTTAAAATATCATAAAAAGGATACAAATTAACGTTCTACGCAGAGATTTTCTTTCGCTCTCGCTGCACTAGTAGCTTCGTCTGACTGTGGTCATCTCTTAACGATCTAAAAATTTATGTAAAAAAATTTCCCCACATACATGATTTAGGTTTTTGGTGTGAGCATATGTAAGTAATGTCTCAGGCCATACTTGCCTTTGCTCTTACTTGCAGGCAACACTTGACCCGCTACATAGCTAAATTCTTCACTGCTCCGAAAGTCTCTTTCATCTCTATCAATTTTTTTATCGTCTGTAATAAGACCCACAACTGCGTTGTCACGTGTTTTTGCTCTGATATTTCGAAGAAATGATAAGACCATTGTATTTCTCTCTCCCTTTTGTAATGGATTCCCATCTTCATCGAGAGCCATGCTTTTCCCTCCAAATGGCAGATCGGCTGCAATAAGAGTTATCGTATTATCTGGAACAATGTTGTCCCAATTGCCTGACATGTTCTGTTTTTCGACAGTGTACGGCAAATACCCATAGCATCTATTTGCATGAAGTTTGTAGGATAGATCGAGAAGTGCTTTTGAATCTTCTAGTTCGCCAGATTGATGCAAATCATGTAAGCCTCTGAAGCATGTAAGTCTCATATTTTGTCTAGTTACAGCGACAGACGCACTTTCTATATCAGTTGCTACAACGGATGCAATACGTCCGCGTTCGTATATTGACGCTGTGCATGGTATGACACCATTCCCGGAACAAGGATCAAGGAGCACATGATCAAAGCGAGCTGCAAATTTCTTCTCAAATTCTTCAAGAAGATACACAATGGCAGCGTGCGCTTTTCGTGCGGCAATGTTTGGTTTACTATATACACGCTTAATTAGGCCATTTCCAGGCTGAAGAGGCATGTACTGATTTCTGTCCTGAAACGATGCAGTCATAATATCATTATAATGAATTATTGAAATATGTCAAAACTCGCGAACACTGAATTAACTACCCTCAAGGCAAAGAGAAATAAGGCTCATAAAGAAGCACTTCCATTTTTGATGTTCCTTTTGGGTCTAGTAGTAAGCGCGTTTTTATCTGAATTCATTACCGTGCTTCATGAGATCATCAAGGAGAAAGGAGGATTTGATTACAAGCTCTACCGTATGATTATCTTGATCGTTTCCCCATTTATTCTTGGCTATGTGTTTTATTTCATTAGAAGAGATTTTATGAGCCCTTTAGACAAGCTAGATAAGCAGATAGCTGACATAGAAGAAATTGTTTAAGTAAACGGTGGCTGTGCCGTCTGTAAGGCACAAGGTCAAGTGTGCACCAAGTGCTACAAGTGCAACGGCTGTGCTTCATTGGTAATAGAGTCATTCAATAGATAGAAAGATCAATTCTTCATCTCATATTCCATCATTCCTAACGAAAATGTAGAAGTTGCGCTAAGATAGGAACCTATGATGAACATGTTCAACACCTTCTTGCAAAACGGTGCAGCACCTGACTGGGTGTATCAATTGGCCTCTTTCATAGGAATAATAATTATTCCTTTAGCCATTCTTGATGTCGGACTGAAGGGATGGGGTATGTGGCGTGCGGCAAAGATGGGCAAGAACATCTGGTTCATCGTGCTTCTTGTTGTAAATTCGTTCGGCATTCTTCCGGCAATTTTTCTCTTGCTCACAAATGATGAATACGTGAAACGACGATCGCATGTGTAACACTTAGTGTCGACCGACTTTTCTCCTCCCTCCGAAAGTCTGACGTTCAAGAACCTTGTCTTGGAACTGAGTCAATACGTTTACGACTGTTCCAATCAGCCCTTGCAGAAGTAAAAAAATCAACAAAACACAGGACAAACACCGCATCAAATTTCATGACCTATTACCTAGGAAATTTGGCTCTTTTGTGCTAAAATAAAGAGATTTCCTTACCTGCCGACGGCAGGCAGGCGAGTAAACGCATAAGGATCAATACACACATACAAAACTAAGAATGCCCGTTCACTCACTCATGTTCGGCTGGGAGTATCCTCCCGCTCACCTTGGCGGCCTCGGGGTTGCGTGTCAGGGGATAGTGCGCGGACTCATGCAGGAAGGCGCAAAAGTGACACTGGTGCTCCCGCACAGCGCAGGCGAGGAAGCCGGAGTACAGATCCTTTCGCCGATGTCATCTGTCATATCCAATGTCAGTACGATCGGGATTCAGACTGGCCTTCAGCCGTACGACGGACATTCTTCGTATGCCGCAAGGCTTCAGGATTTCGATCTGGAAGATGATGGTATCAGTCAACTCTATGGTCAGAATCTTGGTGAGGAAGTACAGAGATTTACAGATATCGCAGTGGAAATGACGAGGAACATACGACCAGATATTGTTCACTCACATGATTGGATGACGCTCGAAGCAGGAGTCCAAGCTTCCAAGTATCATCGGAAATCACTCGTAGCGCACGTACACGCTACGGAACTTGATCGCACAGAATTTCATCCCAACCCTTGGATTTTTAAACGTGAAATCATGGGACTCCGTAAGGCAGATCACATCATTGCTGTGTCTGCCTATACGCGTGGACTTCTCATGCGAGAGTACGGTATTTCCGGCGATAAGATTACTGTCTTACACAACGGATCGTTTCACTCTGCGCCACACAAACGAAGTGCGAGCCCAAAGAACTCAAAGCATCCACTCGTTCTCTTCCTCGGACGATTGACGGTGCAGAAGGGCGCGTCACATTTCATCGAAGCAGCGCGTAAAGTTGCAGATCGCAATCCTGCCGCTCGATTCGTTGTCGCTGGTGAAGGCTATCTTCTGCCGCAGCTCATTGAGCAAGCATGCAAAGTTGGCCTGCAGGATAGAATCATCTTTGCAGGTCGGGTTACAAGTCATGAAGCAAAAAAGCTCTACTCTCATGCCGAGTGTTTTGTCATGCCTTCTGTCTCAGAGCCATTTGGCTTGGTCGCTCTAGAAGCCATTACGCACGGGGCACCAGTCGTACTGAGTAAGCAGTCAGGAGCCTCGGAAGTCATCCATAATTCTATGCAGGTCGATTTCTGGGATACCGACAAAATGGCTGATTGCATCCTCACGGTACTTCGCGAAGAGCCACTGCGTGCAGAGATGAGAGTTCAAACACCTCGCATTCTCAGTAATCTCACGTGGGCTCGCCAAGGGAAAAAAATATTATCTATCTATCACGATATCATTCGTTCCTAATTATATTTTATGACAAAGAAAACTTCTCCATCCGTGTGTTTCTACTTTCAGGTTCATCAACCGTTCCGTTTGCGTGATATGCGCATCACAGAGATTGGTGAGTCGAAAAATTACTTTGATGACGAGAAAAATCATGCTGTATTTCGAAAAGTTGCAGAGAAATGTTATCTTCCAACGAACGCGCTACTCCTGCGCATTCTCCAGAAGCATCCGCACTTTCGCGCAGCATTCTCGCTCTCTGGTGTGTTCCTTGATCAGTGTCGTGAATACGGCCCTGACGTTCTTGAATCGTTCCAGAAACTTGCGGCAACAGGACAAGTCGAATTTCTCGCCGAGACGTATTACCACTCACTCTCGTGCCTTTTTTCTCTGGAGGAATTCTGTGAGCAAGTGGAAAAACACACAGAGACCATTAAAAAACTTTTCAAGATCAAACCAACGACATTCCGGAACACAGAGCTTGTGTACAGCAATGAAGTTGCAGAAGTAGCGCGTTTACTCGGATTTAAGACAATTCTCGCGGAAGGAGCGGATCGCATACTGCATGGCCGAAGTCCCAATGTTGTGTACACACCACCACTATTTTCACTCTCAAGAGAGTGGCAGCGCATTATTGCTCGTCACAAGATTCATGCTGTACCTGTGAAAAAAATGCGAACACTTCTGAAAAATTATCAGTTGAGTGACGATATTGCATTTCGCTTCGGTGCAGCACACAGAAGCAAGACACCTCTTACTGCAGAAACATTTGCTGAGTGGATCAAAAAATCACACGGAGCATCCGTGAATCTCTTCATGGATTACGAAACATTTGGCGAGCACCAATGGGCAGACACCGGCATCTTCCAGTTTCTGGAAGCGTTGCCAGGGGCATTTCAGAAGCATCACATCGCTCTGACGACTCCTGCTGAAACTTCCGTGAAGTACGGCAAAGGCACACTCCCAATGCTCGATGCACACGCACCAGTATCGTGGGCGGACACCGAGCGTGACCTTTCTGCATGGAGAGGAAATCATCTTCAGGAAGCAGCTCTTGTAGGCATTTACGCTCTAGAGAAGGCAGTAAAGAAGCTAAAAAATCCGGTTCTTCTGGACATCTGGCGCAAGCTTCAGACTTCAGATCACTTTTATTATCTCTGCACCAAGTATTGGGCCGACGGGGACGTCCATAAATACTTTAGTCCGTATGAATCACCGTACGAGGCGTACCGAAGATACAGCCACGTACTTGAGGATCTAAAACTCACGATTGAAAAAGTGACCAGTGATCAGTGCTTCGTACCAAGAAAAACCAAACGTAAAAGCCGCAGACATCATGTATCGAAACTCAAACAACTAACCGCTAACCGCTAACCACTCGTTATGCCTCGCTCACTCGTCCTCGGTAACGGCACGCTCCTCGCGACATTTGACGAGTTCTTGCAGCTACGCGACTTCTACTACCCCTACGTTGGCGAAGAAGACCACACGACGTACGGAAAATTTCACCGAGTTGGTTTTCTCGTCGAAGGCAAAGGATTCTCGTGGATCAACGACGGTTCGTGGAAGATCACTCCGGCGTATGCAGATGCATCACTCGTGTCTGCATCCATGCTCGTGTCTGAAAAGTTACAAGTCGAAATTCTCAGTGAGGACTTTGTTGATCCCATTAAGAATATTCTTCTGCGATCATTTCGTATTCGTACACTCGACGGACAAGAGCGAAAGGTACAGTGTTTTTTTCATCATGACTTCTATCTGTACGGCGATAAACAGAAAGATACCGCTTTCTACGAGCCACATACGAAGAGCGTCATTCACTATCGTCAACATCGTTACTTCCTTGTGGGGGGTACAACGTCAGATCCACTGAACTGTATTCCGTCGGAAGTTCCTGATGAATTTCATCCGCTCAGTCGTGATGAAAAGCACATCGATCACTGCGGCATCACGTCATTTTCCATCGGCAAGTCAAACTACCGTGGACTCGAAGGGACATGGCGTGACGCCGAAGATGGCGTTCTTGGTCGTTTCCCGATTGAACAAGGATCAGTGGATTCCACCGTTGAAATCGATTGTCTTGCTCGCGCTGACCGCGGTACATGGGTGTACATGTGGGTGTGTGCAGGTCAGAAAATTTCTGAAGTGCATGCATTGCAACATTTCCTTCTCGAGGAGACGCCGGAACAGGTGAAACAGTCGGCGAGAAACTTTTGGCGCGGCTGGGTTGGATCTCACACAGATCCCAGCGAAGGAATACCAAAAGAAGTGAGCGACCTCTATACACGGAGTCTTCTCACGATCCGAACGCAGGCAGATAACCATGGCGGCATTCTTGCTGCAAATGACTCCGACATTATGCAATTTAATCGCGATACCTACACGTATGTCTGGCCTCGTGATGGTGCATTTGTTTCGCTTGCCCTCACACGCGCAGGAGAACATGAGATCGTTCATCGGTTCATGAAATTTTGTGAACAAGCGCAGACAAAAGAAGGCTATCTATTACATAAATATAATCCCGATGGTTCTGCGGGTTCCTCATGGCATCCGTGGTATCGGGGTCGCCAGTCACTTCTGCCTATCCAGGGCGATGAAACCGCGTTACCACTTCTTGCGCTCTGGAAACATTTTGAGAAAACGCAGGGCTTTGAATTCTTACATGATATGTATCAGACGTTTGTGCGAGGTGCTGCAGATTTTCTCACTGCATACACGGACTCGCAGACTGGTTTACCACTCCCAAGCTACGATCTCTGGGAAGAGCATCGTGGTATCTTTACGTACACAACGGCAGCAACAGCCGCAGGACTTCGCGCTGCAGGAAAAATTTCCTCAGCACTTGGGCACTATCGACATGCAGGTCGGTATAACGAAGCAGCAGACCGTATGACAGAGGCGATGATTTTTCATCTCTACGATGAAGAGACGAAGTGTTTCATGAAGAAGATCAAGCGTGAGAGCGGACAGACTGTTGAGCGTGATACGACGCCGGATGCATCTATTGGAATACTCTGGCAGTTTGGCATTCTTCCAGCAGACGATCCTCGTGTTGTGAGTACCATCGCACGCCTTGAAAGGTCATTGATCGTGAAGACCCCGATTGGAGGTATTGCGAGGTACACAAATGACTACTATCAGTCCGTCACACCTCCAACGGCAGATATCCCAGGAAACCCCTGGATCATTACGACTCTATGGTTTGCGCAGTGGAGGATTACCGTTGCAAAGACTGCCGAAGACCTCAAGAAGCCTCTTGAGATGTTGCTGTGGGCACAGAAACAAGCGTCGCCTGCAGGAATGCTTCCGGAACAAATGCATCCGCTTACCGGTGCACCGTTGTCCGTTGCTCCTCTGACGTGGAGCCATGCCGTGTACATGGAAACCGTGCTTCTGTATTCTGAGAAGTTGAAAGAAATACAAAAAAGCGGCTAGGGAGTAGAAGGTTGCGGGTAGTTTTTTCTACCTTTTACCCGCTATCTTCTACCCTCTTCTACGGAATATCTAACCCTCTCCATTCCCCGTCATGTTCTCCTCCACCATCCTCGGCATTGACCTCGGTGGCACCAAAACGGCCATTGCGCTTTTTGACAAGGACACACTTGAACAGTTATCAGTGAAAGTATGTCCGACGAATGCAGCACGCGGTTTTGATGCTGTGCAGCAATCATTACTCGAAGAAATTTCAGCACTACGACGTGACGATACAGTCGCTATAGGGCTTGGTGTTCCTGGTTTCATCGATCACCAAACAGGAAAGATCGTGACGATGCCAAACATTCCTGGAGCAGAAGGAAAAGAGCTCGCTGCATTTATTTACTACGAAACACGTCTCCCAACGGTGATGGAAAACGATGCGAGATGCTTTGCGTACGCAGAAGCACTTCTGGGAGTGGGGAAAGATCATGATGTTGTTCTTGGCGTGACGCTTGGTACGGGCGTTGGCGGTGGCATCGTCATCAACAAAAAACTCTACCATGGCGCGCGCGGCTACGCCGGTGAAATCGGTCACATGTTACTGCAACCTGGCAAGCCTCCGTATTCCACGAAAGATGTGCGCGGAGACGTAGAGCAATTTCTTTCCGGTACTGCCATGGGAAAGCGTTGTGAGGCAGCACAGTCACCAGAAGATTATTTAGAGGGGCAGGTATGCGGCTTCATGCAGCCACAAGTATTCCGCGAAGTCGCATGGCTTGTCGTGAATACTGTACACACTATTGACCCATCCATCATCGTCTTCGGCGGTAGTGCAGGACGTGCACTACAACCGCATTTTTCTGCGATTAAAAAGGAACTTCAGCAGTGGATGCTTCCGGGCATCAACGCACCGCTACTCGCTGTTAGCGAATTACGGGATGCTGCTGTGAAAGGTGCTGCGCTACTCGCGACAGCATCACTTTAAGTTTTTTTCTCGCCTTTCATGCCGTGGAGCATGACATCTTTCACGGACTCAAATTTGTACGAGAGCACGACGAGAAGTAGTCCGATAACGAGGATAGCAACGCATCCCCAAATTTTATCGAAGATGCCGCCAAACTCCGTAAAGAGTTTGACGCTTGAAACAAGCAGAAGTACACAGCCGTAGACTCGTGTACGAATATTCTGGCGATACAATGAAAACCAGAGAATACCCGTGGAGTAAGCGAGGAAGATGACTGCAGACCATGGGCCGCTTACCTGAATAAAGAGACCGATAGAGGCGAGGATGACAGCAGCATTGAACATGACGTCCGTCACAGTTGTATTGGATTGTAGTTTTCTACCGATAAGATAAACGACGAGAGTGACGTTCGCGAGGATGAGGAAAGAAACGCCGATGTAAGTATTCATGAGTGGGAAGAGATACCGAATTGCTTGCACGCCAATCAGAAGACCCATGTGCGAAAGAACGATCGTGAGAATGTGCGGTCCGGTGACACTCTTGTCGCGAGCACTCAGTATGACAGTCGCAAGGAGCTGTGCTGCAAAAATACCAATGAGAAGGATGAGAAAGAGGTAACGTAATCTACTTGCGTCAGGCAGGAGCAAAATTTGAAGGTACACGTTTGCAAGTACTGCATTTGCGACGCTGAGCTCTACTCGTCGGAGTGCTGTAGCAGCAACGAGTGTGAGAGCTGAGAGTGCGACAATAAAGATAGCCGATGCCATGGGAGTCACAGAACCACCAACATAAGAAAGCGACGTGACTGAAAACCAACCAACGAGGAAATAGAGAAGTGGCATCCACGATGCGGGGTATCTCGTCATTGTGAAAAGCAAGATGACCGTGAGTGCGATCTTGCAGTAGAGCCACGTGTCGGCTGATACGAAGAGTGCTGGCCACGCATTCTGTACTGCGTATTGATAGGAAAGCGACAGCGAGAACTGTAAGAGAGCAAACGCCAACATTGCAAGAAACGGAGAAATGCCGCCTTTGCGTGTGCGCAGCCATTCGGCACCGCCAAGGAGAATGACGCCGCTGATCACTGCTGCAATTATTTTGTACGATAGCTCCCATTGGATATTGAAGAGCAAAGAGAAGACCGACGTAATGATGAGAAGAACTCCAACGAAACGCAGATACTGGAATGAGAAAAGTTTGTGCCAATCAAACGGCTGTGCCGGAACAGGGATGGATTTTGGAGCGCTACCGGAAGCCAGAACATTTGCTCCTTTTTTCATACCGAATGGAAACGACTGATAGAATGACTCAAGGCCAAGAGAACGGAGTCCAAATGCACGGAAGAGCGCATAGAAAAATCCGAATGAGAATGTAAGCCACGTCACACTTGCGAGTGCGGAGAGGACAACCTTCGGACCGTCCGCTGATATGACGGCTGAAAAAATACTGAGCACAAATGCAAGAATGAACTGTGTCGCGAGGTTCAGCGCGAAACGAGAGTCGGTGTGATCAGACATGAGAGTGGGTGAAGAAAGTGCACGTATCCTATGCCTTTTCGCGCTTCTCCTCTAGACATATCTACGTGCGAGCTTAAAAATGATGAATCCTGCGATGACGGCGCCAATCGTTACCATGACCCAAAATCCGTAACTACCCATGGCGTTCAGCAGTGAATCTTGACCATTCATAGCGGCATGCATCGTATTGAGCGTTGTTGGAAATTCGCGATTTTTTGTTGGGTCACCGGCAACAAGCTGCCCTTGCATTGACCCCATATTTCGGGTGTATGTCGTAAAGGCGAACGCCGTAAACGATGCAAGAAAACCTCCGACGACAGACACAGCGACCTCGATGCCAAGATGGTGATTACGTCCAAAGTGCACGTGGTAAGTATACGCTCGGATGTCACTTGCGGTAAACAGTGGATGAGACGCTTGTCTCCGGAATATCTACCCATGTGAAGACAGACGTTTGATCCGACCACAGAACGGAATTTGACTGCGCACGTGTACCGAGAGTCGGTAGGGAAACATTGAGAATGCTCGTACCAGGGGATACTTGGCCGTTTGTTATGTTGGCGGAAAGCTTGTAGGTCACGCTTTCCCCTTGGCCAATCCGGCTTTGGATTCCACCATTGTGTATGCCAGAGCATGTCACATCAACATTTCCTGTACTCGTGTTCGCAGTGCAAGACAGTTGAGCTTCTGGATTATTTTTTGTCGTGAGCTTGAAGCTCAAAGGATCGATTTGTATATTTTGTGCTGTGACGCGAAATGTCAGCGTTTGCAGCACAATATCATCATAACCAAACTGAGAGTTGGTATGTGGGAGTGCTGAGAATTTGAATGCAGCAATCGCATTGAATCCTGTTGGTATAAAACTTTCAGAAGCTGCAGCGTCATTGAGAATCGAGGAAATACTCGCAAAAGCAGTATCATTCGTTTTGCCTATAATGTGAGAATTCGCTTGCGGCGTCGAAGTCCCGACAAAAATTTCACCACCAGCAATGCTGTTGCCATCATTCTGTGTCAGCTCTTGCGTTGACGAGACTCCTCGCGCCTCAAAAGCATGTCCGATCAGATCCGTATTTCCTGCAATCGTGAGCGTCATACTTTGTCCACTTAAACCTCCGAGTTGATCTGTTTTCATTCGCGCTGCAATGGCTATGACTGTTTCTTTTTGAGGTTCGATGACGAGAGTGGAAAGCGGAAGAGATACACAGAAACGAGTAGAAGGCTGATTCGTGCATTGGCCGTTACTTGCCTGCGCGAAAGGAGTCATGGTTCCGGTGTTGAGAATTTCACCGGGAAGAAGCCTATACAGGAGAAGAGAATCCACACTTGATACGACGCCATCGATACGAATGCTCTTGATGTCTACGCGCTCACCTTCACTGCGTAGCCTTAGCCTTAGAAGCGCAGGTGTCGTGAGTGAATTGAGTAGAATATGACTGCGGACAGGCAGTGCATCTTCAGTGACAAACAGATTCCCACGGTCAGCAACGTTGATGTTTGTACTGCCAGAGGTATTGACGCGAATGAAGCAGTTATTTGCGCTACAGAGACCGTTTGTCTCTATACCTTCCAGTCCAAGTCCATCATCTGTTCCTTGCGCCTCGACGTAGTCAGGAAGGTTCGTGGCAAACTGAAGTCCGATCATGACCGGTCCGAGTGTGGACACAAGATCCGCTTTTACCAGAAAAGGGACGGTTAAACCTTTCGGCAGTATCAGACCACCACCGAGCATTGCATCGAAAATGAGTCGTCCAGATTCCACTTTCCCTGATGCCTGCGCTGTCGTTTCAAAGAGCCCATCTCCGTCTCGGTCCATCATCAGTGAATAATTCTGTCCGTAGAGCAGTGACCCAGCTGATGGTTCGAAGATGAGACTCGTCAACGTTGCATCCTGACGTCCGGTGACTGCGTTAAACTTCAGAAGTGTCACACCTTTTTGTCCTTTTGCTATGGTCGTGAGAGTGCCGCTTGTTTGTTGATCGATCTGGAGGAAAGCTCGGCGAATAGGTTCCGGTACAAGTATGCAGATGGAACTGCAGCCATCCGAATCTTGCACATTGCCGTCATCACATTGTTCCGGCTCTTCTGTGACGCCGTTACCGCAGACAGAATGTACGTCAAGATGCGTGGTGTCATCATCGTTATCGCTTGCCAGTGTGTATGCGATCTGTGCCATCTCGCCGCGCGTCAGCTTGTGGGAAGGGCTTGAAAGAAGTGTGAGCAATAGTCCGCGTTTGCGTGCTTCGTTCAGAAACGATTCATACCACAGGCCACCCGTTTTTTGCGGTGAAATATCGTACGTGAGGAAAGCCATCTTCAGAGCTTCGTCGAGTTGTACGGCACGTTCAGGACGGAATGTTCCGTCTGCGTATCCTTGAACAATACCGAGCTCTTGCGCTGCGCACGTCGTACGTGCGTACCATTGCGGTGTTTTCACATCGAGGTCAACAAAACACCGGAGGTCAGTCGGTTCCATCGTAGGAAAACGGCTCTCGATGAGAATTTTGAGGAATTCTGCGCGATTGATTGTCGCAAACGGACGAAACGTCTCATCAGAGTAACCTTCTACAATGCCGCGTTCTTGCAGCCCTTCGATAGCGTTTTCGTACACTGTGGCTGTTATGTCTTGAAAAGAGGCGTGTGCATACCCACTTCCGAGAACGAAGAGGGGAATTGCGAATGTGATGAATCGGCGAAGCTGCATAGTTCAGAGTATAGTATAGTCTAGCTCATGCAGATATTTGCCCTCGAAACGAACATCGGACGTGTCAAAGAACATTTCCTTGCGCATGGCGAGGCAGAAATTTTTACGGTACACCCACACATTGTGTCTTTTTTGTGGCATATCGCGTGGGAATTTCTTGTCACAATTCTCTTACTTCTTGGATGTAGTTACGGGTATCACGTTGGCATTCTGTCTGTATCAGCGGCTTTGACTATTTTTACCGTAGCATGGTTCATCTTCGTTTTCTTTGGACTTATTGAAGCGTATATCGACTGGAAATATGATTTTATTTTTCTCACGACGGATAAGCTTATCATCGTTGACCAGATGTCACTTTTCCGAAAGTCCATCACGCCGATCAGCTTAGAAAATCTCGGTGACGTTGTTGCTGAAACGCAGTGGCTGAATCTGTTTCGGTTTGGCATTATCAAGTTCGCCCTCAAGGAAGGTCAAGGGCCCGCAATCATTCTCCGCTTCATGCCAAGGGCTGAAAGAATTGTTGGACAGATCGCTGAACAAATTACACTGTATCAGCGTCGCAAAGATTACGTCGTTCCCTACCGTTCTCGTGATTCAATTGAGTAGTGCAGATCGTGCGGCATTCTACAAACGGACAATCATGTCCGGAGGACTCTTCGTGTTTTTGCTGTCCGCTTCTGCGAATGTTTTTTTCCTCGCTACTCGCAATACACCAAAACTTCCATCCCAAGGCATCTTTCACCCACGCTATGAAGAGGAGCCTTTGCTCATGGGACCGATAGCGTACGGTCAGGTACAACGCGGTTTTCAAAAAAAGACGCAGAAGGCATCGGGGACAAGCGTCTTACTGCCTGTTGCTTCGTACATACTTTCGCCAGATTTGGTGCTTCCACTGAGTGCCGCACTCCCACTCTTCCGAGATCAGGGCGTACCTCTTGATGAGGCCGAAGTGAAGCGTATTTTTGATCGTCTCGGGGTGAATCTCGGTTGGCAAGAATTGCAGCTGCTCCCGACAACGGAGCGATGGCGCACTGCGGATCGAACTATGGATATAACTCTAGACATTGAGAAACGAGCACTCACTATTTCTCGTTCTGGAGCTTTCAGTCCATCCCCAGAAGGCCGAGCTGATGATAGAGCTACCTTGGCTATTGCCCGCGAATTTGCAGTATCACTCGGCATCGATCCCACTACCAATGGTGAGCCGCGCATCGTTGAGCGCGCAACAGAACCGGGCGGCCCTCAGAAGACGTACGTTATTTGGCCGATGATTTTTAACGGAGTTCCGCTTCTCGATACAGACGCAGCATCAGTGCCAGCATTGCAGATACAGGTGGGAAGACTTTCCCGTAAAGCTCTCAGTATGACGGTGACGCTGTTACGTCCTGATCGCATGTCACAGTCCGCGTACCCCAGCGCACCAAAAGAAGAGATCATGGCAAGCCTGCGATCTGGTGGACTCCTGCCAGTGTCGAGTGATCTAGCGGGACCAAAGACTGACGTCGTCTATACGTCGCTGAAGCGATCATATGTACTACTCCTCGGTGATCGTGAGTACCCTACATATATTGCGCCAACGTTACTGGCAGAGTTTACCCAAGGAGATGTCGTAGGCAGAACATTTGTTCCGGCACTCAGTCCTAGCCAATTTCTCTGGTTTCCGCAGGTCAAAACTACTGCAGTACCAGCAGGAAGCGGTTCGATGAAAAATCCAATTTCTGCGACCGGAGGAGTGAAATAGCATCTGGTTCGATGACGTAGCGTTGACGATATCGCGCATCAAAAAACGGGCAACCGGTGCAGAATCCCTACTTTCTTCATGGAAAGGATCCTAAACCGGCTGCCCGTTATCGATCTCAATCTTACGATTGAGACAGTACCCCGACGTCGACCAGGCGGCGGAGAACTCCCTACACCTCGAATCGATTTTTTTTGTAGCGGTATCGAGCCGCCGTGTGTGTTTGTGATATCCCGATGCTTCGGGAATCGAGGCTTCGATAAGGCTCGAAGCGTGCCATGTGTTTGTGTTTGGTGTGGAATCCCTCCGCTAATTTGGCTGAGGGAACCCTTTGGTCGAGAGTGTGAGCGGATGACAATCCTTTCGGCTTGCATCGCGTTCACACAGGGGTCCAAAGAGCAGGGAGGGAGATGGGATCATTGTTCACGAGCGAGATGCATCCCATCGCTCTCCCTGCGGCTAAACCCCTGATACGGTGTAGCGAGAATGTGAATGAACGAATCCAAGCAGTATAGCATCAAATGGGGTATGTGAGCAATGGTTCTTGTGCAAGAAGCCGGCGGAAAAGGCAGGAACGGGAGAAAGGGCAGGAAGGTTGTACGTTTCTGCCCTTTCTTTCTTTTCTACCCCCACTACCTCTACCATGCGGCCATGCCGGAACACGGAAAACTCGTCCTCATCATCGGTCCAAGTGGCGTCGGGAAAAGCGTCATTTTGAAATCACTGCGTGCTAAGCATCCAGAGTTTGTCTTTCCTCGCTCTGCAACCACGCGTGAGCGTCGTCCTGGAGAAGGGGATGATCTGTATCACTTTGTGTCTGAGGCAGATTTTACGAATTGGCTTCATGAAGGAAAATTTTTGGAGTGGGCTCAAGTTCATAAGGGCGCTCATTACGGAACACTTCTTTCCGAGATCATTCCGCCGATCGAATCAGGTAAGACGGTTGTCCGCGAAGTCGATGCACAAGGATTCCAGAGCATTAGTAAGGATCTACTCTTCGGACCAGGTGGCAAATACCAACTCCAGACAATTTTCATCCTGCCTGAAAGTGCAGAGCAACTTATAGGGCAAATTCAGAAGCGCGCCCCAATGCCGGCAGAGGAATTGGAGCGTCGTCTCACGAGTATGCGTGAGGAACTGAAGATTGCGGAGAAGACAGACGTTCAGATCAAAAATCCGCACGGAAAACTGGAGGAGACTATTCAGGCGGTGGAAAAAGCGATTAGGGTATAGGTTGTGTCACTTCGAGTAGCGTTCTTCGAGAACGCGTATCGAGAAGTCAGAATCAATGCTTGTAAAGCGTAGATAGGTTCTCGATACGCCTTCGCTACAGCTCAGGCTACTCGAACTGACACACCGTGAAATCAGGCACCCGAAACCGAATGGCGCCGTATAGGTTCCGTTTTCCTATAACCTTTCATTCCGCCCTATCCTCCCCAAGATGCTGCCTGCGGCGCTCTTTGAGTACATGGTTTCCCACAATAGAGCTGATGGCTCCACCAATGATGAAGCCAGCGATGATTCGCCGGACAACGCGATGCCGTTTTGTTTGCTTGAGACGTTTCCAGAAAGGCCACATATATGCCCATGATAGCAGAAAGATTGCATCCGAAGCGTCATTTCTGCATGCTTTAGGTATGGAACTTCATTCACACGGTCGTACACTAAATCTGAAATGCCACACAGGCATTGTGGGTGTCATCAATGTCACGCCAGATTCATTCTATGACGCGGGGAAACATACGTCATCTGAGGCTATTCTTCGCTTCGCCAGAGATCATATGGATGCCGGTGCAGACATACTGGAAATCGGAGGGGAGTCGACGGGGCCTGGTTCTCCTGATGTATCCAGCACCGAAGAACGTGAGCGCGTCATGCCAGCTGTCGCATTGATACGGAAAGCTTTTCCAGATGCGTGGATTTCTGTCGATACGTACAAATCGGACATAGCTCACGAAGCTCTCATGGCAGGAGCAGACATGATCAATGACGTCACAGCAGGCAGGGGAGACAAAGATATGTTCGCTGTGCTGGCACAGGCGCAGTGCCCAGTGATTCTGATGCATGCCAAAGACCCGAGTGCACGAACGACAACAGACAATATTCGCTACGACGACGTCATAGAAGCTGTCCGAGAGTTTTTGATGGAGCGAATAGAGAAGGCAAAAAATGCGGGCATCACGCAGATCCTGATCGATCCTGGACTTGGCCATTTCATCTCTTCTGACCCTGCGTATTCATGGGAAGTTCTTCTGCGACTTTCCGAACTCACGCCTCTCGCCCCTGTACTTGTGAGTCCGTCTCGCAAATCTTTTCTCTGTGGCCCTACGAAACTTCCTCCATCAGAAAGACTCTCAGCCACTCTTGCCGCAAGTTGCCTAGCGTCCATTCAGGGGGCAACTTTTATTCGAACACACGACACGAAAAAAACTCGTGCAGCGCTACAGAGCGTTGCTGGTATCGTCAGGCGAAGATGAGCGCGACGATGTACACGACAGAGTAACTCAGTAGTAAAACGAGAATGCCAACCACAACGCGTATGGCGAGTGATTTCGCGGCAGTGTACTCCTCTTCGCGCCCGAAACTCAGAATCATCCGGAACCCTGCTATGATCAGAATGCCTACAGCAATGAGCGTAATGACAGCGAGAATGATGAGAAGTTTTTCTGAGATGAGTCCGATGAGTGGGTTCGGTTCGATGTTCAGTGATCCAGTGACCACTTGCCCTGGTCCGTCGGCAGAACCGAAGAAGGCGAGTTCGACGAGGTACGCACCTGCAATGAGCACGATGCCGACGATGACGTGTAAAAGAGCCGTTCGGGCTGCGGTATACGCCGTCTCATCACCGAGACTTGCGACTGCACGCAGTACGGCAATGATGATAAAGAGAATACCCATCATCACTGCTACCATTGCTAGCCAGTCTGAGATGCCAGCAGCTTCGATGCTGATGGTTCTTGCTCCTGCACTCGGTAGTACATTTCCGTATGTACCGTAATATGCAATGTTTATAAAATTCATGGGACCCATGACGAGAATAACCGTTGTGAGAATGCCTCCAATGAGAACGGAAATGAGCGTTGTCTTTGCTTTCGTAATTCCTCCTTCTTCTTGTGAAGTCATCAGCCTAAAGCCTGCAATAACGAGAACAAGAATGGCAATCGTAATCCAGAGAGGCGCAAACCGAGTTATGAGTGATATGAACATGAATTGAATATCAATCCCTCCTGCTGCGTGCACGACGTCTGGTAACATCGCGCAGAGTGCGAGGAGTACGAGCCGATGCCAGTATTTCAGTGTTTGCATATCACATTCGTGAGCAGTATTACGGAATGAAGATGATGATGAGCGTGTAACACGCAACGACGATGAGGAGCGAAATCAGCGTTCCGATGACAATTTTCTTCGCTCGGTCCTTTAGGGACTCTTCCACGGATACGATGAGCATGATACCTGCGACGATGAGGGCAGCGACCGCAATGAATCCGATGAGCGTAAGCATCCAGAGTGCAAGGCCTTTCATTTCCGCGATGAGGAGCCCCGGAGAGTTGAGGTCTGTCATCGCATGGACGATGAACCATGCTGTGAGCATCAGTACGATACCAATGGCGTTCGCCACAAGAACTTTGCGCCACTTGTCGAAGTTTGATGCTTCCCCCTGCGATGCAATCATTTTTAAACCTGTAATAACCACAAGAAGTACGAAAATTCCAGTCGACATCTTGATGATGAAGTCTGCGACACTCAAAATACCTGCATCAAGTGCAAGTGGCGCCACAGTAGTTGCTGGACTTGCACCGGAGCTTCCAACGCCAAATGCAGCGCCGAATGCACCTGCAATTGCAATGATCGCAAACCCTGTCAAAGCAAAAATGAATGAAGTTGCGAGTTCTTTCCCTGCCTCATCTTTGTGTGCTTCAAAGATGATGCGCACAGCATAATAGAAAACGAATGCAGCGGAGATTCCCCAGAAAGCAATCAAGACTTCGTTCAGAAGTAATGGAATCAGTGTCGTCGCAAGATACTCAGCTCCCGCACCCGCGAAGCATGGTGTTGGTGCCAGTAGCAGAACTGCTGCCGGGACTGATGCCGCTAAACACCGCTTTGTGAAGCCCATAAATCACTCTATTGTAGCACAGATTCGATGTCTGGACAACTTGCATAAGACGCTCTTATCCGTACAATGGCTGCATGAATCCACGTTTTATGCCAATCATCGATGTCTCTTCTGCCCCACTTTCTCGTGTGAGCTTGGCGCCCGTCTACGGACTCCTGTTTCTCGCCATCATGTTCACTGTTCTCGGGTGTGCCGTTGGAGCAACCGTCGCACTCCCACTCATCACATCAGGGTGGATTATTGCGCTGTTCATTCTTGAGCTTGCTATCGTGTGGACTGCGCCCTCTTGGACGCATTCGACTCCGCTGAATTATGTTCTTTTTGCTGCGTTTCCGTTTCTCTCCGGACTCACTGTCGCCCCTATTATCATCAATGTTCTTGTCGGTTACGCAAATGGTACGACCATTCTCCTGAATGCACTCATCGCGACGGGGCTCATGACACTGTCCTCTGCGGTACTCGCAACCATCAGCAATACCGACCTTGGTGGAGTATTTGGTCGTTTTCTTTTTCAGGGTCTCATCGGACTCATTGGTTTTAGCCTTCTTCAGATATTTTTCCCGTCTCTTCGAGGACAAGGCATTGAGCAGGTCTTCTCGGCTATCGGTATCATCATCTTCTCGCTTTTCCTTGCTGTGGATATCCAGCGCGTACAACGTCGCCAAGGTGTGGATTCGCCATTTCTCATGGCTATTGCTCTGTATCTCGACATCTTCAACCTCTTCCTCTTTATTCTGCGTTTCATGACGGCAGGGGGAGAAAGGCGAGGTTAGATCTGTTGATTTCGTTGGATGTTTAATATCAAGGTTTTTTTCGTCTTACCATACTGCACGAGGACGATATCTTTTTAGGCCACGCAGCTGGGACGCCGCGTCCCAGCTACAGTGAATAGGGATGCGCCGTTTGGTCACGAGATTTTCATCAGCGAAAGATGTAGCTGATCCGAGTTCTGCATGAATGTGAGTTGTGGACGACCTAGGTAGTTTGACAAGTCGCGTAGGATACTTAAGAATGGCTCAGCTCCTATCAGAGGAGCCTAATTACCCCTGTCCCCATGTCGAAGAAACCTACACCGAAGAAGCGCTTAAGTAAGGATCGAGGCCGTCGCAGGCACTCCGTGTACCTGAAGCGTGAAGTAAAAAGACTAACGAATTTTGCATCGTCACCTTTTGCAGGACCTGTGCAGCCTAAGAATAAGAGTGGAAAGGCTCTCAAGAAGATCACGCGCATCAAAGCCTGACGATAGAGTTGTGAAGTGGAAAGTGGAAAGTTTTTCTTGTAGCAACACTCTAAACTTTCAACTTTCAACTTTACACTTCTCACCCCCCGCATGCCTTCTCGTCGTCGTCTCGCTCGGGTATGTGCCATGCAGACAGTGTTTGAGGTGCAGGCGCGACAATCTGACCCAGATGCTTCACTCGTACGAAATATTGCCGAACTCGGTGGCACAAACGCAGTGGATATAGATTTTTGCAAAATTCTCGTGACGGGAGTTGTTGCTGACCTTCAGGTTATTCAGGAAGCCATTCAGGCTCATGCGCCGCAGTGGCCTTGGGAACGTATGGATACCATTACGCGTTGCATTCTGCTCATCGGAGCATACGAACTTTTGCATGCTGCAGACGTACCGCCGGCTGTTGTGATGAATGAGGCAATTGAAATCGCAAAAGAATATGGCACGGAAGAGAGCGCCAAATTCGTGAATGGCGTTCTGAACGCGCTGGCGCACAGAAGTAAGTAGAGCTAAGGAATATGACAAGTATAGGCGAGACAGGTATGGTAGGTGTGGTAAGTGCGGTTGGAATTCCCTACCAAACCTACCTCTCATACCGCACCTTTTTCTTGTCTAATCCCACTTCTCTCACCGGCCTCGAGCAGATCACCGGAGTCCGGTTTAAAAACAAGGATCTTCTCTACATGGCTCTCACACACCGGAGCGCTATTCATGAACGAGCGAAGAATGGCCATAACGAACGCCTCGAATTTCTTGGTGATGCCGTCTTGCAGCTCATTACAACAGAATATCTGTATCAGCTGACAGACCGACCCGAAGGCGAACTCACAAGCTGGAGATCCGCGCTTGTGCAGGGAAATCACTTGTACGAAATTGCGCGAGAATTAAAGTTTGGGGACTATCTATTTTTGAGTCGTGGCGAAGAGGCGAGCGGCGGACGCGAGAAAGAATCCACACTGGCAAATGCTCTCGAAGCATTCATTGGTGCTGTGTATTTAGATCAAGGCTTAGAAGTTTCCCATACGTTCATCCACACGTTTATTCTCACGCACCTCAAGCAGCTCATCGCAAAAGGAAAACACAAAGATCAGAAAAGTCGTTTCCAAGAGACAGCCCAAGAAAAGACTGGTATCACTCCTACCTACGAAACGATTGGCGAAGAGGGGCCTGATCACAAGAAACAGTTCACATGCGCCGTCTCCATTGGCACGGAAAAAGTAGCGGTCGGTAAGGGGTCGACAAAGCAAAAAGCAGAGCAGGACGCCGCAAGCGAGGCGTTGAAGGTGAAGGGGTGGAAGTAAAAACTAACGGGAGCGGGTTTCTTACCTTCTTTCCACAGGAAACAAATAGCGTTGATCGTTGAAGCGTGATGTTGGCTATATAGATAAACGGGAGCGGGTTTCTTACCCGCGTTTGTTCTAGAATAACTGCATGGCCTTCCAAAGACACTCGATCCAGAATCAGACGATGATGTTTGTCACGACGAATATCGCTAAGAGACGAAAGATATTTTTAGATCCTTCTTTCGCCAATGAAGCGATCCTTGCTCTCTATAAGACACAGCAACTCAATCCGTTTTTTCTCTACGGATTTGTTATCATGCCCGATCACTGTCATCTATTGCTTTCTGTTCCGGAAGGCGGTTCCATTTCAAAAATTATGCACACATTCAAACGATCTGTTTCCTTTGCGCTTGACCTGGGTTCGATTTGGCAATCGAGGTTTTATATTAGTTATCCAAAAAGACCAAGTGAAGTATTGTCGTACATCCATCAAAATCCTGTTAGAGCACATTTGTCTGAGACCGCCGAAAGCTACCCATGGTCTTCGGCATCTTCAAAATGTGATGTCTCACAACTTCCAGATTTGATTTTGGGATAAAAAGCGATGCCATGCTTTCAAATCGCAGGTATGAAACCTGCTCCCATGGAGTTTTCTTTGAGGCTAACCAAATATTATGGGAGTGGGTTTCTTTGAAACGAAGAGCAGGTTTTATAGAAATGGGAGTGAAAATATACAGGAGCGGGTTTCCTACTCGCGTGCAATCGGCCTGTATTTTGCTACACTGTCACTTCATGTGGCGCTTCCTCCGCATTACTGTCGGCATTGTCCTCGTCGCCATCGGTCTTTTTGCTCTCGTAACGCCACTGACACCTGGTGCGTGGCTTATGTTCATTGGCTTAGAGCTTCTCGGCTTCGGATTTCTTATTCCTAAAAAGCTTCGTGATCTCTGGGAACAATCTTCTCTGAACGTATGGCTTGAGAAGAAATTCAAATCTATCGGATATCCTCGCTGTGAATCACAATCTCCTGACCCCGTTTTACCTCGTGACTGAGAAGATAGTCTGCAAGATACGTTTCGATGTGTTGCATGATGACGCGTCGTAGTTCTCGTGAACCGAATTCAGGGTTGAACCCGCGTTTCGCAAGGAGCGTGATAACGCCTGCTTCTACGATGACTCTGATGCCGCGTTTTTCAGCAATATCGCGAATCAGGTCATCAAGCATCAAAATTGCGATGCGTTCCACGTCCTGTATAGACGGAGGCTCGAAGACGATGACTTCATCGAAACGGTTGATGAATTCAGGTGAGAATGTTTTTTCCTGGATAATGAATTCCATAACCTCGGATTTGTAATGTATTTTCTGACTCTCGTCTGGAGGGGCCGGATGCGAGGCAAAATACCTGCCTCCCGCATTACTCGTCGCGATGATAATCGTATTTCTAAAGTCAGTCTGTACGCCGTTGCCGTCCAGAAGCATACCTTCATCAAGGATTTGAAGAAACAGGTGCAGGACTTTTGTATGTGCTTTTTCTACTTCGTCGAGGAGGAGGATCGAGAACGGTCTATCTTGAATTTTCTTCGTGAGATAGCCTTCGGAAAAACCAGTCGACGTCCTGCCACCGATGAGTTCGGGGATAGATGCTTCATCACTGTATTCGTTCATGTCGACTCTGATGAAGCTCTCGTCTGAGCCAAAATATTCCTGTGCGAGTGCCTTGGCTGTTTCTGTTTTACCGACACCCGTGGTTCCAAGAAACAGAAATGTCCCCATCGGACGTTTGCGAGTACCGAGATCAAGCTTTGCACGCTTCAACGCAGAGCTAATGCTTCTGAGTGCGTGGCTTTGGCCAATGATGTGAGTTTTCAGGCGAGCTTCAAGCGTGAGGAGTTTCATCTTTTCGCTTTCGGAGAGTTGCCGAACATCGACGCGCGCCTGAATGGAAACTACTTCACGTATATGTGTCTCTGTCACGGTACTGTCACCAGCTGCACGCGCCCTCGCTACGGCTTCCCGAAGGATGTCGACAGCTTTTCCGGGTAGTGACTCACGACCGAGGAATCGCTTCGAAAGATCGAGAATGGACTTGAGCGCTTTGTACGTGACCGCAACCGAACGTCGTCTCTCCATCAGAAAATATTCCTCGAGCATCACATGCATCGTCTCTTCGTCTGTTGCATCCGGAATTGCGATTTTCTGGAACAAGACATCCAGTGCTGGATCACTCTTCATGCGGGCGTGGTAGTCGGCAGTTTCCATGATGCCGATGGTGCGCAGGTTTTTGGCTTCCAGAAGCATCCGAAGCACATCTTTCAGACGTGCATCGGAACCTTCCATGAGAAGCGGCAGGTCATCGATGACGATGATGAATGATCCGCTCTCAACAGCTTTCTTGAGCGCATTCAACATTTCCGTATCGCCTCGTGCAGAGCCCGAGAGGACTTCAGTTGTCTTAAGCCTTAGGACTTCTGTAAATCCAAAACCTCGTTCCAGTTCGTGTTTTCGAAGTGCTGCCGCGACGTTTCGTGCCATTGTCCTTCTGCCACTTCCTGGTTTACCGATGAGGAGTACGTTTTTGCGACTACCACCGATGAGCGACTGCAGAATGTCATGCACACTCTTTTCATGAATAACCGTATCCGATGCCTGACTGAGAGCGGTTTTCGAGATGCTCGTAGTGAGCCGCTCGAGTTCTGTGTTATATCCGACAACCCATGATTTTCCAATCGCACCCATCATGCGTACGACCGCATCAGGTCTCCATGCGTGCCGATGTCGTTCAGTCAGATAAAAATGAAATGCCTCAGCTTTTAGTATAGCTTTCAGATCATCCATAGAGACGTCTGCTGCATTGAGGAGCGCCTGAAGCCCAGCAACATTTTTGAAGTACGCATAGATCGTCGCCGTCGAATCTAGTCGTGGAATCTTGAGTTCACGTCTCGCATCAAGACCCCAGCGTAGACAGCTTTCAAGGCTCGCATGCTCAGGATGATCATTCCAGGCTTTTAGAATATCTTTACGTTCAATGCCGATGAGATGAAGCACAAACAGTCCTCGCCAGCTTTCTGTCGCTGCTTCTAAGAACGTTGTCGGAGATACGCCATCTTTCGTGCTGAGGTGCTGGACCATGTGGTAGGACAGAGAGTCCGCTAGATTTGCACTCTCATCAATCGGCACAGCGTTATCTGCAAGATGCATTCTCAATCGCTGCACGATCCAGAGGAATCCTGCGATGATCAGTATGACGACGATGATCGGTCGAGGAGGATCTCTCCGAAGAATCTCTTCTGTCAGAAATGGCGAAAGAATAAGAACGTAGATTGCACCAGAAAGAGGGCTCAAGAACATCTTCTTCAGTCTCACGGCAAGAAATGCATGTGTAGAGCCGATAGCGAATGTGGTGAATTCCATCAGAGAGAAGCAATGGCGTAACTAATGCCTGCAAGAGCTGCAAATGGATACGTGACCCAAAAACTGAAGTACACGAGGAAAAGTACAAGTAGAACGATCTGCACGATGACGCCAAAAATAATAGTTAGGATTCTGACGACTGCACCGACGATTCGTGAAAAAATGTTGAGAGTGAGTCGTCCGATGAATTCATTGAGGTTAAAGCCGTGGCCTTTTTTCTTCTCACGAATATTCTTCCATGGCGAAAAGAGCGTGACGATAAGAAAGAGAAACGGGATGATTTCCTGGAGAGCCCTCGCATAACGCAAATACGCCACGATGATGCGCAGCGGCTCCGTGATCGCGTACCACTGAAGAATGAGGAGGAGGTGTTTGTGTGGAGTTGACATGGCCATAATCTGCTTATTATAGCAGAAAAATCGCATTTTTCCGATACGTATTAGCGTATTATTCCATTGATGTCGATTCTGTCAAAACTTGCTCAAGCTACGACTGATAGAAAAGTACGCAAACATCTCAGAAAGAGCGCTCGGCTAATCTATAGGAAGTCCATCAGGCGGCCGAACCGGCTCATTATTTTGCTCTGCCATTTGCTTTAAAAGACTGCCTGCTTTCCTTAAGGTGCTAGAAGTAACATCTAATTGGTTTCCTTGCACATCTGATTTCTTTTGTAACACAAGTAATTCTTTCCAAAGCTCTAAAGTAGCATGAACTGCATTAGAAGCCTCTGTAAATAGATGTGATCCTGTAGAGCAACCTGTATTTGATAGATTTCCAAGGACGCTCAATGTGTGGAAAATTGCCTGTGGTGGTTGAGTACCTACCATTTGTTCGCGTAGGTTACTTATCCAACCCTTTACAGCTGAACGCCTTTCTTCGTCATTTTCTTTCGTCTCGAGCGCCTTAAGCTCAACCATCGATGTTCTAATAACATCTTCCAACGGAGCATCTTTCAATATTTCTGACATGCATGTATGAGAAAATAGTAAGGTAGGCTAATCTACCCCATTCTTATCTCAATGTCAACTCCTGATGGAAGGCTCAAGTTCTGTAGTGCATCCACAGTTTTAAACGTTGTTTCAGAGAGATCGATCAAGCGGCGGTGAATGCGCATCTCAAACTGATCACGTGCATCCTTGTGGACGAACGTGGAACGGTTGACCGTGAACTTCTTGATCTTCGTCGGAAGGGGAATGGGACCGTGGACAACAGCACCGGTACGAATAGCCGTGTCGATGATTTTGAGGGCTGTTTCATCAAGAACCGTATGGTCAAAAGCCGACAGACGAATGCGGATACCTTTGATCTTTGGTGCGGCTGCTGGAGCCGAATCTTTCTTTACGGACTTGTCTGCAGTGACCTTGTTTGCCGGCTGCACTACTGGAGCAGCTGTTTTTTTATCCTCCTTTTTTTCCTGCTTCGATGCAGCTACTTTTTTAGGAGCAGAAGCCTTTACTGGCTTGCTTGCAGCAACTTTCGCTGAGGACTTCTTGGTAGCGTCAGACTTCTTCTTTGCAGGAACCATGGGAGGCGATGGGAAAGAGCGAATGAAAAGCGTGGAAGGCGAGGAGGGTCATACGACCCTCCGCCTTGCACGAAAGATTATTTTATAACTTTTGTGACGACGCCAGAACCGACAGTGCGACCACCTTCGCGGATAGCAAAGCGCGTTCCAACATCCATAGCAACTGCTGCGCCAAGTGTGACAACGAACTTCAAGTTGTCACCAGGCATAACCATCTCAACGCCAGCAGGAAGCTCTACTGCACCAGTCACGTCAGTCGTGCGGATGTAGAACTGAGGCTTGTACCCTTTGAAGAACGGAGTGTGACGTCCACCTTCTTCCTTCGTAAGGATATACACCTCGGCTTCAAATTCAGTGTGAGGCTTGATGGTTCCTGGCTTAGCCAAGACCTGCCCGCGCTCAATGTCTTCACGCTCGATACCGCGGAGGAGGAGTCCGACGTTGTCTCCTGCCATACCGGAGTCGAGAAGCTTGTGGAACATTTCCACACCTGTACAGACAGTCTTCTTCGTCTCCTTAATACCGACGATTTCGATTTCATCGTTGATATTGATCTTACCGGAGTCGATACGACCCGTAGCAACAGTACCACGTCCCTTGATAGAGAAAACGTCTTCAACAGACATGAGGAATGGCTTATCGATTTCACGCTTTGGTTCAGGGACATACGTGTCGAGCGTATCGACAAGCTCCTTGATCTTTGCGATTGCATCAGCGTCACCTTCCACAGCTTTGAGAGCGGAACCTTTGATAATCGGAGTTTTGTCACCAGGGAAGCCGTACTTTGTGAGAAGTTCGCGGATTTCCATTTCGACGAGCTCGACGAGCTCCTGGTCTTTCACCATGTCGATCTTGTTCATGAATACGACGATGTATGGAACGTTCACCTGACGAGCGAGAAGGATGTGCTCACGCGTCTGGGGCATCGGTCCGTCTGCAGCAGAAACCACGAGAATGGCGGCGTCCATTTGGGCGGCACCCGTGATCATGTTTTTGACGTAGTCAGCGTGTCCAGGACAGTCAACGTGTGCGTAGTGGCGCTTTGCCGACTCGTACTCAACGTGTGACGTGTTGATCGTAATACCGCGCGCCTTTTCTTCAGGTGCGTTATCGATCTGGTCATATGTTTTCTTCTCATCCGAAGGAGAGAAGTTAATAGACAGAGCGGCAGTGAGAGTTGTCTTGCCATGGTCAACGTGACCAATGGTGCCAACGTTCAAGTGCGGCTTGCTACGATCAAATTTTTTCTGCTCGGCCATACAGAGATGGGGAAAGGGGAATAATAGAGAGTGACTCTAAGACCCTCTTTAACCATGGGGTCATATCGTCTAAAGCCGAGTCAGTTTAGAGTAGAGAACAGGGGGAGGTCAACAGTGGATTAGGTGAGGTAGGTGAGGTAGGGATTTTCGTAACCAACCTACCAAACTTACCCAACCTACCTCACTTTCTTACTTTGCTGTCTCCTCTATTCTTCGTTCGCGGATCACGTTTACTTTGATCACGCCCGGATACGTGAGTTCAGCTTCAATTTTCTTTGCGATGTCTTTCGCAAGTTTCTGTTGCGTAAGATCGTCAACTTTTCCAGCGTCAACGAAAACGCGTACCTCACGTCCGGCGGAAATGGCGTACGCTTTCGAGACACCATCAAAACTGCGAGCAGTATTTTCGAGCTCGGTCAGGCGCTTGATGTACGCTTCCATACTCTCGCGGCGAGCACCAGGGCGAGAACCCGAGATGGCATCCGCAGCAGCGACGATGAACGCCTCAGCAGAAGCGAGTGGAATATCTTCGTGGTGAGCAGCGATACAATGGACAACTTCAGGTCGAACCTTGAATCTTTTCGCGATCTCCACGCCGATCTGGACGTGCGTTCCAGCAACTTCATGATCGAGTGCTTTTCCGATGTCATGCAGCAGACAACCTTCCACGACGATCTGCGCATCAGCTCCAATTTCCTCCGCCATGATCCTTGCCATGTGCGCCATTTCAACTGAATGCTTGAGAATGTTTTGACCGTAACTAGTGCGGAAACGGAGACGTCCGATAATCTTGAGAAGCTCAGGCGGATAACCCGTGATGCCAAGTTCTTCTACTGCGCGTTTACCAAATTCAAGCATCATCTTCGCGACATCATCTTTTACTTTGTTGACGACTTCTTCAATTCTCGCAGGCTGGATCCGTCCGTCTTCGACGAGTTTCTCCAGAGCAAGTTTTGCGACGTAACGACGGACGAGATCGTAACCCGAGATGACGACTGCCCCTGGCGTGTCATCGATGATGACATCGATACCGGTTGCGGATTCGAATGCGACAATATTTCGGCCTTCTTTTCCAATGATGCGTCCTTTGACATCGTCACTCGGAAGTTGCACGACTGTCGTCGTAGATTCTGTAGCAACTTCGGATGCATAACGGTGGATTGCTTCCGCTAGAAGATTTTTTGACACAGACTCCACATCTTCTTCCGCATGTTTCTTCATCTCTTTCACCTGACCAGCAAAGTATCCTGAAAACTCTTTTTCAAGTTCTTTACTCAGTTGAGCTTTTGCTTCGTCTGTGGAAAGATTTGAAACTTTTTCGAGAGCCTCCCGATGTTTCTGTGATGATTCACGCAGTTCTTCCTGCATGGCTTTGTTTTCTTCCTGCTGTTTTTCTAGACGTGTTTTTTGCGCCTCCACTTCTGCGACCTTCTTATCGAGATTTTTCTCCTTCTCTTCTATACGAGCTGCTTCGCGCTCTGTTTTATTTGTTATCTCTTGAGCATCCAAACGAGCAGCGGACAAAATTTCTTTTGCTTGAGCCTTTGCTTCGGCCTCCTGTGTTTTTATGGTACTTCTCGCTTCCACAACTTTGACATTGATCGAACTCAGTTCACGTTCCTTCTGATCAATTTGCGCTTGGAGAGCGCCACTTATCTTCTTTCCTTTACTAAACCAAAACCAACCGACGAGCAGACCAAGAAGAAGTCCGCAGATGAGAGCTAAGAAAACAATGGGATAATCCATAACGGAGGGAGGCAACGGATGAAAATTGCCACCGCTTGGAACGTGTTAGATCAATACCTTCGTCTCGATCAAAAGAGAGCCTCCTATATGAAGGCACTGAGTTTGCAGTCGTTTGTGACAGGAGAGGGGAAGCATTGATGGGTAGCGTTGTGATCCAAGCTGATGGTCTTACTCGTACAGTATAGTCGCACCTGTCGAGCCATGCGAGGTCAATATTTTGGCTAAGAGATGAGGTCGGATTACGCTGAAGCCAAAAACAGATATTGCATAAACTTAATTTTATTATTAAATACTACATTTGTGCGAATTGTGGCAAGGACGCGTATTTCTTCGATGGTAATCAGAAGTATGAGGTAGGTCGTATGGCGAGTTTGTACGCTATCGGCACAAGGTTCTCTTTGCTCTTTCATAGAGCCATGCCTTCTCGCATCTTCAGCATTATTCTGTTTGTCGGACTTTTGTATCCTACCGTCCTCTTGGCACATCCCGTCATCAGTGAGGTGATGTGGATGGGGACAGATCTGAGTACTGCAGATGAGTGGCTAGAGATTTATAACCCAGATGCTGTGGATACAGATCTCTCTGGCTGGACGTTAACCTCGCTGAATTCTAGTGCGAAAGAAATCACTGCCCTGCGGTTTGCGACAGGAACCGTCATTCATGCTGGTGAGTACTTCGTCATTGCTTCCAAGTATGCTGCA
Organism: uncultured Candidatus Peribacteria bacterium; assembly: GCA_964517585.1. Lineage (GTDB taxonomy): Bacteria > Patescibacteriota > Gracilibacteria > Peribacterales > Peribacteraceae > JAGORY01. Next base: position 3,951 of record CAZFCB010000011.1, on the reverse strand, counting down.
AATTCTCGCTTACTTGCGGAACCCTTTGCCGTGTCCTCCACATTGACACTCCCAAACACAAAGCTCCTACTTAGATTGCGTGATGCAGCAGGCATTGTGATCGACGAAGTGGATGATGGCATAGGTGCACCATTTGCCGGTGAGAATCCGACTGGCAGTGGGACGAAGGCAAGCATGGAGCGTATTGATCCTTTTTCTGCAGGAAACCTCAAAGAAAACTGGAAAACTGCGACCATCTTTTTTGGCTTCGACGCTGGAGCAAATCTTCTTGGAACTCCTGGCGCTGGCTCCTCACCAGCCACGCCTGCCGACCCTACCCCTCCTACTCAACCTACCCAACCTACCCAACCTACCCAACCTACCCCACCTACCCCACCTACCCCACCCGATCCTCCTACCTGCTCCGATCCCCTTGAGATCGCAATTGCTGTTCAATCTGGACCTCTTCTCGCCGTGGGAAAAGCGACCGTGAATTTTCAGGCAGTTGCAACTGTTGGTTCACTATCTAGCGTTGCGTGTCGCTGGTCATATAGCGACGGATACGTGAGTGCGAGTTGCAATCCTCCCGTGCATTCATTTACTCCGGCAGGAACGTATTTGGTGAGGCTGGAAGCCAAAAATAAGTGTGATATCACACTAATACAAGAACAAATTGTTGAGGTACTTCCTGACCCTGCATCACGGGCCAGTTCATCCGCAGATTCTGTGTGGTATGACGGCTCGCGGCTCATCTTCATGGGGGCACTTCCAAACCCCCTTGGAACGGATACAGGAAAAGAATGGATAGAGATCAAAAATATGGAAGACCGAGCGGTTGATCTTCGGGGGTGGAAACTTGCAGTAGGTGAGACCTCCGTGCAGTCATATGTACTGAAAGACTCAATACGTCCAATGGGTACACTTCGACTCTACGATAGTGAGCTTAAGTTCAAGCTTCCCAATACGAGCTCCAAACTAAGGCTCGTCACACCGAGTGGGGTGACGCTTTCTACGATTCTCTGGAAGTCAGCAGATGAAGGTAGGGTATATCTTCCCGACGATATTCGCTCTCTTAGCGTTCGTGGAAGAGTCCTGAGAGTCACTAGTCCCGTCACTTTTCAGCTACAGCTAGAGCCTGATGCAGCATTTATCCTTGGCAGTGACACTGTCGATGTCGTGATCCTTGGGGTCAAAGAAAATCCTGATGCTGAAAGTGTGTTACAGCAAAATCCTTATGAATATCTTCGAGCCCTTATAGAAAACAAAAAAATTGAACTACAATTTGATTCAGAAATCTGGGATGAGCTCGGACGTATGGTCGGATACATCACGGTAGAGGGCAACATTATTGCTGCGCATCAGATGATTGTTTCCAAACTTTGGACATACGACGCGAGTCTTGCGTATGCAAGAAAAAGTGAATATCAGGAACTACAGAAGACTGTTACTCCATTGCCGCTTCAGTATAATAAAAGTTTCAAAAAAATTGATTATGTCTCTCTAGGACTCATTATTTCGGAGATCTATCCATCACCATTTCCTGCATCAACAGCTGCGAAAGATGCAGATTGGAAAAACGAAGAATGGCTTGAAATACAAAATAACCAGCAAGAGTCTGTAGATTTCTCGGGTTGGAAACTACGCACAACGAAGTCTGAAAAAGCTCTTACAGAAGGGCTCAAGGTAGCATCTGGTTCTATGCTTGTTGTTCGCATGTCTTCTCTTGGACTTGGGCTACGGAATGCTGGGGATACGGTGAGCCTTATTTCACCGGACGGAAGCATTATTGCATCCATAGACTATCCTGCAATTAAAAATGGGTACTCGTACGCTGTGTCTCCGAGTGGTTTTTGCATAACGTTAGTCCCGAGTCCTGGGACGAAAAACACATGTGCAATTGCTCAGAAGAAAGTAAGCAAGGCAAAAGTGCGGATGGTCAAAGCAGTAGCTGCGAAAAAAACAAGCCCACAGGTAAAGGCGTATGCGGCTTCGTATAGGGCTCAAGCAGATTTAGATGACTCAGAAATATTGATGTTCCCGTTGCAGCCGAAAGCACCGCGCAGCTCGGCTGCCCACGCATTTCTCTTAGGCCTTGGACTACCTGTCATCCTCTACCTACTCATCTCACATATCGGCGTCTTTAGGCGGCGCTTTCTCGGGTGAGGCGTAGCGCCTACTCTTGTTTCAGCATCGCACGGATGGCTTCCGCTTCGGTGTCGTCCTTGTTTGTGCGTACGATGTTTTCAGCATCCTGGTTCAGTGTGCGCTCGATCTCGCCGCATTTTCCCATGAAGCCGTAGCAGATTTCCTGCGTCTCCTTCTCGTGCGTCATTACGATGGACGCGAGTGCGGGTACGTTTTCACGCGCTATGCG
>CAZFCB010000011.1:0-1498 GCA_964517585.1 uncultured Candidatus Peribacteria bacterium | reverse complement strand
GGGAATTAGGCGGCCATGGCGAAGAGTACGTCCTTCGAACAGGCGATGAGTGAGTGCTTGTACTGGTTACCGTCTTTGCGTGTGAAATAATGTTTTCCCGCTCTGCCCGTAATGTCGAATGAGTAGGCGTTTTGCTGTTCGTCAGTGGCAAACACCTGAGTATCGTTCTTGGATCCGATCTTGAGTGTCAGCGGTTGGTTGTCGTACACCACCTGGATCTTTGCGCCGGGTTTCAATTCCTTCAGCTTCGCGATGCGCTTCGTCGGATCACTTTCCGAAAGCATGCCTGAAATGACGTTCAGGTCATCGTTTTTCTTGCCGAGGAGATAACTCTGGATCTGCTGTTGTTCCCATCCCGCCTGGTTGGTGGTGCCGAATTTATATTTATTGTAGGCCATTCGAGCGGCCAGGCCTCCAGCGAGGATGCCGGCACCGGGCAATGCGGCCATCGACGCCACGGCTAGGCCGGGAGCGGTGTCTTTGAGCCTCCGTCCGAACCAGCGGAGCATTCCGGTTTGTTCTTTGCCTTTGAAGACTTCTGCCATTCGCTCCAGGATTTGGACACGCTGTTTCTGGCGGCTCGGGTCATTCGGATGCATTTTCTCTGCAATCTCGCGTAAGGCATCCCGCAAGTCTCCCGGTCTGCCCTGAGCATAGTCAAGAAGCATTTGCGTCAGGTCCTTACCTGAATCCAGGTATGTCGTGAAGAGCTGCTCCAAGCTTCCGTTCGCATTTTCCACCTCACTCAAAAGGACTGCCCGTTCGGTCTGTCCCAGCTGTTCCTTCACCTTCGCACTCACTGCTTTCGTATCCGACACGGCTTGAGCAAGCTTCTGGATCTGGGCAGTGACGACTCCTTTGCTCGCACGAGTCGTTGATTTCAACTTCTCAAGCTGCTTGCGTCGTTCGTCGAGCTTGCTTAACAGCTCACCTGCGACTTTTTGTTTTTCCAAGAGGAAGCCGACTGAGAGTGTGCTTTTTGTAATCCGGTCGTTGATCTTGCCAACGGATTCATCGCCCGCGATCTCCAACTGTTGTTGCGACAATTGTACACGATCCTTCGTCATGTCGGTGATCGTGGTGTCGATGTTTTTTGCATTTGCATCCATGATGTCTATTCCGACGACGCTGACTGCTTTCTTGAGAGCGTATCGGGAGAGCCGCTCTCGGACTGTGGGACCGACGGTTTGCACCTGGTTTACGGCGATGTCTGTCGCCTGTTGCATGCGCTTCAGAGAGTCCGTCACTGTCGCGGGCGCTGAAACCGTAGCTATGCGCGCTTCCAATCCTTCGGCGAGTTCATCTTTATGTTTATCCTCCGGATTCATTACCCGAATCAAACGGGCTTCTTTCCACGAAGAAACGCGGAATAGCGAATGGCGAGTAGTGTGAGTGTGGATGTTCATTTGTACTCAATACTATACCAGAAAACAGTAAATTGCACAATAGTAAAATATATGATATAATACTACTAGTCAGTTCCTTTGCATCATCGTGG
>CAZFCB010000010.1:0-34349 GCA_964517585.1 uncultured Candidatus Peribacteria bacterium | reverse complement strand
GAACTTTACGCATTTCTCGCACGGAAAAAATGCCATCCTGATTCGTATCGCCAAGTGTCAGCACTGCATCATCCGTCAAAGAACCTCGGAGTATGCGAGTGGAACCAAAGAGAGAAGTGGCGACAAGTACGGCAAGAACGAATCCGATGAGAAGCATGCGGAGTTTGCGCGGTGCAAGTGAGTGAAGGTGATACCGTATCATGTGTATGATGTGTTATTGAGTAGTATTCCACAGAATCGAGATTGTCCTGCTATCACTGTTTGTCACCAGTAGATCTGCTTTGCCATTGTTATCAACATCTCCAATGGAGATAAAGTTTGGTTTGCTGCCAACCGCGTACTCAATGCCATCAGCAAAAAGGGTATTGCCGCTATTCTTAAAGACGGACACGGAGTTACTGTTCGTATTCACTGCAACAAGATCTGCCTTTCTATCGTCATCTAAGTCTTTCAGATCAAAAGAGTAGGGGGTAAAACTGAGTTGATGATCGATTTTTGGCGCTAAGGTTCCATCTCCATTATTCATAAAAAATGAAATGGAATTGTTATTGAGATTTGCAACCGCAATATCTGCATTACCATCAGCACTCACATCGGCGATGGACACAACATAAGGGTATGCGCCGGTTGGATAATCATGTTTCGTCGCAAGTGTTCCATCGCCATTATTCAGTAAGATCGAGACGGTATCACTGTTTGCATTTGCAACGGCAAGATCCGCAGTGCCATCGCCATTGAGATGAGCGATTGCGACAGATGAGGGAGAATCACCAGTCGGGTAATTCCTGCGAATGCCTGTCGGAGATGTACTTCCGAGAATGACAGTAACACCCCCTCCATTCGTCATGACGAGATCCGCAAACCTATCGCCATTCAAGTCTCCGATAGTGAGAGAGAATGGGCTCGATACATTGCTGTAATCAATCTTGGATCCGAATGTACCATTGCGGTTATTTATGAAAATAGAGACGGAATTACTACTGAGATTTGAAACAGCTATGTCTGCCCATCCGTCTCCATTGAGATCGCCGATCGCAATGGACTGCGGCGCGGATCCGGTCGGATAATAGGTATTCGTCATGGAAAGCCAGCCGCCCTGCGTCAGCAAGACTGACATTGTATCGGAATGATTGTTCGCAACGGCAAAATCTGCATACCCATCGCCATTGAGATCTCCAAAAGCGATGGCTCTCGGACCTAGCCCAAGTGAAAAGTCTTTCTTACTGAAAGAGATTTGCTTCACGTGACACGTACTCGGCGTTCCGGAACATGCGAAGCCAGGTTCAATCATGCATGCTGCAGAACAACCGTCTCCAGCTTCGGTATTATTATCATCACACTGTTCTCCTGCATCAACGATTCCATTGGCGCACACCGCAACAAGAAATGCACGAATACTCGTGATGAGAATCGTTAAATCAGTACGATCAACAGTGCCACTGGCATTTACGTCATAGGATTGATCATTTTGTAACGCGATGGCGCGGATCATATTTGTCAGAACCTTGCGCATTTCTCGGACGCTGAATATTCCATCATGATTTGTGTCACCAAGCGCGAGTACTGCATCATCCGTCAAAGAACCTCGGAGTAAGTGAGTGGAACCAAAGAGAGAAGTGGCAACGAGTATGGCAAGCGCAAGACTCAGGAGTAAACGCCGATAACGGACAATGTGTGAGATGCGCATGCCCAATATTTTTATTGAAAATAATCCCTTAATTATAGCACAGATATGCTGAAAAATCCACTTTTTCTACAGTAGAAATCTATGACGTCATTGTCAGATTCGGTGCGTTCTCCTCTCTAATGTATTGGATAGTTATTGAGAAAGACACGCCTTCTTGTACGCATAGACTTGCTCAGGCAAATAACTTGCATAGGACAAGTTACCTAATGCTAACCATAGGGAAACTGGGCATGGATCTACTTGCAAATCATAAGGCAGCGAGATGTCATCCGGGCCTACCTTGTCCTCCTCCCTCTTCCAAACACTGAACGAGAAGCTTCCGCTGGGCGTGCGGTAGATCACATGTGTGGAATACGGAATTCTCAGAGCAACATCCTGCCCCGATGGGTCAGGTGCGACAGTGCCAGAAATAATCAGATGTTCTTGTGGCGTCCCTTGACCGGCAACGGTTATAGGATTGATCTGGAGACGCGAAGCGCTTTCGGGAGGTACAATCGTAAAGTTGATAGAGAGTTCATCGAGTGTTGTGATCTTTGGTGGAGCATAGGTACCGTTGATATAGTCCCATTCGCTGACAGCTCTAGAGTACTGCTGCGGCCCCTCTGGGTAGTACACCGAATATCCCCATGTTCGGTCGATGCCATTTTGCGAAACAATCGTGCCTTTTCCTGTCGTAATGAATTTTCGAATACCTTTAAATTTACCCCACACTTCCGGTGCAGGATTTGAATCAGCATAGATATGCGCAAGGTACCCGTAGGATCTCACGACAATCTTCGAGACGCAATTTGGCGTAAAGGGTGACTGGCATTCTGGTCTTGGACTGATAACGCCTGACTCACGCCAGGATGGAAAATCATCACCACCAATACCAATAGAGTATGTATTTTCTGTGCAATCAGTACGGCAGGTGAAAAACTCATTTCGTGCATCGCAGATGTTGTCACCGCAGAGTAGGTGGCAAGAACTTGGTTGGCCATCGCAGGTAAAACCAGGCTCAATATTGCAGAATTGATTGCAGCCATCAGCGTTTGTCGTGTTGCCGTCGTCACATGACTCAAAGCCTTCTCTTATACCGTCACCGCACACAGGAAGCACCGTGCAAATGTTTGGCTCGGCAGTATTGCATGTAAATCCTGATTCGACAGTGCAGACCGAACTACATCCATCATTATTAGATGCATTTCCGTCATCACATCGTTCGCCAGCATTCATTGTGCCATTGCCGCAGATTGCTAACAGTAACGCTCGAAAACCACTGACTGCTGCTTTCACATCGAGATTATTCGTTACCCCGTCTCCATTAATATCAGCCTCGGGCTTCTGGAGCGCGACATCACGAATAATTTTCGTGAGTTCTCGACGAATTTCCCTAGCAGTGAGGATGGAGTCATGATCTGTATCGGCTCGCTGTTTCAGTGCAAATTCAATCGCGCTGGATGAGAGTAGTGACCCCTTGAGATACTGTGGCGCAGAGTACGCAAGAATACCGCCAACAATCACGGTTCCTGCGAACAGAAAAAGGAGCGTCCGCAGACGATTCGGCGGTGTCGCAAGAACGTTCATTGGAGAGTGGTGTTAGGGCGCAAGAATATCGAGCTGACCAAGGATGGCAGCGACGTCGACATTGTCCACATCGCCGTCCGCATCAATGTCGAACTGACTCACTGTATTAAATGGTTGATTCGCAGCATCTGCGACATCGAGTGTCAGAATCAGTGCTTCATTTTCACTGACAACACCGTTACGGTTCGTATCAGCAAGATTTAATACATAGCTCAGATAACTCACGCACATACTTGGTGCGCCTGTGCATCGGAAATTGTTTTCTTTCGCGCACACAGAACTGCAACCGTCACTACTTGTTGTGTTGCCGTCGTCACAGGTTTCATTACCTTTCCTTTGGCCGTCACCGCAAATACTCGAGCATGTGCTTGGTGTGCCTGAGCAGGAGTATCCTGACTCGATTGCACAGATTGAAGAACAGCCGTCATTGTTTGCCGTGTTGCTGTCGTCACATGCTTCTGTGCCTTCTTTGGTACCGTTACCGCAGACAGGGATGCGAGTACAGACATTTGGCGCTGCTGTAGTACATGTGTAACCAGATTCGATCGCGCACGTTGCGCTGCAACCGTCACTACTTGTTGTGTTACCATCGTCACAGGTTTCATTACCTTTCCTTTGGCCGTCACCGCAAATACCAGAGCATGTGCTTGGTGTGCCTGAGCAGGAGTACCCTGACTCGATTGCACAGATTGAAGAACAGCCGTCATTGTTTGCCGTATTACCGTCGTCACAACGTTCGCCCGCATTCACCGTTCCATTACCGCAGATGGATTGGAGTAATTCTCGAAAACCATTCACTGTTGCCGACACGTCTGCTCTATCCGTTACACCGTCACCATTGATATCACCCTCTGGCCTACTCAGAGCGATATCACGAACAATTTTCACGAGCTCTTTTCGAATTTCCCGCGCCGTGAGAATAGAGTCACCATTCGTATCGGCTCGCTGCTTCAAGAGAAATGCAATGTCCGTCGGTGATAGCAATGCTCCTGTGAGGAATGTAGGGGGGGAGAACGTAAGCACAGCAAAAATGAGCCCAATACCTACGGCTGGGAGAACAAGCTTCCGTAGACCTTTCAGCGATGTCGTGGAAGCGTCCATTGCGTTCGTGGTTAAGGAACCAGAATATCGAGCTGGCCAAGGATGGCAACAACGTCTGCATTATCGACGTCTCCATCAGTATCAATGTCAAACTGACTCACTGTAGTAAATGGTTGATTTGGAGCATCTGCGACATCGAGTGTCAGAATCAGTGCTTCAGTTTCACTGACAACACCGTTGTGGTTTGTATCAGCAAGGTTCAGAACATAGTTAAGGTAACTGACACACACACTTGGTTCACCCGTGCAGCGGAATTCACTTTCTCTTGCGCAGACGGAGGAGCAGCCATCGGCATTTGCAGTGTTGCCGTCGTCACAGGTTTCGGAACCTTCTTTGGTACCGTTGCCACAGGCAGCATTCCTAGTACAGACGTTTGGCGTTGCAGTGTTACAGGTGTAACCAGATTCCAGAGCGCACGTTGCGCTGCAGCCGTCACCGTTTGCTGTGTTACCGTCGTCACAGGTTTCGGAACCTTCTTTGGTGCCGTTGCCGCACTGCGCTCCAGCACCTGAGACGATATGGAACAACGTCGAGGGAATGGTCGTGATATCCATCTCACAGGTAAGTGAGCACGTACCGTTAATCTTAATACCAGTCAGTGATTGGCTCGATGTCATGTTGATAGCTTCGAGGAAGAATGGAGGATTTTCAGTTTTCCATCGAAGTTGTATATCGAGAGGAACACCTGTGATTTGTCCGAAGAGGTTTCCACGAATTTCAAAAACAGCTGACTGACCTGTCTGAATAATCCGGTTTTGAGCGGCCTGAATATCAGAAAACAGAATTTCTGTACTAGGTCCATTCAATGAACGATCAAGTACTTTCGTATCTGCAGTACCGTCGCCATCTGTATCGCGCCATAGTGACACTGTATCGAGAATATCGTCTCTTTGTGTCCCAGCATCAAATATTGCTGTTTTAAGAAGAACAGGATCAGGGCCAGATGTTGCACGGAATCGCAGGAGCGTCAGATTCTGCCCGCCAGGATTCACCGTCTCATTCGCAGAGAGAGGTAGTACGGTAATGGCAAATGGTGTGCTTGAGATTGGCGTACAAACGTTTGGCGTTGCAGTGTTACACGTGTAACCAGATTCGATTGCGCACGTTACGCTGCAACCGTCAGCATTTGAGGTGTTGCCGTCGTCACAGGTTTCGCCTACTTCAACTGCACCGTTACCGCAGACGGAAGGCACGAGAATTTCATGATTGATTCCATTGATCGTACCAGCCGGATGGAAATTCCCCACATACTCATTGGTAGCAACACTCTTGATGCTCATCTGATACGACGTATCTGTCATCGAAACGAATCCGCCAAACGAACAACCGACCGTGTTCGGTGTTAGGACATTGGACGCATTGTAAACGTGCGTTCCTTGTCCGCAAATGCTGATTTTGAAACGATCACCATTTGCTGGGGCTGCTGTAGAACCGAGGCCAGAGTTATCGAGTATGTTCGCAAGAAATTGATACTGCTGCTTGCCGTGAATCATGAAGTTATCAAGCCGATAGATTTGATATGCAGTGCTCGTGGTACCATTCGAAGCATCGGGTTTAGAACCGATTGATCCTGTAAGACGCACAGCGGGAGTCACCTCGCCAGTTGCCATATTACGCAGATGGACATTTTCGATCGCTTCATTCACCTCATCGGCAGAAGGGGGAATTGTCGGGCGTCCAACTTTGAATGCCTTGTCATCCGATGTCGTCCCTTGGACCATGATGAACAACTGTTCAACGGATACGTCTTCGGATCCGCCAGCATCAAGTGAAATATTCGCAAGGACTGCGTCGTGCTGTCCACGTGAGTACTGCTGAGTTACGGGACCATCAATGGAGATGATGAGCTGTGCTTTATCGTTTGGGATTGGAGCAAACGTAACGGTTTTCTCAAACAAATTATCTGAGAGATTTGTATCAACAAAACCTGTTTTCAGAACAGCCCTACAGGAAATATCCTTCGCCAGTGTCTCTGTTGGATCAAGAACAAATTTTGAAACCCTCTCCATGCTGACCTGTGCTTCCTCACCTGGATTAGTGAATCCTGAGCCACCGATGATATCATCAGAACTTACGTCAAATCCGGTAAAGGCACCATCCGTACCGTCTACATATGCTTCGATCCTGAGATCGGTGGGAAGATTGACAGGAATTGTACCGTTGTTCTTGATAATGAAAACAGGAGCAGCGAAATCTTTGTTAGGGAGTTGAGGATCCGTCGATGGAAAGCGACGTGTCGAAATATTTTTGCATGCAATATCTACTAGCAAGCTTGTTGCCGTTTCAGAACAAATACTCGGCCTCGTGCCGTTACAGGTGTAACCCGATTCAACCGTGCAGGTAGCAGAACAACCATCAGTGTTTGTCGTATTGCCGTCGTCACAAGTTTCAGAACCTGTAATAGCACTGTCACCACAGACAGATGAAGCAGTCGTGCGAATCGTCAGAGTCGTCGGCGAACTTTCGTTCACGATAATAAAGTAGAGCGAATTCTTTTCAAGTGTTGCGCCTCCAGACAGAGTATCTGTCGGGCTCAGAGTAATACCGTTTGCTATCTCAAATGCAGCAAGCGAATTGCCGTGCTGTGGATCCTCAGCTCTGGCTTTTGCAGATGCAAAAAACTGTCCAGGAAATTGCTCAGTGAGGAGTGTTGAAGATGTATTCGCTTTCTCCGTTGCGGCTGTGACGGATGAATATTTGTAGCCAAAATAATTGACGGAATGAACATTCCCAACAGCCAACGCATCATCAAGAGACATTGTCGTGATCGTCTGATCATCAGGAATGGTCACAAGATAGATCGTATCCATCGAGAGGGTTTCACTGTCTGTCCCCTGAGGAAATGTAACACGAGAAACCGTAATACCGTTTCTATTACCAATTGGAGTGAGACTACCGGCAAGATCCGAACTGTTGCCGAAGCCAAATGGCAGAGGAATATCGTTATCTGGAGTGGAGACGATATTCATCGTCACAAGCACAACCATGCCAGTAGCAAGAAGTGCCAGAGCGGAGTAGAGCTTGTGGTGTGGTGAGAGTTTCATTGTTATGGGGCGAGAATATCGAGTTGAGTCAAAATCAGTGTGACATCGGTGTTGTCGACATCACCATCTGCATCGATATCAAACTGGCTGACAGTGTTATATGGCTGGTCTGGAGCATCGGCAACATCGAGTGTGAGGATGAGAGCCTCTGTATCACTCACGGTACCGTTACGATTTGTATCGGCAAGATTTTTTACAAAGTCGAGGTAGCTGATACACGAGCTCGGCGTACCTGTGCAGCGATACTCTGACTCAGTCGCACACATATTGCTGCAGCCATCTCCGGATACGACGTTGGCGTCATCACACGTTTCGTCAGTGTTAATCGTACCGTTGCCGCACTGGCCACTCATGTTTGGAAGTGGCACTCCGATGTGACAGGTGTTGTCACAGTCATCGGCATCAACAGTGTTGCCGTCGTCGCATTCCTCAGAAGTCTCGACGACGCTGTTGCCGCAGACGGGTTGACTAGTATTATCGCAGTCTTCGGGACAAAAAACATGACCTGCACACGCATCAGGGAGCTCTTGTGGAGGCGTGCATGCAATAGCACTCTCACCTGAGTCGCAGACATTGTTACCGCAGACAGAATTTTGCGTGCAATCGTTTGGTGTTGCAGTGTTACAGGTGTAACCAGATTCGACTGCACACGTTGCGCTACAACCGTCACTGTTTGCTGTGTTTCCATCGTCACAGCTTTCGGAACCTTCTTTAGTGCCGTTGCCACACACAGCATTCTGCGTACAGACATTCGGTGTTGCTGTGTTACAGGTGTAACCAGATTCAATGGCACAGACTGAGCTACAGCCGTCACTGTTTGCCGTGTTGCCATCGTCACATGCCTCTGTACCTTCTTTGGAACCGTTACCGCAGACTGGTGAATCAACAGGGCATGTCACCTGTGTCGTCACACTATCGACGTTATTGCTCAGATTGGAATCATTTTCTACGAAAGCTGTCGATGTATTCGTAATATTTGAAGGACATGTAAGCGATGAGCTCACTTGGAATTTAGCCTGAATAGTTATCGTTTGTGCTGGAGCGATAGAGCCAAAATTACAGCCAAATTTATTAGGCGTAAAATTCGTCGCAAGAGCGCATGATACGTCAGATTGAGCAGGAAGGAATGTCAGGCCACTTGGAATGTCATCCAAAGTATGGACGAGAGTTGCGACGTTCTCGCCTTTATTGCGCATGGTCAAGGTATAGGTAAGAACCTGCCCTTTTTCAATGCTTGATAGCGCAGTGATATTAATAGAAACGTCTGTCTGCATTGCGCCGGTTGCAGTGCTTCCTGACCCAAACGGAATCGGGAAACCGTGAAGACAGAGATTCGTACATTCATCGGCATCGATCCTATTGCCATCGTCACACTGCTCGCTGCCATCGATGGCTCCGTTACCACAAGCAAGAAGAGAGCGAGGGTTCATGTCGATACCTGCGGATTCATTGGCGATAATAACGTAGAGTGCTCCTGCAGGATCAATACGAACTCCTCCGGTAACATTGCCCGTAGGGAGAAAGACAATATCGTTTGCCGTCTCAAATGCAGCAAGTGCATTGTTGTGCAATGGATCAGCTGCCCTCGCCTTTGCAGACGCGAAGAATTGGGCAGGGAATCTGTCTTTGAATTTTACCGCAGCAATGTCACGACGTTCCACAGTTGCGGCAGCGTCTGAATAACGGTATCCATAGTAATCAACATCGTGACTGTGTGTACCAGTCAGCGTCATTGCAAGATCAATCGGAGAATCAATAATAGAAGTCTCATTCGGAATATGGATGAGATAAATTTTATCCTGCGTCAACGTTTCTTTGACCTCTCCATTTTTAAATGTAACGTCATAGACATCAATGTTATTGCGCTTCGTCAGGAACGTTACGCTTCCCTGCAGTGTCGTACCCTGATCCAAAAAAGGCACAGGAATGCCATTTTTGACATACGAAGGAGTTTTACCGATTCCGAGAACCATGAAGGCTGTCACCATTGCCACAGTCGCAGCAGCTCCGAGGAGTACCTTTTTTGTCATCCACGATGCAGGGTAAGGCGAGGAAAACATGGGGTTTGGTATGAGGAATCACATTGCGAGATCCATTCGACGTGAACGGATTTGCGCAAAAGCAAATGTGCTGAGCGCGGCAAGCAACATGGCTGCAAAAGCGAGTACGCTAGCCGGACCAGTTGCGGTGACACGAGGAGCGCCACTGTGGAGTACATTGCCATTACCATCTCTCACCGTACTGTCACCACCGATGATAATGGTAGGACCACCGGATGATTTGTCATTTGCAATACGTTCCTGTCGAAGTTGGTAGACCGTATTCTGATCAAGACGATTGAGAGGTTGTGGAGAGTTATCTGGAACAAACGTATCCACAGGTTCGGCCTGAGTGGACGTTAGTTTCGATTGCTCTGCAGCACGAATGGCTGCCTGCCTCTCCTGCTGAGCTTGAACGACTGCTTCGCCCTCGCGTTGCAACGGTGGAGCTGGCTTGAGCGTGAGGCTCTGACCTCCGAAGACCTGCTCAGGAGCGAGGTACGCCAATCCCACTGCAGGAGTGAACGTTGCCCCGACAGCGAGGACAGATAGTGCTATGGACAGGATATTTTTGTTCATAGATGTGTTGTGTATTTCTGATCATTATACCTTTTCTTCAGTTTTTTTACAAGTAGTTTTCCTAATTCAGTTGTGGAAGATTTGGAATAGGGAATTCAGGAGCATCGACGCCCCTTGCAGAATCAGTCTGGCGATTACCGTTTTGTGACTGGAGCTGATTCCATTTGTAATCCCAGTCCGGACGGCCAAAGGTTTCTGGTTTCTTTGGATCAGTTTCGCCCTTATCCACCTGACAGTTCTGGTTCATATCTTCACCAAATACGGGAGATGACGGCCGTTCCATACACTGCCTTTCACCGACGGCATCCTGAAAACACACGACTTGGCGAGGTTCAGGACAGCCATTCGAATACCCATTACCGTCACACAAACCATCACGATCTGTGTCGGAGACAAGTGCACTCGTTTCATCATTCTGCACTTGCCCATCCATATTTTTGTCTTCACAACGATCCTCAAGTCCGTCACGGTCCGTATCTTTGAAAGTAGGATTAGTCTTCGTTTTGAAGACCTCAACACCATCAGCAATGCCGTCGCCATCAGTATCTGGATTATTGGGGTCCGTGCCAAATTCACGCTCTCGTTCATTATTAAGGTCATCACCGTCATTATCGACTGCAATAGGAAGGATAACAGAGCTCATGACGTAGCACGTTCTGCCTCCAAAGAGAATTTCTGCGATGGATGCAGAGGCTTGTGGTGCTTTGGCGGTCGTATTCTCAAGAATCCCCTGTAAATTGTTGTCGCCAGGAACTGGGCGTTCGAGCTGTGCATTACGCTCGCCCATGGAATATCCAAACTGCCCGTCGTACATGGCTTTGCCAAGGAGGCCTTTCTGTTTGTTGCTTGCTTCGTTGCCAGAGAAACAGTAAAACCAAAAGCGCTTCAACCAGAAGTCCGGTCCACCGAAAAAAGTAATAGCCGGAATGCGTGTGCCATGTGGCACGGTAAAGATAACATTCGTGTCTGCGGGTGCGGAAAATCCGTTGAGTGCTCGAACTTCGTCGTAGCGCACAGTAGGAACGATGCCACGTTCTTGCGGAGGCGTGAGCCGTCCTGTGAGCGAAGCAGATCCAGTACCACGCATGAGCGCTGCACTAACCACGATGACACCGCACCCGAGAAGAGTGAATGTTGCGAATTTCAGCGTCTGAACAATGTATGGATTTGGACGCATCGAATCATTATACCAGAAACTTGACGTATATTAAAGGTCCGATATGTCGCAATATTTGGCGTACACCAACGAATACTATCGTTTGGAAACTACTGTCCTGCAGGACAGAATGCGTTTTCTCTACTGAGACCGAGAAATACTGAAACAGTGTCTGAACCATAGTTACTCGTTACGAGATCAAGTGCATTATCTCCGTTGAAGTCTCCTAGGCCAATGAACCGAGGGATAATACCTGTTGTATAGGAGCCTCCTGTATCAAACAGTTGTGTCACTCTATTTGAAATCCTGTTATGACTGCCGAACGAAATGTAGAGAGTATTATTCTCTTCAACTGCGCGGGCTATATCCGCCATCCCATCTCCATTAAAATCTGCTGTGACAAGTGATGTGCTTTGTTTAACGGAGAGTGCGCCATCATCGTACGTACCAAATGTGCCATCGCCATTGCTAAAACGAATGCCTATCCTTGCATCTGGAGAGCTGAAATCGCCAAGAATAGAGTAGATATCGAGTGCATGATCACCATTGAAGTCTGCGATGGCAAAAGCCGAAGGATAGACACCACCTCTATAAATCTGAAATGGTGCAAGCGTCCCGTCACCATTATTAAGGAACACCAAACCATCACTGCCTGTATTTGCTAGAATGTCTCGATCTCCATCTGCATCAATATCTATTGATACGATCCACCCCAATTGAGGGGAGGTGTAGGTTGTATGTTGCGTAAAGTTGGCAAGTCCATCGTTAAGTGCAACGAGAAGATTATTGCTAAATTTTGATCCAATAATTACATCGTTGTCACCATCGTTGTCTATGTCAGTAATTATAGTGTTTCCAAAATGAACTCTTCCAAGGTTATGAACGTTAGTGGGTTCATCAAAGGTGCCATCTCCACGTCCTATTGAGATACCATTCGCTGTAACGATATCGGCACGACCGTCTCCATTAAGATCACCAAATGCAAAATCTCTTAAATAATCACTATAAAAACCAATGTGCCCTTCTACTGCTGGCGCAAATGTGCCGTCGCTATTCCCAAAAAGTGTTGAAATTCTCTGTAATGCATTTACTTGCACCAAGTCCATTCTTCCATCTCCATTCACATCGGCTAAAACAGATGCAAGAGGCTCATGAATAGAACGATAGTCTACTTTCGGTAAGAACAAGCCCGTACCACAGGAACCGAGGCCACCAGCGACTGGAGGAGTATTCTCCGTGCAAACGCTTGGCGTTTGTGTGCATGTGTAACCAGATTCAACTGCGCAGACATTGCTGCAGCCATCACCTGAATTCGTATTGTTATCGTCACATTGTTCCCCAGCTTCCGTCGTTCCATTGCCACAAACGGCTTGCAACAGTGCTCTGAATGCACGAATGGTATCTGTAATATCTGCTCGGTTGACGACACCATCATGGTTGATGTCATTCTCCGATGAGCCAAGTGCTACTCCACGAATGATGCTCACCAGTGACCGGCGTATCTCTCGCGGAGTGAGGACACCGTCGGCATCTGTATCTGCAAGTGTCTTCAGAGTGAATGCGATCTCCGTATCGGTTAACAGAGTTGAAAGAGAACCTCGCAACATACTGAACTTGCCTCCATACATCACAACGATGAATACGAGGACTGCTGCCATGAAGCCAATGAAAATACTTTTGTTTTTTTTCATGGGGAGAAGAGTCTTCATGGTCACACGACGATAGCGGAAAAATATTTTATGTAGAGATATTCACCATGCAATCATTCCGACAGGCATCAGTGTCCACATCATTTCCGTCATCGCACTGCTCTCCATCAGATGTTGATACCAAAACTCGTGATGCATCACCAAGGCTGCCCGCTGCAACGAAGAGACCGTTCCCGTAAGTCATGTTAGCCCAACCTTGTGCGTTGTTCTCAGCATGCGCTCGAATTGTCCATGTGATGCCGTCTTGGGATGTCAGTATTGAATACAACGTCGTTGCAACAAAAAGACCGTTCCCGTAGGTAAGGCTTACAACACTATCCTTACTACGCAGTGTCCACGTCACACCGTTACGTGATGTTCTTTGTGTCGTCGGTGTTACCTCCGTAAAAATTCCGTTATCATATGATATGTTTTTGACATTGGATATTGATTGCTCCGCCCACGTCGCACCGTCCGTAGACGTCAAGAATCGATTCCCTTCATTGATAATGAAAAGCCCATTGCCATACATGACTTTCGGCCATGTAGAACGGATATCGGCACGATGTGCCGTCCATGTGATGCCATCAGGAGACGTCATAACACGACTGATACCGATCTCTGACACTGCGACAAAAAGACCATTGCCATAGGTAATGCTTGTCCATTGATGATCATCCGTCGTTGTCTCGGGTAGTATCGTACTTCTAGCTGTCCAAAGTATGCCATCGGGGGATGTCATGACAGTTCTATACTCATCAGAATTCTGGACCCACCGACGATATGGCACGGCGACGAAAAGGCCATTCCCATACGTCACACTGGACCACCAGTTTCTCGGAGAGATGCGCTTTGTCCACGTGATGCCATCAGGAGATGTCATCGGATCTACGTCTAATGCAACAAAAATACCATTGCCGTATGTCAAACTATCAATATGCTCGCCTCTTTGAGCCCTCCACGTAACCCCATCCAACGATGTCATCACATAATTATACGCAGATTTTGTTGTAGCAACAAAACCTCCATTACCATAGATGATAGAAGTCCAAGCAGCCCCAAATGTGTTACCGGGAACATCTTTTATTTCCCATGTCGGTTCGTACACACCGTCTCCGCAACTCTTTGGAGGTGTGATAGTGGTGATAGGAACATGCGAATCGGGGAGTATGTATGCCCGATCAACGGATCCCCCTGAGCCTGCAACAACCAACAGCGAATCATACTCCGATAGCAATGCCCGAACATCCCCACTGATGCCCTCTACTACATACGTATGCCAGACGAAGTCTTCGGTCTGTTCATACAGACGTTTTCCATCAACGGAGATTGCAACGAGAGATGTCCCCATTGAAGCCACTGATGCCAAGGGGCGATCAAAGATTATGCCGTCGACCGCCTCCCAGGCTGGTTGTCTGCCCCATGGATCATTTTGAGCAGGAGTTCCTCGCCATCGTTCGATACCATTACGAATGCGCCATCGTGTCCCGCGAAAATCAGCGATAAAATCTCTCGACTCATACACATTTGGAACAGGGGGAGTCGATAGTAATCCCCAACTAGAGGTAGATCTTCCTAGCATTGCTACCGTGCCTAAACGTGGAACGTTATTCGGAATTTCTCCGGGTGCGCATTTGTGTCTCGTCGAACCCGTCGTACACATCGCAACATAACCCGTGACAATGTACGAGGTTTGATAACTAGCAATGACAGGATCGATGTACGGATCACCGTAATAATCAGTTGGATAGCTTGCAACTCTTTCGCTCGTGCGTCCGCCATCTATAGAAAGATATGTACCGTCAGTATTAAACGCTACAAGATCATCTCGTACTTGAATGGTTTTGCTAGCCCACGGCATATCGTGTGCTTGCACAAAGGTTTTTTGCGGCAAATCGATGGCGCAGACATTGCTGCAGCCATCACCTGAATTCGTATTGTTATCGTCACATTGTTCCCCAGCTTCCGTCGTTCCATTGCCACAAACGGCTTGCAACAGTGCTCTGAATGCACGAATGGTATCTGTAATATCTGCTCGGTTGACGACACCATCATGGTTGATGTCATTCTCCGATGAGCCAAGTGCTACTCCACGAATGATGCTCACCAGTGACCGGCGTATCTCTCGCGGAGTGAGGACACCGTCGGCATCTGTATCTGCAAGTGTCTTCAGAGTGAATGCGATCTCCGTATCGGTTAACAGAGTTGAAAGAGAACCTCGCAACATACTGAACTTGCCTCCATACATCACAACGATGAATACGAGGACTGCTGCCATGAAGCCAATGAAAATACTTTTGTTTTTTTTCATGGGGAGAAGAGTCTTCATGGTCACATGCGGCATGTATCAGTGCGATACGTAACCATGACGTATATCAGCGTCAGTGCAATGTATGGATATCGACGCATCGAGCCATTATACCAGAAAAGTGCATTGGTTTAAAGGTGGCGCATCACGCCCATGTTCTCAGTAGAGACACACAATTTTGTGTCTCTACTTCACCCACAGTGAATTGCCCACGGAAATCCTTGGAAACTTTGGAATCTTGTCGTGTAAGCTTGTGTCATGGCCAAAGACTATTATGCAATTCTCGGTGTCCAAAAATCTGCAACAGAGGCAGAGCTCAAACATGCGTATAGAAAGCTCAGCAAGGAACTGCATCCTGACAAACACAAGGGTGATACAACGAAAGAGGCGAAATTTAAAGAAGTGAACGAAGCGTACGAAGTCCTGTCTGATCCCAAAAAACGCGAATCGTACGACAGATTTGGTTCGGCAGATTTTAACAGCTTTGCAGGAGGAAGCAGCGGAGGATTCGGAGGTTTTGGACAAGGCTTTGAGGGTGCGAATTTTCATGGAGACCTGAATGATCTCTTCAGTAACTTCTTCGGTGGTGGCGGAGCCGGGAGACGCGGTCCCGATACAAAAGGCCGAAACGTCGAGGTGGAAATCATGATTCCGTTCATGGATGCAGTACGAGGCGCAGAGCGTACGATCACATTTACAACACACATCGTCTGTGACGAATGCGCTGGATCTGGCAGTGCTCAGGGCTCAAAAACTGTAACATGCACAGAGTGCAGCGGTACCGGTAGCGTAGACCGTACGGTCAAATCACTCTTCGGAGCCATGCGCCAGAGCGTTGTCTGTCCGCGATGTAGTGGCAGTGGAAAAGTGCCGGAGAAACCGTGTAAAAAGTGCGGCGGTGATGGACGAGTGAATGGCAAAAAAACTGTGAATGTTCGCATCCCTGCCGGCATCGATGATGGTCAAACAATGCGACTCACCGGTGAAGGTGAAGGAGGACGTCAGGGTGGTCCCGACGGTGATCTCCTTGTCCATGTACGCGTAGAAATGGACTCACGGTTTGAACGCGTCGGCGATGATATTCGTTCATCTCTTTCGCTTGCAGTGGTCGACGCAGTTTTGGGGACAGAAGTCAGCATCGAGACTGTGCATGGCACTACAAAGGTCTCCATCCCAGCAGGAACGCAGCCAGGACAAGTGCTGAGACTGAAGGGTAAGGGCATGCCAGTTCTCAACGCAGGCCGGCACGGTGATCACTATGTCACCGTCGATATTCTTGTGCCGACAAAACTGAGTAAAGAAGAGAAGAAGCTTTTTGAGGAGTTGCGGAAGGCAAAATAAGAAGAAGTAAGTAGTAAGAAGTACGTACGAAGGAGGTGCATTTCTTGCTCTTTAGGACGAAGACGCACAATTCACACGTCTCCTGACACTAAAGTCACCAACGTCAGCATCAATATAAAAACTGTCTCTAGTTCTTACGCTTCGGCCGTAATATCCACGATCGAGCAAGCGGAAAGTACACAATAAAAAATACAAAGAAATAAATACTACCAACAGCACTATGGAACATCGTCAGTGCAAACTCTGGAAATACGCGACCAACAAGCATCAGTGAAGCTATACGAATAATATTGAGGCAGAATACAGCACATATACCAATCAAACATGTCACTATTGCTTGTACTGTTCTCACTTTCTGCTGTTTGGAAAGTTCATACAGCAAATATCCAAAGAACAAGAGATAGAGAAAGATGTAGGAAAAACCTGCGCACGCTGGACCTATGCTGACACGGAATCCATCGATACTAATGACACCGTGCAGAGTGTTTGCGTAGACGTTCCACGAGAAAAATAAAAGAATGTGCCCAAGTACATCGATCACGACTGGTAATACGATCCGATAATACAGTGCTTCGAGAACGCTCGAAAAAAACGCTCCGACAAGCGCAAGAAAAACAATGAGAAGTTCGTTCCACCTCGCACGTGCGTTCCTGGGATCGATAAAGGCGTAAGCTGGAAAGAATGGAATGATGAGCACAATCGCAACAATAGCTGCAAAAATCGGCCCTCCTGTGACGGGGAAAGAGGAGAGAAACTGCTGTAACAGTTGGTACGATGCATCATCAGGATGTGTGAAGAAAATGGCAAAGGCACCTGTGAGCAGAAAAACAGCACCGGCAATATTTTGTAGCCACAGTTGCGAAACTGGCTCTTTGTCAGTCGTACGAACACGACGATGACTCAGCACCGCATACATGACAAGCACAAGTGCAAGCCACTCAATAGGGGAAGCATTGTAGTTAATAATGACAAGGTGATCCCGACCAATGACAGGATCGAGTACTTTCGTGGAAGCACCGATGGACACGGCAAATGTACATGCAAAGGCAAAGAAGAGCCTTGGTGCTTCTGAACCTGTCACTGCACTACGTATTGATCGCATAATATTCATACATCCTTTTGAGAAATGCACATATTCGATTCCACTACGTGCTTAATGGTGACGAAGAACCTTCCAACGTATAAAAAATATACAGGCAAGACTTACAATGAAAAGCCCTACAAAAGGGAATTCAGGTACTGATGCGCCACCACCACCGCCACCGCCCTCACCTTCACCACCAGTTTCTTGCAAGCCAAAGATAGCCCAGTAGCCATCGGTAATCGATACCGACATTTTACTGGCATCAAATCCACCGTTTGTTTCGGTGATCGTTCCGGTGTCATTCGCAAGAAAACTCCAATTATCGCTACTGGTACAGCCAAGAGCATCTTTCCCTGAACAAATCCTCACCTGATCATCGTAGACACTCTTCGTAACGTACAGCATATAACCACTATTCGTTCCCGTAATGTAGTCCGCGATGCCATGAAGAAGTGATTGCCTTTCGGTGGCGTCCGCATCAATCGTCAGGGTATTACAACTGGGCCCAGAGCTGATAAACATGATCGGCACATCGGCAATACGCGTTTCCCCTTTTTTAAAGCGCACTAACCTTCCTCCAGCGAAGCCAGCTTGGGTCATATCAATACTCTCGTTCATCGCATCCACTGCACTGATCCCCGGTGGCACAGCCAAGCTTCCGCAGTAACCGCACCAGCATCCTATTCCTTCTAAAGAATCTACCTTACAAATATTCTCCCAGTGCGTTGGAAAGCTTTCAAGATAGGCAATATATCCTGCAGAGAATGTGCCAAATACTTGAATCTTTATCTGATCGACTCTAAATACTGCATCACCATTGGATCCATCGCACGAACTATTGTAACACACTCCTGCAAACGCAATACCAAAGTTGCTAGCGTTAATACTGGCTGCGTCAAAGGTCAGCCCCCACAGATCGCTACTAGACCCATAGATAACGTTTGCATCGCCTGCCCAATCTCCTGTCACAGCATAATTTGATCCTTGTACGGTGCCTGCTTTTATGAGCCGGACTGTTACGTCCTCAACAGACGCCAATGGATTCCCATTCGATCTTTCTATCGATGCTGCAATCCCCGTAATTGTTGCATCGGGATCAGCAATGTAAAAAGAGAAATTTGTTGCCTGTAATTGCTGAGAATCACTAAGACCTGTGGCGCTTGCGTATACATTATCGGAAGCTGCGATATTCGTGAGGCCTGTCCATGCATGCCCTGCACCAGAACTCACGACTGTATTAGGTGTTTTGTATCTTGTACTGGGATCGATGATATAAACGTCAGGGAGATTTGTAGGATCGTATTCGTAAACAAACTCTGTAGAACCTAGAGATTTGATCGTAATTGGATGATCGAGAATGTTGCCCTGAGCATCTTCTAATGTTGGTGGCGCAGACTGAAAGACGGGAGCTCCCGTTGCATCCTGCAATGTCATGCCAC
Organism: uncultured Candidatus Peribacteria bacterium; assembly: GCA_964517585.1. Classification (GTDB taxonomy): domain Bacteria; phylum Patescibacteriota; class Gracilibacteria; order Peribacterales; family Peribacteraceae; genus JAGORY01. The sequence continues at coordinate 15,317 of CAZFCB010000010.1, read as the reverse complement.
CGTGAGAAGAATCAACCGAAAGATCTGGATCGGTTTCGAGGAAAAAGTGGAGTACTGAGTAATCGATGGGGCCATCGATGGTGATCGCCTTACTCACTGTTGCCCCCTTCACCGTGAAACGCAACACTGCATGATCGGCAAGACGATAACGCACGACGTTTGGCGACTCTAACTCTGCTTTTGCTTCTCCTGCATAGCTCAAGCGAAACCAATGATTGTCTTTCTGATAAACGTAGGACGGCTTGAGAGGGTCGAAGTGAACGACGATGTCCTTTGGAAGACGATCGAAAAGAATGCCATTGGCAGATTTCTTCCCTTTCTCTTCTATCGGAACCAGTCTTCCGTCTTCATCATACGTAAAGAGGTCGCTACCTGCACCAATACTGACAAACTTGCCATCTGGGTTCACAAACGTGAGTGTCTGCTCGGTACGTAAAAGTGGTATTTCACGGTAGTCTTCGTCGAGGCCATACACTGCAGGATCAAATGACGTAGTGGTAGACTGAGACGCACGAAATGATTGCGCAAATACTGCAGTGGGTACCTGCAGCGTACTGAAGGCAATGAGGAGGAGTACAGAGGTGAGTAGCCTCACGGGTAGGGTGTCAAAAAACAAAAATTAAAATTTCTACATTCAAGATCATTGATTATTCCATTCTATTATAGAGATAGATAATATACGCGCTGTATATAAAGACCTACACATCCAAATTCTCTAGCCCATCATCACCAGCCATCACGGGGGAAAGCTCTTCACTCACTTCAGTGTCTGGTTCCGCTGCAATTTTCCCACTCTTGAGTCGGATCACGACCTGTCGATAGTCCCCCTCGCCTATGCTTTCTGTCGCGAGATCGGACATCGTAGGTGTTGCTGCAATGTGCATGTGAACCACCCGACGAAAATACGGGCTCATGGGAGGCAGTGTGACACGAGATCCCGTGCGCCTGACAAAATCTGCTTTTGCTTCTGCTATCTTACAAACTTTTTCTTCCTGCATCGTACGATATCCGTCCACATCGACAATAATAAATGGCGCACGTTCAAGATTTTTGGCAGTGCGAATGATAGATTTTACAAGATGCTGCACTGCATTGAGAGTTTCGCCGTGCCAGCCGATGAGTCGACTTGCGTGATCTGTCACAACATCAACTCGAAGCATGTCACCGTCCGCTTTGACCGTAATAGCGGTAAAAGGAATGCCGAGGAGTGTCAGCAGGTTGCCCGTGGTGTCGATAATCAGATCATCCATCGGAAGAGAGGATAGCGAGGAAGCGAGAAGAGGGAAAGACGAGTAGTAAGAAGTAAGTAGTAAGAAGTAAGAAGTAAGTGGTCAGGACAGGCAACAACAAATCTACTGACCACTTACCACTGATCACTGACCACAAAAAAAGGAGACCCCTTACGGAGGCCCCCTCTGACATTCATTGCATACTCAATTAACGAACAGCATCCTTGAGTGTCTTTCCAGCCTTGAATGAAGGAACCTTCATTGCAGGGATAGAAATCTTCTGCGTAGGATTGCGTGGGTTCACACCCGTGCGAGCCTGGCGCTTGGAGATACGGAACGTTCCGAAACCGGTGATCGTCACATTGTGGCCCTTCTTGAGCTCCTTTGTGATGGTTCCGATGAGTGCCTCGAGGGCGTCGGAAGCGGCGCGCTTAGTAATGCCGGCGGCGTCCGCAATAGCGGCGATAAGATCCTGCTTGGACATGGGATCGGGGGTAAAAGAGATAAGATACTATGAATTCTACCCAGAGAAATCGCATCTGCAAGCCAAAAATCACTTGAAAAACCCTTGATTTCCGCTTTCGACCGTGAACTTGGCTTCTGTAAGCCATGAAAAGATGAACACTTCCTGAGAACATTCCCTGAAATATGAGAGAAAATAGATGAAAAAGTTGAATAATTGATCAAGAAGTGATGGAAAAATGATGGGAAATAGTCGCTCGATACACCTTCATCACGACACACAACTTTGACAAAAAATCATTCTTCGACGATGCTCAACGCTGATTATGAGCAAACATTTAGTGATCGTCGAAAGCCCGACAAAGGCAAAAACGATTAAGCGTTTCCTCGGCAAAGACTACGTGGTGGAGTCCAGCATGGGCCACATCCGAGATCTTCCCACGAGTGAAATAGGTATCGACGTCGATGGAAATTTTGAGCCGACGTACATCATCCCAAAGGAGAAAACGACGACCGTGAAGAACTTAAAAGCCGCCCTCAAAGAAGCAGATCAACTGTGGATTGCGACTGATGAAGACCGCGAAGGTGAAGCTATCGGTTGGCATTTACTCGAGGCTCTCAAAGTAAAAAACCCCGAGAAAGTGAATCGTATCGTGTTTCATGAAATCACAGAGAGCGCGATCAAAGCCGCTATAGCGTCTCCGCGTCACATCGACTACAAACTCGTCCATGCACAGCAGGCGCGTCGTGTTCTTGACCGTTTGGTCGGTTACACGCTCTCTCCTTTCTTATGGAAGAAAGTGTACCGAGGTTTGTCCGCAGGACGTGTGCAGTCCGTCGCTGTTCGACTCATCGTTGATCGGGAGCGAGAGATTCAGAAATTTAACGCACAGGAGTACTGGACGATCCAGGCTGATCTGAAGAAAGAAAGTGGAGAAGAATTTTCCGCAGATTTCAAAGAAAAAAATGACACCGCCTTCACGCCAACATCGGAAGCTGAAGCAAAAAGTATTGTCACTGATATTGAAGGAGCACCTTTCGCCGTGAAATCCATCGATACGAAAGAACTGAAAAAAACGCCACCAGCACCATTCACGACATCAACATTGCAGCAGGAGGCTGCCAGAAAATTGGGGTTCTCTGTGAAACAGACAATGGTAGTCGCACAACAGTTATACGAGGGGGTGAGCCTCGGGAAAGGCGCTGGGACGTCTGGTCTGATCACGTACATGCGTACAGACTCTGTGAACTTGAGCGACACAGCACTTGCGAACATCAAAGAAACAATCGAGAAAAACTACGGTCGTGAATATGTTCTTGCCTCCCCACGCGTGTACAAAACAAAAGCAAAAGGTGCGCAGGAAGCGCATGAAGCCATCCGTCCAACGGAGGTAAGCAGAACTCCACAGTCACTCAGTGACGTGCTGGACGATCAACAGCTCAAACTCTACTCGCTCATTTGGAACCGCACGATGGCGACCCAAATGGCAGCGGCTGAACTGAAGCGTGTCGGTGCTGATATCGAAGTGAAAGGAAAAGCCAACGTGTACATTTTCCGTGCGACAGGTCAGACCGTCCTCTTCGACGGTTTTCTCCGCGTGTACTTTGAGGACAAGGACGAAGAGCAGATCGAAAAAGATAAAGCGGCCGGTGAAGCTGATGGCGAAAAATTCTTGCCAGAACTGAAAGAAGGCGAAGCGTTGGATCTTGATGCGCTCCGCGATGAACAGCATTTCACCAAGCCGCCACCACGCTATACGGAAGCATCGCTCGTCAAAAAACTGGAAGAAGAAGGCATTGGTCGTCCGTCCACATACGCACCGACAATTTCGACCATCCAGCAGCGTGGCTACATCCGGAAAGAAGGGAAGCAGCTGGCTCCGGAGGATATCGCGTTTACAGTGATCGATCTTCTCGCTGCACACTTCACCGACATTGTGGACCTGAAGTTTACCGCTCGCATGGAAGAAGAGCTCGATGACATTGCCGAGGGGAAAGTAGAATGGGTTCCGTTCATGAGAAGTTTCTTCGGGCCATTTAAAAAACTTGTTGATGAGAAGACGAAAGAGATCAAGAAAGAAGATGTAATGAAAGATCGCGAGCTTGGCATCGATGCTGACTCCGGTTTACCCATTGTCGTTCGTACAGGCCGCTTTGGCGCCTATGTGCAGCTTGGTCTTTGGGATAAGGAAAAGGGTAAGAAAGCCAAGCCGAAAGCAGCAAGCCTCTTTAAAGACATGAAGCCAGACACGGTGACACTCGAGCAGGCACAAGCACTCCTGTCATTTCCAAGGAACCTCGGCAAGGACGATCAGGGTACTGTGGTGGAGCTTCACTTGGGTCGCTTCGGCCCGTACATCAAGGCTGGCACGGCGACAGCATCTATTCCAAAAGAGCAGCATCCGTTCAACGTTGATCTCCCGATGGCACTCGGTTTCCTGACCACCAAGGCTGAGAAGACGAATGCAGCCCCACTTCGCACACTCGGAGCCGACCCTGAAACAAAAGGCGAGATCACCGTGAAGGACGGCCGTTATGGTCCATACGTCACAGATGGCAAAACCAACTGCTCGGTTCCAAAGAAAATGGACGCCCAAACGATCACGCTCGAAGAAGCGGCAGCACTCCTGAAGCGCAAGCGTGAAGCTCCTCCGAGTAAGTGGAAGGGGAAGGGGGGATGGAAGAAGAAGGGGGAGTAGTGGGTAGCGGTTAGTGGGTAGTGGGTTGTACACTGCGGCACGTAGTCTGTTCTTTTCTTTGTTCTTTCATCTCAGATCCTTTAGGCGCTTAGCTCAGTCGGTAGAGCGTCGGTCTCCAAAACCGAAGGTCGTAGGTTCGATCCCTACAGCGCCTGCCAGAACAATGACATACACCAACATCCGGAAAATCATGCATCTGCGAACTGTCGGCCATAGCCCAGAGGCGACGGCTGACAGCGCCTGCCAATAACATTCGGAAACACTACTTCGCAAGAGCACGGTACCCCCACGCGGCGATCACGCCTCCGATAATCGGGCCGAGAATGTACGCAAATGAGAGTGAGCTGATGCCGAGTGCAACTGCGGGATTCACAATTCCATTGCTCTGCGCAGATGCTGCAAGAACGCCTAAAGAAAGCGCGGTGCCAATTGTGAGACCTGAAGCATCAGCAGGAGCTTTCTGATGCACCACAGAAGAAACGCCGAGCACGAGGATGGCAGCACCAATAGCTTCGGCTAGGCCAATGAGTGGCGTAGAACCTGCGACGATGGTGAGTTGTCCTCCGATGAAGAAATTACCAGCGAGCAGTGCAATGCCTCCTCCGATGAACTGTGCAACGATGTAAAAAAGTGCATCTTTTGGAGTAATCTTCTGAATGCTTGCGAGAGCAATTGTGACCGCAGGATTGACGTGAGCTCCGCTGATTGATCCAAAGAGATAGACAATGAGCCCAAGTGTTAAGCCTGCAATGACCGGAGTCGGCACAGGAAGCTGTCCACCAACACCCATGTGCACCATGAATGCGAGCAGAAACGTTCCGACAAGTTCAGCGGCGTAGGCGCGATAGTTCATGAATGAGTGGAGGAAATTGAGCACAGCTTACACCAGATCTTCTATACAATTTCAAAGATTTTTTTACTTGTCTCGTTACGCCCCCACCCCGGTGCTGACGCACCACCCCTCCCCCGGGTCTTGCGAGACAACCGGGTGAGGGACTGAGGGCGAGGGAAGAAACGTGGTATCGTCATGACATGGCATACGATGTGTTTTCCAAAAACGGCAACATACTTCCTGCAGCAGATGCCGTCATGCCACTTGCAAATATTGCGTACGCATACGGTTTTGGCGTGTATGAATCTATTCGCGTCGTGAAAGAGAAGCCACTATTTCTGCTGCAACATCTTGAGCGTCTGATGGCATCTGCAAGGGTTATCGGCCTTGAACATACGTTCGTCACTGCAACAATCAGTCTGTGGATACACGAACTGCTTTCGCACGTAAAATCAGATGCCCTGAATCTCAAAATTCTTCTCATTGGTGCTCGCAATACTGGTGATGCAGAATTATTCATTATCCCACTTTCGCCTCTCTTTCCGGACAAACGTCTCTATCAGCGCGGAACGTCTGTCATTAGCATCCACCATGAAAGATATGCGCCGCAGGCAAAGACGCTCAACATGCTCCCGAGTTTTCTCGCCTACCGCACAGCCAAAAATACAGGCTGTTACGATGCACTCTTTATAAACAGAAGCGGTTGCATTACCGAAGGAACGCGGACTAATTTCTTTGTACTACGGGGTCGTACTCTCATCTCACCTTTGAAGCATGACATCCTGGAAGGAGTCACGCTCCTCAATGTCATCGATGTTGCAGAAAAAAATGGATACGACATTGCGCATGAGAATATTCCGCTCTCGAAGATCACATGCTATGACGGAGCGTTCCTCACGAGTACGTCGAGTAAAATCATGCCACTCTCGAAGATTGATAACGTGGATATAAAGATTCCCGAAGCGCTCCATGAACTCATCGGACACTTTGGAAAATTCCTCGATGCAGAAGTAGAAAAAGCCTAATTACTGCGCTGTTGGCTGTGCCTTGAGTTTGCGTGCCTCGTCTGCCATGTTCTTGGCAATGGTTTGCATTTGCGTTGCAATCGTCACGAGGTTCGGGTGAAATCCCTTCGCTTTCTCAGCGAGAGAATACGCGGTTTTTGCAGCGGAAATAGCATCATCTAGACGACCTTCTGCTCCGGCTTGATAGCCAAGCACGAGGGATTGAAAACCTTCTGATATTTTTACCGCACCCTTCACGATAGTCTCATCTGGCTTTGCCGCCAGTGCACCGCGCGCTGCAATAATGGAACGAGCAGATGCCCACTGTGCCTGCTCTAGATCTTTTTTATCGAGCATTTGGAGTACATTACCAATATCTGTTTCAGCTTGTGACAGCAGTGCCTGCGTCCTACGACCAGTCTGATACATATCAAGTCGATAGTAGAGAAGAGCCATGGAACCACGCGAAATATTTGATGCTGGTGACAACAGTCCGTCTGTACTTACGGCTGTCATCGACGTCGCTAGACCGAAGCGGATAATCGGGTAATACCACTCAGCGTTCGACGCTACATCCGAGCTTAGAGGTGTTGTCAGATCAGAAAATGCTCTTGTGTAATCCAGATTTTTTGCTTTGAAAAGCATCTTCATGAAGGCAGCCTTTGTCACAGGAGCCGTAGGATTAAATTGTGGAACCGTATCGACCAGACCTAACGTTCGTGCTGCCTCGACGTACGACGTGTACCACTGTCCATCGGGGACATCTGTGAATGTCGAGGTAGTAATTTTTGCAAGTTCTTCGGGACTGACAAGTGGCGCCACTAATACTTTTGCTGCCTGCGCACGATTGAGAAGATCGTTTGGACGAAATGTAGAGCTATCCTGGATGATGCCCTTGGACTTCAAATATTCTGCTGCTGGGATGATCGGACTATTGCTCGGAATATCGGCAAAAGATGCACTGAAGGCAGCGATAGGGAAGGTGCTTATGCCGAGTGCGACGATAGCAGCAGTGAGTCTCTCTGAAAGCGTCATGGGGCATGTCGGTAAAGAATATTGCAATGGTAACAGCTATTTTAGCTCAAGCACAACGGAAGATCATACACATCCGACGTTGCACATCACTATACTCAGTTTGTGCCATACCAAAGGCCTCTCTGGATATTGTGCATGTGACCAATGTTGTGTGATAATTTTTTCGAGCCCTTTCTAGAGCCAAAAGATCAGATAGATGCTGGTGATTAGTGTATGAAGATGACTGCGAGCTTCTCAAGGCTTTTGCATGATGAAAGATCAATGACATTTGATTAAATAAACATAATTTGTATAAATCTACAAATTATTGTATAATAATCATAAGATCAGATAGATCAGACACACCCACAACACAAAAACAGACGATATGTCACATTGGAAAATCCGACCACAGGCCTACGGAATGATGCTTCGCATGATGCGTCATCAACGCTGCCCATGCGACATCGCGCGTCGACTGCGTTGGTTGCAATATGCATCAGTACATGGCATTGCACTCACTTGTCGCCACTTTGGAATCAGCCGCTCTACATTCATGCGTTGGGCAAAGCGATTCGACCCGCAGAACCCGATCGACAGTCTCACTGATCGTGCAAAAAGTCCTCACACTGTTCGAGCGCCAGAAACAGATCCTCGCACACTGAAGATCATCCGAGAGCTACGGAAGAAGCAGCCACATCTTGGCAAGAACCCACTCACATTGCTGCTCCAAACGCAGTACGACATTACTCTTGCTCCCGCAACTGTTGGTCGAATCATTCGACGTCACGGCCTCTATTTTGCCGATACAGAGAGTCATCGTAGTAAGCGAAATCACGTCTCCACTGAGCACACAAAACAATTCGCGGAGTCGGATGATTTTTCCGGTTCGACAAGAGCAGACCCCATTTTTCTCGTCCCAGAGATTACAACGTAATCATGCGAATCACACCATTCATGATCGGCATGCTACGCACAGGAGTCATCCTTGTGTCACTGCTCTTTGCAGGCGTTGCTCATGCAGATACGAGCTCGTCGTTTACACTCACGACTGGGCTGCCTGAGCCTGCTGTTGTCAGCACTGCGGAGTCAGATAGTTTTACGATGCAAGAATCACAAAATGGTTGGTACGAGTCACCGCTTGCAAGTACACACTTTCAGATTGTACCGCCATCCGGCACGACTTCATCGTCTGCACATAGCGTGTCCTCATCTGTTCAGGTAAGTCAGGGTGCAGGAAGTAGTGCGGGAGGGAGGGGCACCCACGGACAAAGCAGACGTCCGCGTGTTGATATTCCTCCGGCATCGTCAGTACCATCTTCTGACATTTCATCGTCACGCAGTACGCAACACCCTGCAGCACCTGATGAAAAATCGACTGATTCTATCGGTGATCATTCATCATCAATCGCAACCTCTGAGTTAGGCATCGTGGATGGTATTCCCCTACCACCAGACACAATCTTGCCGTTCACGGTGCATTTCTTCGACGCAATTGACGATGTCTGCACAGAGATGAATGTCGCTCCATCGATCATCAGTTTCATCAGTGTCATGTTCGTCGTTGCACTGCTTGCGGGAGCATTCTGCATCTTTGTGTGCTCTTTCGTACGAAAGAAAAAGAAAGGGCAGACGCTCACATACCGCTGGTACCACACCCTTCTGATTGTCGTGGTAGCACTTATTACTCTCTTCTGTGCAGCCTCTCTCGCTTATGGTGCGACAAGCGTACCGACGACGCATGTGTACAACGGACGACTACTCGATAACGCAGGTGCCCCTATTACGACTGCACACTCTATTCGCTTTAGTTACTGGACAAGTGCCGATGCGGTGTCTGGCGACATCACAGGGGCAGGAGCAATTAATACAGGATCTGCTACCTACGCTGGGTGGCAGGAAGTCCACACAGTAACACCGAATGCGAGCGGATACTTTTCGGTGAAGATTGGTAGCATTACAGCACTACCATCTTTTAGCGACTTGCCTTTGGCAACGCTCATCAGCTTGTATCTACAAGTAGAAGTAAAAGCTTCTGCAAACGCTGATACTGCGTACGAAATTCTTGATCCTGATTCTACCGATACAGCCATCGACCGCTCGGGTGTGCTCTCTGTTCCATTTGCGGAAAATGCAAATATGATCGACCAGCGTGAGATCGGCACAGGAAGTGGATCGATCCCTCTCCTCGGATCGGGCGGCACGATCGCAGTGGATGCCATTCCCGGAGGCACGAATTCCGGAACATTTGTCATTGATGCCGACAACAGTGAATCTGGCGAGATTAGCCTCAGCTTTGGTTCGTCGCTTGGGAAAAAACTCACATACGACATCGTCAATAATCTGTTCAAATTTAATGCGTCCCTGCAAGTCCAAGGAAATTTGACAGTGACGGGACTCATCAATGGCGTCGATATCTCGAGTCTCGCAGGACTCAGTGACGCGCTCAAAGCATCCTCAGGCGGAGGACTAAACCTCAATGTTTTTGCGGGAAGCTATCGCTTGAATGGCGTTATCACAAACTTTGCAGGCAGCATGACTGTGCTGAGCGCAAATACAACGCACTACGTTTTCTTCGGTTCCGGAGGACTGACAAAAAATACAACCGGCTTCCCAACCGACGAAGGCTATATTCCTGTTGCAGACGTCACTACATCGACGGGTGCAATCACGAGCATTATCGACCGTCGCATTACGGCAAGTGATGATCGTGAGAAATCTGTTGTGCAGACGTTCTCACCGAACTACGAAAAGGCGAGTTACCAAGGGGATGGTGCAAATAATGTGGGCCAACTTTCGATCTCGCACGATAATATTTCCTTGAAGAATTTCTATCTCTGGACGACGACAAAGACAACACTGCAGGACTACGATCTCCTGCTACGCGTGCCAGTCTCACGCGACTTTGTCCGATGGACAGCGAATGGTACGACGAATCCGCTACGACTTAACTATCGTACGACCTCGGCGAGCAGTGCAGATAATGCACTCGATCTCCAAGTGTACGACACGAATGGTGTACCGGTCACTCTTTCGGGATCAACGACAAGTCTTGCTGGAACATCGTGGAGTACGGCGAACGTAGAATTTACAGGAACACCGACGTGGACGGCTGGTGAAGATATGCTGATCCGCATCAAGTTCTCTGCCAAAGACGAGTATCAGGCACAGCTCGGTGAACTCAAATTGGAACATACGGATCTGGCTCGACCGTAGACGAAGTGAGTCAAAAAATGTAACTATCTGAAATAGTATTTCAAACTATTTTGCTATTTCGTCGATTCTAGCTGCAAGCACACAAGACAAAAATCTGGTACAATATCCTGAATTCACAAAATAAAAATTAACAAACTCCTTATGATGTTACCGCTCATCACTCATCGAACAGCCCTTGAAAAGGCCGTTATAGGACTGGTTCTTGTAACGACATTCCTCGTTCTTCCTGCCTCCGCACATGCGGTCTCCAGCTGGAGCCCCACACTCCTTGTGAATACGGAATCGTTTCAAACAATTGATTCGGGTGATGGAACGACAGACATCGAACTCCGTTTTGGAAGTACGACCACGACGATTAAATTCTTAAATGCACGACAAATATTTCAGTTTAGTAAAGGTATTAGTGTTCTTGGTACCATTTCGGGTTCCTCGCTCGCCATCGATGGCAATGCAACGATTTCGGGTTCCCTCCTTATTAAGAATAATATTGCTGCCAAAGGAACTGTCTCGGGTTCGACTATTAACGGTTTCGGACTCGGCTCATGTAACGGAGCAAGTCAGAAAATTATCTACAATAGTGCAACAGGAAAATTTGAATGTGGAACAGACTTAAATACAGGAACTACTCCGCCACCATCCGTCAATACAGGAGGAGTCCTGCAGCTAGGTGATGGTCGTTACGTCAAAAAGTCTGGTGATACGATGACAGGTGCACTGAATGTTCGATCATCGATCTCCGGTTCTCACCTCACAATTAGTGGCCAAGCAAACCTCTCTGGCGCACTCACCGTCAAAGGTGTTGCAACGCTCAAGTCGACATTAGGAGTGACGGGGAATATTACAACGGATGGTAATTTGGTCATCAATAATGATGCGGATTCCAACGATGCTATTCTCACCTTCGGCAATGCATCCGGGAATCAAACGCTGAAATTCTTGCACTCTTTGCAGCGATTTGAATTCAGTAAGTCGCTTCGCGTTCTTGGTACCATCTCGGGCTCTGCCCTCCGCGTGGACGGCAATGCAACAATCGGCGGTCCGCTCACAGTGACGGGGTCGATTAAAACAAAAGGTAACCTTTCGGGTTCAACACTCACGGTGGATGGCAACATCACACTTCATGGTGTGACGTACAGTGCTCCAACCACGCAAGGCTCAGCAAATTCATTCCTGAAAAATGACGGCACTGGCAATTTAACATGGGGATCCGTTGGCAATGGATCGGGCGGAGTTCTGTCGCTCCATCCTGAATATCCGAATGCGGTCTACTTTAGCTCTGGTGCAACGTACGTTGGACAGATGACGCTCTCGGGTGGTACTACTGCACTCGATAACAGTTATGTCTGGACATCGAGCCGTGGAACACTGCAGGATTATTGGATCTCCATTCGTGTCCGTGTTCCTGATAACTTCTCGTCATGGGATCCTGTGAAACCGATCGAATTCCGTTACAAGACAGGTGTCGCAAGCTCTGCAAATAACGCGCTCAAGGTTCTCATTCGTGATACAGCTGGCACGTATATTCCCCTTACAGGTGGATCAGGACTCTCGAGTACCAGCTGGGCAACTGCACTTATAACAGGACCACAGAGTGCAGGTACATGGACACCGAAGGGCTACATGACAATCTTCGTAAAATTAGCGGCAGATAGTACCGCTGGTGCGAATGCCGCAGCTGGGTACCTGAACTTGAACTACGAGACGACGACGCCGTAGAGACCTCACCCCCCTACCCCCTCTCCGCAATTGCCTGCACCGCGCGTGTATGCATTCTTGCTCCACACAAATTCTATACTGCAGAATTTTTCTACACCCTGCCACGACACCGATACGGTTCCGGATGGTAAAACACTCAGGGCTGTTTTTGTCGAAGTATCAATTTTTTCAGGAGATATACTCAACATCTTCTCCAAACCGTTCACCATCATGCTCAGGAGCACTGAACCACTTGCATCAAGCACGGCAAATTGTCGTACCGATTGATCCTTGATGCCAGTGAGCCCTGGAGCAAACGGTTCTTCTCCCGCGGTATCAAGAACAAATGTCAAAAAATGACCTGACGTCCGAGGGTCAGGAGACAGACTAGAAATAGCCTCTGGAGCGGAAAGAAATGCACGGCCTGCATCGACTATTTTTTGTGCTGCTTGTTCTTTTTGGCTCGCAACTGCTGCACGTTCTTTTTCGCGATTCTGCCATTCGGTAAATTCTTTTGCGTAGGCCTGAATCTCCTCGGTTTTTAAACCGATAAAAAAGTGAAGCTGACCACTGGCAGTGCGAGGAGCTTCGTCTTTCTTTCCGTCTTTCCATGCACGCACATCAAGCATGTAGGGAGCTGCTTCCCAATCTACAGTGTTTTTCAATTGAAACCGTGCAATTGTTGCACCAGACTGCATGACAATGGATGTACGACCCATCGGCATTTTGCGATCATCAGGCGAGAACCACGTTGCTTGTACCGTTGTTCCATCCTGTGCTTCGTCGAACCCAACGACACCAATAATATCGTGATCATTCACCTCGAACGTATCTCGAAACGAGAGTGTTCGCACATCCGTCACCAGTGTGCCTGTTGCAATACCGATAAAACGAATCACAGGAGGAGCTTGCTCTGTCGTGCTACAGGCAGTAAGAAAAAGGCAGGTAATGACGATAGGGAAAAAACGCATAGACCTATGGTACACCAAGGTTTTTAGAACCCGAAGAAGTAGAAGAAGCCTTTGTTATTTGTGGCGCCAAAGAACCAATTCGTGGTATTTCCTGCGTCCACACAGCCTTCTGTTGCCGTGAAACATTCAAGTTGTAAGCCTCCGCTGGCATCGTTATCTTTCACATTGAGGTACATGATCGTTTGGCTACCGCTGTCTCCATCGAGGATGAGGCGAGAGGCGGTGCCAGGAATAGACGACCGAAGACTCAAGAGATTGGAGCCCGTGCCATTGAGCACCAGTGATCCACTGACGGATGTTTGACCGGTACTGCCAAACGTGAGCGTACGAGCTGACAGCACTGTCTTAGTAAGATTATTGAAGACCGTCGTGCCTGCAATCGTTTGGTTTCCGCCATTCAGAACAACTTTCCCCGTCCCTGCAGAAAATCTGCCTGTGCCAGATTGTAGCCAAGAACCCGAGACTGTTAGCTGTTGGCCATTGGTCACGGCAAGTGTTCCGCCCGAGAGGGTGATGGATCCGCTGAATGTCTTTGCGTATGGTGTAGGGAAGTGATAGACAGCAGTACTAGGACTTCCGATGACGAGGTTCCAGAATTCTTTATTGAGCATCGGGTACGTACCTGTTGTGTGGTCGTACCACATGGTTGTGCGTTGATAGACTTTTCCAAAATTCGAAATAGTTTCGCTGCCACGTAAGCGTAGCGTTGTCCCTGTGCCAACCGTAAGCGTCCCACTCGGGCTGAGGTTATAGCCCGCAAGATTGAGCGTGCCGCCGCTGATCACCAGATTCCCGGTAATTGTCGGTGCACTACCGAGTGAAAAAATATCACCACTGTCTGCAGATCCAATGTAGAGGTGATAGTACGATGTTGCAAAGCCTGTAATGGTTTGTATCGCAGTTTGACTATCGGTTGCACCAATAAATTCTATACTGGAATTTGTGCCATTGGTAATGCTTGTCCCCGACCGCACCGCACTTCTTGTTATGATAGAACCGTTGTTGGTGAAGGTGCTCTCTACAGAAAGCGTCCAAGTCCCTGTCCCAATAGTAAGTGTGCCATTGTTTACCAAGGAAATAACGCCGTAATACTGATAATTACTCAGTGTTGTTGTGGGATTATCCCCTAAGGGAAGTAGTGTGCCATTGGATACGGTAAATACTGGATCTGCAGAGATTGTTCCTGTCTTGTTAATAACAACGTTTGCATACGTGATGCCTGGAGTATCAATTGTTGCTCCATTCACCGTATCAAATGTCACAGTTGCATCCATAGGAAACGTTGTTCCTGTGGGTAGTGTTAGGCTACCGCCAATGGCAATAGTAGGCGTTGCTGCAATAACAAGAGTTGCCGCAGCAGAGTGTGTATAATTATAGTCAAAGTCCATTGCTGTAAGACTCGGAAGATTTATGGTCTTCGTATTAGTAAACGCTGCAGGATGATTCCATGTCGAAACATTACCACTGATGACTCCATTATTTGTAAATGAAGACTCGACATTTACTGTCCATGTGCCTGTGCCAAGTGTCAGCGTGCCATTATTAATCATGGAAATGACGCCGTAGTAATGGTCATTGCTTAATGTCGACGTTGGATTATTTCCAAGTGGTAATGTTGTTCCGCTTGCAATCGTAAATACTTGATCGATGTAATTACTGCCACCAGTCTTTGTAATGATGGCTCTATTATATGTAATCCCTGGAGTACTAATCGTTGCAGTATCAATTGAATTAAATGTAATCGTTCCACTATTGGCATTAAATGTCGGGCTGCCTGTTTGCGTGAAGCTTGCACTAATCGTCATCGAGCCACTCGGTGCTGTAAATGTTCCACCACTCAACGTAAAGCTACCAACAAGAGTAAAAATCCCCGATCCTCCTGTAAACGTTCCCGTGCTATGCGTATAACTTCCGTTCATGGTTAGTGTCTCTGAACCATGCACGTACGTACCCCGGATATCCAGGAGTGCGGTCGTCACTGCAGCGCTTGGTTGATAGGTGTGCCCAGTAGGAATAAACAGTTCTTTGCCAGAAACCATCGTGAGAGCTTGGCTGCTCATGGTGTAGATGCTTGTGATGTCGTTATCCCCGGTATTATCGGCAGTCGCAAGATTTGCATTCGTGAGTGCTCCACCATTTTCGCTCCGCGTGATGAGGTGATTTTGATAGAGATCAACGTTCGTCATCGCTCCACT
>CAZFCB010000009.1:0-35239 GCA_964517585.1 uncultured Candidatus Peribacteria bacterium | reverse complement strand
GTACTGGAGAGCAGAGTGAAGTAGCCGTAGGACTTCTTTTTCTGTCGAATGACTATCGTCAAGTCTCAAGGGAATACCACCAATAATCTCAGAATATTCCTTTGTCTCAAGTAAACCATTGGATTGCAAAGAGTCACTTATAAGATATTCGAGGACTCTGTATTCTCCACGGGCGACAGATTTACGAACCTCACTAATAACTAACTCGTTTACAGGCCAGTGCAAAAGCATGAGAAAGATTATTTCAACTCTCAAATCTGAATCAAGTTCTTGATTGATTGCACTGATTAATTTCGGAAGTGCACTTTCTGGCAATGAATCTCGAAATTCGGAACCATGTAGCGTTCGTGCTGCTAGCAATTTTCTTGCTACATCGGAGCTACTATCCAGAATTATACAGAGATGGTAGGCAAAATCTTGCCTGTTTGTGTTGAAATCTGATTCCATATTTATGTTATTATTATACATTAAATACTCTTTTCTGGGAATTTGTATAAATACAATACTGTGGTATAATATATACATGGCTGGAATCGAAAAACTAGCCGGCGAAGCTTATAGAATCAATGTGAAGGACCCATTGAAACGAATTTCCGATGCCGGAAAGGGTGGAAAAGATGTGTTCGACAAAGCGAGCTCAACGGTAGGAGAGACTGTAAAAGAAATTGCACTTTTGCCTTTCAGTAATATTAGCGCAATTTCCAATTACATTTGGAAGAAGTCATTTTCCGTGCTCGGAAGTACGCTCAAGCTCGGTGCGCAAGCTGCCATGCTCATTCCTCTACCTCTTCCAGGTGGCATGAGAAACGCTGCAGACGTTCGGGGAAGTGTCACAGCCCTCAGGCAAGCAATCGACGTGAAAGCTCAAGGCAAAAGCAGAGAGAGCTTTGCAGAGTTATTTACAAGAATTCGTGGTGTCCGTGATGACGCCGAAAAGCAGGCAATGGCGCTTGCTGCCTAAACACTCACTACGTCGCACGACGAAGATTTTTTGCGTACAATTCATTCATGCATCCCCATACCTTGCAGACATCACTTTGGATACGAAACGCAAATATCGTCCATGGGAGGGGGCGAGGCAAAGGCCTTGGCGTACCAACAATCAATATCGACTTGTCCGTGGTACCAGAAGATCTAGCGTACGGAATTTATGCGTGTCGTATCACGCTGAATGAGAAAACGTACATGGGTGCAATGCACTATGGCTCAAGGCCAGTCTTCAAGGACTCCGTTGCCTTTGAGGTTCACATTATCGACGCAACTGTCACAGAGATTCCGGAAATTGCGGACATTGAGATTGTGGGATACATCCGAGAGATTGAAGATTTTCCGACTCCTGCAGAGCTCGTGAAGAGAATTCAACAGGACATTGTGGAAGCCCGTGGTATGCTTCTTCCATGAAGAAGGCACTCAAGAAACTGATCCCTGAAACATCACTTGTTCGTCTGTCGTATCATCGAAGCAAGGCATTCATTGCCGCACTTCTGTATAGATTTCCCGCAAGGAAACTTACTGTGATCGGGATCACCGGAACGGACGGCAAAACGACAACAGTTGGGATGATTGCGCACATCTTGAATGCGAACGGAAAGAAATGCGGTGCACTTTCTACCGCATTTTTCCAGATTGGAGAACAGGTGACATGGAACCCGACCCAAAAAACATCGCCTTCTCCATTTATTGTACAAAAGTTCTTACAACAATGTGTTCAGGCAGAGTGTACACACGTCGTCCTTGAATGCTCTTCTCATGGACTTCTGCAAGGCAGGGTGAGTTTTACATGGCCAATGGTCGCAGGGATTACCAATCTGTCGGAAGAACATCTGGATTACCACGGAACGATGGACGAATATCTAAAGGCAAAGTCTCGACTTTTTTCCATGCTCCGTAAAGATTCGGGTGTTGCCGTACTCAATGCTGATGACCGTAGCTTCGAGACACTCAGCAATATTTCCGCTCCTTGGAGAATTAACTATTCCTCACAGCATGCATTGGCTGCACCAGACAACGACCATATGAGTGGTCTTTGGATCACTGAGGCGAAAGCAAAAACAGGTGACGTACGTGCAAATCTTCATTCCACTGCAGAGGAAGGTGTTCATGAACTGCATATGCCCATCTCAGGATCATTCAATCTCACAAACGCGCTTTGCGCCATTGGATGCGCTCATAGCCTGAATGTTTCTCTATGTGAATGTGTTGTGGCCCTTTCAACATTCAAGGGCATCCCCGGACGTATGGAACGTATCGATGCAGGGCAAGCATTTCCTGTCTACATCGACTTTACCGTCACGCCGCAGTCATACGATTCCACACTCTCGACTCTGCAGACATCGCTTCCTCCGAACGGAAGACTCTTAGTCCTAGCAGGTTCATGTGGTGATCGCATGAAAGAAAAACGCCCGGTTGTTGGAAAAATTGTCAGTACGTATGCTGACATCATGGTCGTCGCAAACGAGGATCCGTACACAGAAGACCCCGAAAAGATTATTGATGAAGTATGGGCTGGCATTGATCAAACGAAGACTGAGGCTCATAGAATTTTCGACCGACATGAGGCCATTCGGTATCTTCTGCATAAGGCAAGAAAAGAAGATATCGTTATTTTTTGTGGTAAAGGAAGCGACACAACCATGTGGGTCAGCACAGGCCAAATCCCGTGGAACGAACGAGATATTGTCATCCAAGAACTACAAGCTCTTTGAACTTTTGCGCCTTACATACAGCACGACCACGCCTGCAAGAAAAATAGGGATCGTAAGAAGTTGGCCACGACTCACGCTAAGGCCAAACAGATGAACAAATCCGTACGGTTGATCACGAAAGATTTCAACGACAAAACGGAGTATTCCGTAGAGCACGAGAAAAATTCCTGTCGTACGTCCTGAAGGGATATTCTTTTCTCTATTGCGATACAGGTGCACAAAACAAACACATGTAATACTGAGATCTTTCATGATCGCATAGATTTGTGTTGGGTGCCTTGGTTCATCAGCTCCTGGAAACTGCATACCCCAAGGAACATGTGTCACGGTTCCGTACAGCTCTCCGTTGATGAGATTGCCGAGCCGGCCAAGTGCAAGCCCGATGGCGACAGGTATGACAAGAACATCGGTGAGGCGAAAGAAATCGATATGTTTTCGACTCGTAAAGATGAGCATTGCCAAGAGAACTCCCAAAAAACCACCGTGAGATGACATGCCGCCTTCCCACACTGCGAAGATCTTCGCAGGATTCTCGAAGAAATACGTCCCTCCGTAGAATGCTACAAAACCAAGTCTGCCACCGAGGAGAACGCCTAGAAAAACCCAGAGTGTCATCGTTTCACGTTCCTGATGAGAAAGAGAAATCTTCGCGATGCTCAAAAGACGTGGCAACAACCAGATACCGAAAAGAAACGCGATTGCGTACATAATGCCATACCAGTGCACAAGGATTGGGCCAACTGATACAGCTATTTCTCGTGAAGGGAATAGATGAAACATGTGAAAAGTATGAAGCAGGTGTGGTAGGTTTGGTAGGTACTCTACCGTATGTTGATTCTAGGAATCGAAACTTCGTGTGATGAAACCTCAGCTGCTGTCGTTCGCGACGGACGCGAAGTCCTCAGTTGTGTGATCTCAAGTTCACAAAAAGACTTCACTGCAATGGGAGGTGTTATTCCCGAAGATGCTGCACGGAAGCAGCTGCAAAGCATTCTTCCCGTCATTGAACACTCATTGTCTCAGGCAAAGATTCAGTCGAGCGAGCTCGATGCCATTGCTGTGACGTACGGGCCTGGACTACTTGGATCACTGCTCGTTGGCACTTCGACAGCACGGGTACTTTCGCGCGTATGGAAGACTCCACTCATTGGCGTACATCACACGCTTGGACACCTGAGTTCCATTTGGCTTACGAAGGAAAAGATTCTTGATACGCCAGAATTTCCAGTTCTTTCGCTTTCTGTTTCCGGAGGTCACACAGATCTTTGGTTCAGAACAACACACACACGTGGCGTACTCGTAGGAACGACGCGTGACGATGCTGCGGGAGAAGCATTTGATAAAGGAGCAGTACTTCTCGGACTCCCCTACCCCGGTGGTCCTGCACTTTCAAAACTGGCAGTAGGAGGAAATGAAACAGCCTATGAATTTCCACGCCCTCTTTCACAGGACAAGAATCCAAATTTTAGTTTCTCCGGCCTCAAGACTTCACTCAAGTACTTACTGCAAGATCTCGCGATTGATAAAGATGACACAAAGAATCGATCAGACATTGCTGCCAGTTTTCAGTATGCAATTTGCAGACATCTTGCAGATCGCATCACGCGTGCGCTTGAGATGTACCCAAATGCGAAAGAACTCCACATCGTTGGAGGTGTATCTGCAAACAGTCGTCTACGTCTTTTCGCCAAAGATATAGGAGAGAAACAAGGTGTCGTTGTCCGGGTACCAGAACAACTTACATTTTGTACTGATAATGCGGCAATGATCGCTTCTGCTGCCTACTTTCAGCAAAGCGGGGTAATCACTTTCCTCAATGAATTCAGGACACTTGCGGTATCTCCACTCGCAAACCTGCTAGATCCTGTTAGTACGGAATTGCGCTGAGCGCAGGCAGTAGCATGCCAAGCACCAGTGCAAGTACACCTGCGAGAGCAACGCCGCGAACGATTGATCGGGATTTCATTATTCAGTAACGGAGATTATAGTTGATTTTGTGTTCTTCAGTCCATCGCTCGTTACTGCAGTCAGCGACACTGTAAATTCGCCAGGCTTTAAGAAAACATGCGTTGGACTTTGCACATCACTCTGTGAGGAGTCACCAAAATCCCACGTCCAGCTAACAAAGTTTCCTGTAGAACAACTCGTGTCAAACCGAACACCCAACGGTGCCTTGCCGCTTTTTCGACTTGGCAAGAAACAAGCATCAAGCAGAGGGGCTCGTACAGTGAGCGTTTGCTTATTACTGAATGTCTTTCCTGAAATAGTGCGAACTGTAAGCGAAACAATATATGTTCCTGGTTTCGTAAAAAGGTGATCAACTCGCGCACCTGAAAATTTGTTTGTATTCACATTCGACGTATCACCAAAGTCCCATTCGAAACCG
Source organism: uncultured Candidatus Peribacteria bacterium (assembly GCA_964517585.1). GTDB lineage: Bacteria > Patescibacteriota > Gracilibacteria > Peribacterales > Peribacteraceae > JAGORY01. Next base: position 30,148 of record CAZFCB010000009.1, on the reverse strand, counting down.
GTAATCTCTTCATTCGAAGGAATATATGTATCGGAAGCATCAAATTTGACAGTTGCAGGAGCGGTTGGAGACGCTGGGTCCATACTGAAAGACACGAGTGATGATGGCGGAGTTGCAGTAATATTGATTCGTTTTCGGTACACATTCTGATCGGGATCTATACCGATGAGATCAATAAAATATTGCCCCTGATCTCTATAGACAGCTTGAAAAGTTTTATCAGTAATCTCTGACTCTGGAGCATTGGGTGCATCCCAAGAAAAGGAAATAAGAGGCTGCTGTGTCGTCGGCGTAAGATTCACCACAAGCGGCACTTCACCAACAATAGTAAAATCTTTGACGACTGTTCCCATAAATGTGAGATCACGAATTTCGAGTGGGTTTGTAACGCGGACTACTTTTGACAACTTCGCAACAGCGCCACTTTGTGATCGTGCCGATACATTCACAACGTACGTACCAACGGTATTGAACACCTGTGCAACACGGAGTCCTTCAGCGCTTTTTTTGTTGCCGAAATCCCACTTCGCATTGGCAATAGATTCTTTTGTCTTCAGAGCAAAAAGGACTCCAAAGGGTGCAGGGCCTAATAAGGTTTGTGGTTCTGTCTCAAGGGTTATGGGAAATGGTTGTTCTGGCGCTTTCACAACTTCGATGGTTCGCTGCAGTGATGACTGTGACTGATTCGTCAGCGTCATAGCAACTGATACGTTAAATGTTCCGAGTTTGTGATAGGTTGTAGTTGCCGTCAATTTATCTGTTTCTAGGTCTATGATGCCATCACCTTCAAAATCCCATTTTGCTTTGAGTAATTTCAAAGTATTTTCTGCGGTCTTTGGAAAAAGATGCTCAATGCTAAATGTTGCTGGTTCGTCGATAACTGGCATCGTTGGCTGAAGCCCAAAACTTGCTCGCGGAATGACGAGGCGATACACGACATTTTTTGACGTTCCGTCAGTCATCGTGACCTTTGCAACGATATTAAAAATACCAGCTTTTGTTATGAGGTACGTCGACACAGGCTCAAATGTCTCCTGATCTGTCACCCCATCATTGTTGTAATCCCATTCAAACTTCAGAGGCTTAAGCTTGGATTGAGCAAATATTTTTAGTGCAGTATCCATGCCAAATGTCACAGATACAGGTGCAACAAATTCTGCGGAGGTTTTCGGCGATATGACTTCTAGGCGAAGTTTCGGTGCGACGTTCAAGAGAAACACGGTCAGACCGCTCAAGATGACAAGTGGAATGCTGACTACAAGAACACGAATCGACGCAAAGAATTTCATGCGCGGGTGATCCTTGATTGAAGAAATACGAAGGAATCCAATGACTGCAAAAAGAAGCCAAGCAACTGTACCGATGGTATAGAGAAGCGTTCCAATATTCTTTACTTCTGACATGCTTCCATCTGGCCTCGGGAACATGACCATGAGAATAAGTGCAGGCACTGCATACAGAACGGCTACTGTAACGAGTAGAACAATTGTCATATTCTTCGAACTCTTTTTTTGTAGACTCTGTGGTGCAGAAGAAACCTGAGTAGGTGTAGGATTTTTTGCGATCGTGGCTGCCTCAGACGGAGAGAGAGTGATGCCGTCGACAGGAGATGGTGGCGGAGTTTCTGGCATTTTTGTAGTTTCAGTATCCATTGAAGTCGGCAAAAGCGAAACTAGCGACTATAAGGAAAAGATGGCAAAGATACTCTCGAGTGGAAGTGTTGCTGCTGAGCCAACAGGCGTCCGGATCTGTAAGGCAGCATCGTATTGTGTGAACAGTACATCAATGTGCATTGTCATTGGCCCAATGGACGTAGGAACTCCCGTGAGAAACCACTTCACTTTTCTCAGGGAGAAATTGCCACTCTCAATCCACATTTCGCCAACAGCCTTCATGCCATCAGCTTCTCCGGATGGACTTTCATGCGACAAAGATGCGAGTGCATCAGAATGTAGCCCTACACGATAGTGGTACAACATTTGACCATCGTCATCTTTCTCCATGCCTACGTCTTCTTGCACGATGATGACATCTGCATAGGATGAAATTCTCTCGGGGTCCGGTGTACTACGTGCTGACGGTACAGAAGCTGAATCATTCCCGAACACCATCCAACCACTCGTACTGTCAGGCATCGAGTTACGAAGCAGTTCACCAAGCACTCCCTCGACAGATTCTAGGCGAAGGTATGTTTGTCCGTTACCTGGAGATACCATCACAAGTCTTCCGCGTACACGCTCATGTCCTCGCTTCGTTGCAGACTCAATCGTCAATGTACTATCTGTCGACCAAGACTGACCACCCGAACGAATGATACCCTGCATGATAACGCTCCCCGACAAGGTATCAGTATTTTCTGTCTTCATGTCTGCGACAACAGAGGCAGCAACGGACTCGACCGTGCTGCTCCTAATAATTGCGCGTCGTACAACTTCTTCTGGCTGAAGTTCGATTTTCTGGCCACATGCAGAAAGACTAATGAGAAAAATGCCAAGTGAGATGATACGAACAACGAACATGGAAAACGAGTGTACAGGGTAACCGAGAAAGGAGAGGTCTACGCTATCTCGATGGACGATAGAGTGTTGAAAGAAGATCGGAAGGCTCCTGGATAACAAAATGGATTTTTTTCGACTGTGACGCATTAATTTTAGCCTTCAGAAGAAAAACGACTGTTCGGGAACGCTCGAGAATATATGTTGGATCGAAATCAAGTGTGACTCGCAAGCCACGCATTCGAAATGCTTTAGGACTCAGTACTTCTCCAGATCGTGTCTCGAGAGTGAAATCAATAAGATTCATATCACGAGCATCTCCAAGATTTGTGAAGACGATGCTACTCAGCAGGTGATCATTTTTGCTATCAGCAGTCAGCTGCAAGCGCGCTACCGTTTCAATTCTGCCATAACGCAGTGGCCCCTTAATGGGCAGAAAATTAGCAGTGATGGAACCAGCGTCCTTTGGAGAAGTAATAATTCGTTTCGTGGAATCAAACTGTTGCAAAGTTGTTGTTTTGGCTGACGACGTAATGCTGGTGGCACTGTCGATTGTTACACCATGCTCAGACGCGACACTTGCGGTCGGTGAAATATCGTACAAAACTTTGAGTTGCACAGCCTCGCACTTAGGAATGGTCAGTGATGTCACGCGAACATCTGCAGTTCGAGAATGTCGGTCAAATGTTCGAGCGCGAGACGCTCTGCGAAAACCAGTGTAGACATACACCCTTGCAATATCCGATACATCGCCAAGTCCTATGTGTTGTAGGCGTATGCTCTCAAGAATGACATCTGCATCACACGATGCGGATACATTGATAACAGCCATTTCCACTCTTTGCGCGCCTCGAGGAGTCGTTCCTAGTAACGGAGAAGATTCTATACTCACGAGTAAATCTCCTACTCCAGTCTGAGAATAGGTAACTTCTGCGGGCGACGATAGATTTTCTTCAGCAGCAAATGCTGGAATTGCAATTGAGAATGCAAAAAATCCGGTACAGATAACTCGTGCTAGTTTCATACCAAAATTGTAGCGGAATGTGCGCCGTGATGATAGAAAAATCTACCAACGACCACTTGCTCCCCCTCCACCGAAACTTCCGCCGCCGAATCCTCCAAATCCACCACTACTTCCACCACCAAAACGTCCACCGCCGCCGCCTGGTCCCCATCCACCGCCGGCCCACCAACGAGTGGGTCCACGGGTGTGATAATTACGAGAAACAATGAAATCAAGAAATAAGCCAAGTGGCACAAGTACCGGAATTACTAGCCACCAACCATACAGAAAAGCTAAGAACGCACCTCCGATTCCACCAATGACACCACCCATCCACCATGACTTCGTGCGACTAAGGACAGCGATAAGCCACTGAAACGCAATGAGTGCAAAAAAGAAACCAAAGGCACCAAAAGAACTGTCTGGATCTTCTGCGTACCGCTCTACCGTATACTCACGACCAATGTGTTTTTGTAGCGCTTCAAGAGCACCGCTGATTCCTCCCGCATAATCTCCTGCTCTAAAACTTGGAGTGATGTCAGTATCAATGATCCCTTTTGCAACAATATCTGGCACTACCCCCTCCAAACCGTAGCCAACCTCAATGCGAATCTGTCTATCCTCGTACACGATAAGTATAAGAATGCCATTATTTTTTACGGAGCCCACTTCCCACTTGCGACCGATTTCTAACGCAGCATTTTCTATCGGATAGTTTTCTAATGAATTCATAATAACGACGGCTATTTCATTACTTGTCTCTGTCTGGTACTGCCGAAGTTTTTGCTCGATCTCTCGCTCTCGTTCCTTGGAAAGAAGCCCTGCTGCATCAGTAAAAAGTCCGTCGTTTGGAGGAATGACAAATTCGGCATTCGCACTACTGGGAACACAGAGAATGACAGCAAAGATCGTCATCACAAGCGCGCCGATCAAGCGATGAAAAGTGAAAATCATGAAGTCAAAGACTTTATTTCGTAAAATCTACAACAGGAGCTATGTCGCTTCCTGGAGTGGCTTCAAAAGACTTCTCTGGCACAAAACCAAAAAGGATCGCTGCGACTTTGCCTGGAAAACGTTGCACTCGTACATTGTACGAGAAGACTGCATCATTGTAATCCTTACGCGCGACAGCAATGCGATTTTCCGTACCTTCAAGCTGCGTCATGAGATCACGAAAAGCCTGAGTCGCCTGGAGTTGCGGATATGCTTCGACAGTGACAAGAAGGCGCGATAGCGCTGAGTCAAAATTATTTGCTGCCTGAATTTCCTGCCCTCGATTGCCGACTGTTTTTGCTTGAGCCCAGGCACTTCTTGCTTCCGTGACTTCCTTAAATGTCTCCTGCTCAAAGTTGGCAGCACCTTTTACTGTCCCGACAAGATTGGGTACCAAATCAACTCTTCGCTGATACTGCGTTTCTACTTGTGCCCACTGTCGATCAACATTGCCTTTGGACGTGACAAATCCATTGTATGCTCCGACGATCCACAGTCCAATGATAAGAGCAAATCCGAGAACGAAAATCCATGGAGAAATTTTCTTCATAGTGTGAGGAAAAGGATGATGATGGAATCATAGCATAGTTATAACTCTTGTGCGCTTATTTTTTTGGCAATTCCAAGAGTAACTCAGTATTTCTCGGGCCTGGATCACCCGCAACAGTATGTGTGAAATTGACACGAATTTTTCCGCTGGTGATCGCAACAGTCTTGATCATCACATGTCCTAGCGGAAATGCTGCAAACTGTATGGCAGTTTTTCCAGAAGCTGTAAAAGCTGCAAGCTCAGATACAGAGAATTCGCCTGTACCTGACTGCACTCTGACGACTGCATCTGGAATGCCATCACCTGTCAGGTCTCCATATGTAATGTGATTAGTATCGACTGATACTGTTGAAAACTGATCAAGAAGGACAGAGGGGGGAAACGTGAAAGAACCATTACGAACAGGGATATGAAAATCTTGCCCTGCTTTGGTGAGCGCACTACGAACAGTGGAATCTACGATTGTGTAATCAGCAGATGCAAGCGCTGCAGGAGAAAGTGCTTCAGGGATAGTAGGGGTAATGGAAAGATCGGAAGTGCCTGGATCTGCGAAAGAAGGAATTTCTGGATCGCCATTTCTGCATGCAGAAAACATGAGCACGCTACAGACTATGAGTGCGAACACCGGAAACTTCATAGTGAAAGCATACATCATATACCAGCACACTGAGTGATATAATCCATGCATGCGCACCGTATTCTTCCTCACATGTTTGCTACTTGCCGGCTGCACACTCTCGACAGGTGATCCTGATACTGATTACAAAGTAGGTGAGCTCTATGAAAACGGAAAAGGTGTGGTGCAGAACACGAAAGAAGCGACTGTGTACTACTTGAAAGCCGCAAAAGAAGGATCAGCTGAGGCGCAATTTAAACTTGGCGTTCTGTACTATAAGGGGGATTCTTTGAAGAGAAATTTGACTGAATCATTTCAGTGGTTCCAAAAGGCAGCCATACAAGGCCTCGCACAGGCACAGTACAATCTTGGAAATGCATATCGTGCAGGGGAAGGAGTAGAACAAAATTTTGATCTCGCTCTTGAGTGGTACCACAAAAGTGCGCTACAAGGTTACGCACCTGCTGCGCATAATCTTGGTGCCATGGCTGGCAATGGAGAAGGTACACCGCAAAGTTATAGCGAGGCATACAAATGGCTACTTTTGTCTGAGAAACTTGGAACAGTGGGAGATATACTCTTTAAAGAAAAATTTCGTACGGCTCTTTCTGCGGATGTTCAGACGAAAATCGAAGACGAAGTACAAAAAATATTTGAACAGATCACGTCGAATACATCTTCCTCTGTGCAGGCTCTTTAAGCGTGCACATCAGACTGCAGCGCATTAAGGTCATGACTGATCTGTACTGCATGGTCTTTCGTATCAAAACCATGATAGATCTTCCTGATGACATTCAGAGGATCAATGATGAATGTAATGCGCCTCGGAAAGAGTAAACCATCAGCGCCAAAGGCTTGAATAAGCTCGTGCTGAGGATCGGCAATAAGAGTAAACGGAAGTGAAAATTTCTCGGAGAAATTTTTATGACTTTCGACACTATCCGCACTCACGCCAACAATGGCGATGCGAGTAGAAAGTGAAGCATACGCATCACGAAACCCGCATGCTTCCTCCGTACATCCAGAGGTATCATCTTTGGGATAGAAGTACAGAAGTAACCACTTCCCCGCATACTCTGAGGATGACATGTACTTACCATCTTGATTTGCAGCTTTCCATGCCGGTGCAATATCGCCTACTTTCAGCATATGCATATCATAACAGACACGCACGCTTTTCTCAGAAAGACATGAAATACGTCAGCGGAATAACTCCGGAACGTCAAGAATCTTAGAATTTTTCAAAAGGAAGACTGAGCTCTCTGTTACAGTGAGAGCATGAAAGAAAAGCGGCCTACATCAAGCGATTACTCATCATATGCTCTCATCAGCGATTTGTGGGGATTTCTTGGTGAAAAAAAATGGGCATTTCTTCTTGCGTGTGTCATCGGCTTCTCCGGAACGATTGTCTGGCTCTATCCACCATATGCTATGGCAGAGCTCGTCAATCTGCTCACTGGCGAACAAACGCAGAGCGTACTTGGGCAGATGACGACGATCTTCATCCTCTGGATTGTCGTATCCATCTGGCACTACGGTAGTGGTCAGATCGTGGATACCATCGGTAACAGAATTGCAGAACGTTGCGCACTAGACATAGAGCTTTCTACCATTGCTCATCTCTTCAAGCTTGATCTCACATGGCACGAAAGAGAGAACGCGGGCGCGAAACTCAAGAGAATCCAGCGCGGCACCGAGGGAATCAATCGGATTTCGCGCATTTGGTTTAGGACAGGAATACCAGCGATTGTCCGGTTTGCAGGAATGATTCCTATCCTCATGGCATTTGACCTGAAGGTAGGTCTGGCCACACTTTTCTTTCTCGTGACATATTTTATTCTAGCTTCGTACCTAACGAGTCGCGCAGGAAAAGCCTCTCACATTGCAAGTAATGCAGATGAAGAGTTGCAGGGCATTGTTTTTGAGGGGCTGAATAACATTCGGAGTGTCAAAGTTCTAGGGATGCAGGACGGACTTCTTGGCATCATCAGTGGTACGATAGAAGATCTGTTTCGTAAAATTCACACAAGAATTCTTCGCTTCCGTATTCGCAATATTATTCTTGAATTTTGGGCGCAGACATTTCGCATTGGCATTATGCTTTTCATCGCACTCGACGTGTACCACGGACATCGCGACGTCGGCTTTCTTATACTCTTCTTCAACTACTTCAACTACATCTGGGAATCGCTCACGCAACTCTCTGAGCTCTCGCTGGATTTCATCGTCTCCAAGCACGGCGTCTCTCGTATACGGGATATTCTTTCGGAGCGTGTCACTATTGATGCCCACAAAGGCAAAGTTGATTTCCCAGCAACCTGGGACAGCATCGAGGTTCGGAATCTCTCTTTCGCCTACGAAGACGAAGATATTCTTCACTCTCTCTCCTTTACAATACGGCGAGGCGAACGCATTGGCATCGTGGGCGTATCGGGTGCTGGCAAGTCGACGCTCTTCAAGCTTCTTCTGAAAGAGCATGAAAATTTCCGAGGGGAAATCATGATCGGCGGTGTGCCGCTTCAGAATATTCAGCGTTCTGCCTACTTCAAGAAAACCGCTGTGGTTCTTCAGGACACAGAGGTATTCAATTTTCGCCTCGTGGATAACATTACTCTCGCAAACATTGACCATAAGGACGATGCCTCGCATATCACCCAAGCGGTTGAAACTTCACACGTCAAAGACTTTTTACACCGTCTGCCGCAGGGGCTCAGCACTATCATCGGCGAGAAAGGCATCAAACTCTCCGGTGGAGAAAAACAGCGAGTTGGCATTGCGAGAGCCGTCTTTAAGAAACCGGACATTCTGTTCTTAGATGAAGCAACATCACACCTTGACCTTGAGTCTGAGGCGAAGATCCAAGATTCGCTGCACACGTTCTTCCAAAACGTAACAGCTATTGTCATCGCGCATCGGCTTACAACGATTAAAGAAATGGATCGAATTCTCGTTCTTGAAGAAGGCAGAATCATAGAATCGGGATCGTTCGATGAGCTCTATGCTTCGAAGGGACGATTTTACGAACTGTGGGAGAAGCAAAAGTTTTAAGATGTGCACTCGAACTATGATTCGAGAATATTTGTGTGAGGCAAATTCTTGTTAATGTTAAACGTACAATTTTTCCTTCCGTTACAAATACGATCGCTTTGATGAACAATTAATGTATACATATTTACTAGACTTTACATCATCAGCGCCTAGAATCGCGCACCATTTCCACACATTTATGAATCGTCCATACCCCCTTGGAAACAGGAACGTGAAATCCCTGATGCTCGTGCATCTCCTCCTGATCGTCATTGTGACGGTAGCAATGGTCAGCACTCTGCCGACGCTTGCTCTCATCGGCTAAGGAAAAGACTACTTCGCAGGCGCTGCCCCTTTCATCGTGCCTTCAGCTACAAGCGTACTGTCTCCCCCGCCCTCACGTCGGACTTCAACGAAAAGAGCACGAGAAACGTTTTCAGTTGTTTTCAGTGTGACAGAATGACGTACATCACCAACAATGCTCGTAAGCTCACCAACTCTTATGCGTGAGGCTCCAGAAGCATCACGAATGTACGCAATGTACGAACCTGACACTGGCAAGGCAATGTTCACGTTTACTGTCACTGTCGACGTACCATCGGCAAAGATGTGGATGTAGGCAATACCATTCGCATTGGTTCCGCCGGTACCTGATACTGCTCCATAAAAGAAATTAACTTGTTTACCATGGACGGGATCTTCCAAGACTTTTCCTGTCTTCATGAACTGGTTGACCTCTTGCGTCTCAAGTACTTCGTCTTTCTCGGGTAGAGGAGCAGATGTACAGGCGACAAGGACAAGACTGACAATGATTGGGGTGATGAGAAGCTTATTCATCGTGGAGAAAGAAAATGAATGCAGAGTCGTATCGTATACTACTACGGTTGAGTCCTTATGACGTTACACACTTCTTTGTCTTACCATATGATGCCACGCGGGCGCGACGCCGTCTTTGCTCTCTCCTCGTTTGCATGGTTCTGAGATCGTCTCGCAAGGCTTCTGTAAGCATTAGCGTCTTCAGGGTAGAGAACAGCCAATATATCGCAAAGTGCAACGAGATCTTCGACGTTTTTGCTCAGAGCAATAAAGTGCGCATTTTCTTCGATTGCGAGTCCGAATTCATTGAGTAGCATGTCAAATTCATGTCGACGCGAGAGAAGCTCTTCTGCATCCTGATTTTTCAGGAGATAGATGAGACCTCGTAATATACCGATGTCGTTATACTTCGCGAAAACGTACGCCTTTTCATACGCTCGAAGCGCATCTTGCGGCTTGTTCCAACGGAGATAAATATCGCCAAGAAGTCGCCATGCACGGCCGTCTTGCTCATTGAATCCAAGCGAGATATCTATAGCTTCCTCTGCTTGTGGCAACTGATGGAGCGAAAGCAATATTGCGCCGCGAGCAAGCCAAGCGTCCCGCGGAAAGAGTGATTGATTTGTGAGCGCATACCATCGTAGTGCCCCAAGTGGACTACCCTGCGCTTCGTACCGTCGGGCGCGAGACGACATGGCAAGATTTGTTCCTTCGAGCGCAGTACACAGGAGAAGAATAACAGCGAACAAGCGCTCAATGTGACGCCGTGAGACTGGTGAAGTCTTTTTTCGCGACCGTGGTAAAAGAAGGCCAATACTCAACCAAAATGGCAGCGCGATACCAACAAACTGTAAATTATAATCGATGAAATTATGAGCAACAACGCCTGCAATTGCGACGACAAGAAAGAGGTCTAGTGGGACAGAATCAGAACGTTCATATGTCTTACGTATACCAAAGAATAGAGCAAGTCCCACGATGCAGAAGAAGAAAATCGCCGCAGGAATACCGCGCTCTGCGGCATATTTGAGAAAAACATTATGCGGATGATCTGACGTCTGTAGTACGCCACGTTGTACATGTGGTTGTACAAATCGAAAGGAATACGGTCCCCACCCGAAGAGTGGCTTCGCCGAAGAGAGCTCCAATGCCTGAAGCCAAAAATCTTTTCGTTCCGAGATAGATGATGTTCCCTCATCAGAAGAGAATGTCGCTTTTCGTATGACAGATTGCACGTCGTGGAACTCTGCCCGAATTGCATTGACTCCAAAAAAGATGACAAACGATGTGACAACCGTGACAAGCAATGTCACAGGAATACGCTTCCATGTGACTGTATGACGCTGCGTAAGGCATGCAAAAACAAACAGCATGATCGCTTGACCGAAGAACGCTATGAAACCTCCGCGAGAATAGCTCAGAAGCAAACATCCAAGTACAAACCCGAGCACGATGCCTTTCATCCAGTCATGGCGAAGAAGCGAAGGCAACTTTTTTTCATGACGAGAATACAGTACCCACAGAAGCATTGGCCACAGAAGCAGAAGGAATTCCGCCCATGCATTCGGCCAATAATCTGTGTGAAAACGAAAATCAAAAAAAGTACCGACAAATCGGCTGACCGGCTGAAGAACATAGATGACAACTCCAATGCCACATGCAATGAGTCCTGACAGCGACACTGTCTGTGCGAATCTCGCTGCAAACGCACTATCCTCTTGTCTTCGCGAGACTGTAAAGAGTGTCAATAACGTCAGTGATGCTGCTTGCAGTACTTCATCGAAACCGTAGTTGAGAGTGGTGGAAAAAAAGAAACTAGCAATTGTCCACGCTAGTAACCCAAAGAGCAGCGCTACTGGGATGAATGGAAGCGAACGAAAGCGCGTGGTGGGTGACAGTAATACGACAGCTCCAGCTAGTAGTGCCAAAAGCCACACAGCATCGAGTGCTTTGCCTCCTTTCCAAAGAATGACCAGAAATAGAAACCCGAGGACCAGCCGCTCAGCTGTCAGCCGCATGTCTTTCATGGGTGAGATGGTACCTGAGACAAGTGAACGCAGGAACAGGGGGTTTTCTGAATTTTCAGGTAGAAGGCTCCAGACTCCATGCTTCATCTTGATTCTCAGGTACTCAATTCTCTTCGTTCGACTGGTTTGCATGGTCATAAACTGGCCAGTGACTTTCTCAGCCGTTTTGGTTTCATCTAGAAGGGTGTTTGCTATCATCTCTGGAATGGCATGACGATTGCAACGAGACCATATGCCATCGATGGATCTGCAGATCTGCTGAACAATGCGGACAGCCTTCAATCTCACTTGAGAAACACGATTTCACGGTAAAACGGCATAAGAAATCGATGATACATATATACAGAATATTAAAGAACCCGGCACGCGTTAACGTACCGGGATAGGTCTTTCTGTCGACTTTCGACGGTTTTACGGCAGGAACCAAAAGCAACTGAAGGCAACGGCCGTTGGCCATAGAGCTCCAAGGAGTAAATTCACTGGGTTGATTCCAGAACCGAACTTCCGCTCGAAGGCGGGATTCAGAATGGAATACCCTGCAGGGTTTGGCGCATTTGCGATGACCGTAAGGCCACCGCCTGTAACCGCCCCTGCAACGAGTGCGTACTTCATCCCCTCACTCAACCCCGGCACTTGTGAACCGAGAAAAGTGAGCGCTGCATTGTCTGTAACTGCGGTAAGCAGCGTGCAACCAGCGAAGAGTGGGAACTCTCCGAGAGAAGCAAGCAGAGGCTGCAGCCACCAACTTTGAAGCCCTCCAAGCGTAATGAGTCCCGCAAGGAACCCACCCACAAGTAGACCTTCTTTGACCTGCAAAGGCACTTGAAACTCCTTCGAGATCGCACAGAATCCCAAGAAGAAAACAAACACTCCAAGGAAAACATCGGAGTGATGCGCCGTCAGTACCACGAGAGCAAGTGCGGCAAGATGAACGCACTTTACCCACCTCGGAACGGGAAGCTTCCCATCAGGCGTGTCGCTCTTCATGAGCCTCATTGCTCCGAGCTCACGCCTAAAAACAAAAACTACGGAAGCTGCATTGAGGACGACTGCCAACGCCGCTTTCCATCCAAAGGTGGTGATCATGAATCCGATCGACCACTCCCATTTTCGAGCGACCATGAGAACGGGCGGGGCGGCGAAGTTGGTTTCAACTCCGCCGATTGATACGTTCACGAAGAGCGTACCAATGATCAGATACATGAGCCGTGGTGAAAGTTCGCGTCCGAAGAACTGCCGAAGCAACACTAAGGACGTAACTGTCATTGCAGCTGGCTCAGTAACGAGTGAGCCAAGCAGTGGACCCACGACCAGTGCGCTCAACATGAACGCCTGAGCCTCAGAAAAGTGAAAGCAACGCTGGATTACTGTACCGATGGATGTAATGGCTGCCTCCACTACTTCAATCACAGGACGCGTGGCGGCGATCGTCATGATCACCATCACGAATTTCGGCTCCGTGTAATCCAATGCCTCGATGTACGCGATGGCATCATGCCATCCACCGAGGCTTGCAATTCCTGCGAAGAGGGCACCTGCCCACATCACAAAAACTGCCTCGGTCTCACCCAGAAGATGGAGTAGATTCTCCATTTTACTCCCCTCTGGGTAATGATGGGCCCACTTCCTGAAGTAGCTCACCAAAAATGTGTGGATCACCGCGAGCGCAAACAGGGCACTCGCGAGATACTGCATCCCTGCACTCGGCTCAAAGTGTGCCACTGAAGTGGCGAGAATTGCTGTGTTCACTGATTGTTCCTTTCGATTGTGAAGTGATTTGAATCTACCTACATTAAAAGTCGTTATCGCCCTTTCTTTTTCAAGTGGTTTTATTGCCGTTGTTACAAACATATTTTGGCTCCTACCGTTGATGTAAAAGACCAAACCTCCTCTTTCCAAGCGAGAAAAGAGAAGGCAATATTTGAGCATATTTCTCCATGTTAATCAATACTTTAAGAGCCACATTGTTTATTGATTTTTCAGCATAGAAAGGCCAAGATCTTTACATGCCCGTGTGGAACAATCTGACAACGGAAGAGAGGCACGTCATCGAGAATGCTGGAACAGAGGCTCCTTTTTCTGGCGAGTACGATAGTGAATTCCGTAAGGGCACCTACATCTGCCGCAGGTGCAATGCAAAACTGTACACATCGAATGCGAAATTCCACTCCGGTTGTGGTTGGCCAAGTTTTGATCAGGAAATCACAAATGCAGTAAAAAAGATTCCCGACAGCGATGGAAGTAGAACGGAAATACGCTGCGCGAATTGTGATGGTCATCTTGGGCATGTCTTCACTGGTGAAAATTTCACGTACAAGAACACGCGCCATTGTGTGAATTCACTCTCCTTGAAATTTATTCCAGCGCAATAATTCTTTTTTTCTTTACCCCCTTCTCTTATGGACAAAGTCGTTCACTTTGAAATCCCCGTCACAGATCTCGAGAAGGCTCGTAGTTTTTACGGTCCAATTTTTGGATGGAACTTGCAGGACTGGACGATGCCAGATGGAAGTGTGCACATTGGCGTCCACACAACACCTATCGATGAAAAGACGAGAACGCCAAAGGAGCCTGGTGCGATCAATGGAATGATCCAGAAACGAAATGATCTCATCAAGGCTCCGACCATCGCCGTGAATGTCGATTCTATTGATGACCGTGTGTCTAAAATTACTGCTGCAGGCGGAAAACTCGTGCAGCCAAAAGTCGATATCATGGGAATGGGCTACTACTGCTATGTGTCAGATCCTGATGGAAATATCATCGGACTCTGGGAAGATGCGAAAAAGAAGTAAGCAATTTTTGATAGAATCCTAGGCTTGCCCCTCGGTAAGTTCACGATAAGATGTCTCGGCATTGCCCAGATGGCGGCCCACCTACGTCTCGCGAGACTACGGTGGGTGAATAGCTCAATCTGTTGTTCTTTTTTCCTCGGTTTCAGTTTTTTGCCCAGATGGCGGAATGGCAGACGCGCTAGCTTCAGGAGCTAGTATCCTCACGGATGTGGAGGTTCGAGTCCTCTTCTGGGCACCATTCGTCGCCCCGCGACACGCGGGGCTCCTCATGGCAAGCCATGTATGTTTCAGAATGATCACTCCTGTGTTTTTTTGTACCCCTCTGGGGTTACGACAATGAGAGAGAATTTTTTGTCAGGGTTATTACTGTTCCACTTTCTAATTGTATCGCGCCAGTCATGGCCTGCTCCATACATTGTGACCGCAAAAGGCGCATTATCGTTTTGAATAATCTCCAGTAATTTTTGCTCACGCATTTCGTAAATGAGTTCTGGATTTCTTTCACCAGAATCATAGTTCTCACCTGCTGCTAAAAAAGCGTCCAAGTCTTCTGCTCCACGAAGTTCTGCCTTTCCGTATTCAACATGTATACGTGAAGATAGGAGATTTACATCGGCAGTTGTTTCCTTCTCCCACATTTCTTGTACGATCTGCTTTTGTTTTTCTAATTCAGTTCTTAACGCCCCAATCTGATGCTGTAAATCATCGAGGAACGCCTTGTTTTCTCGCGTTGTTTCCCCTTGCCTTCTTAGTAATGCAATCGTGTCGCTTATTTTCTCAACTAGCTCCCCAGTCCGGCTCTGAGAGGTGCGATACTTTTTCTGGTTTGTTTTGCGATTCTTCACCGCATCTATCCAATACTCTTCCTGTCCACGAGGTATTCCTTCAACATAGAGCGGATAATTTGAAAAATGTTGTTCGATACTTCCGAGTATGCCATGTATTGACGTTTGTATACTTCGTACCTTCCTGTACATATCAGATTCGTCTAGCTCCATCTCTTTTGCCGTTTTCAGCTCTCCAACAGGATGCAACTGCCGAATGTGTACTAAGCAAAACTTCGCGTCTTTTACAGGAAATTTTTGAATTTTTTCAGCATCTCGTAGCACCTCAGGGAAATTACTCAAATATTCTTCAGCTGTTCTCGGTTTAGGATTTTCCTTGAGCCGTTCTTTTGGTGTTTCTGCCATAGTTGTAGCTGATTGAAATCTACTATCTCCCCATTATAGCAAAGTTGCGGCGTTTCCTCTAGGAACTTCAGCATTTTTTCATAAAGAAGAAACTGGCATTTATCACGATGTAGGGAAAGATCCTCCTCAATTTCAGAAACTTGCAAAGCGTGAAACGCACGGTAGTATCTCGGCATGCCGTTGCCGGAAACTCCCGGATTGAGTGTGGTGCACTCAAAGAAAGCACCGTCTGGTATTCAGTATCGTGCACTTGAGATTACTGCAGCAACGTTACTCCTGCTACTTTCAAGCATGCATAAGCCGAAAAGTCTGGAAATTGTTGATACAAAAATTGCGCTGCCCAGAATCAGTGAACCCGATGAAAAGAATATTGATGTGCATGCGTGGGCTGCCGAGAAGGCACAAGCTACTGCAGAGCAACAAGCACAGTTAGACAGCGAAATAGATGCATGTATTTCTCTCGCAAATCCTGTGGCGCTTGGAAGAGTGACAATGTTCAAGCTCTGTCACCCACGGCCAGAACTGCAAGATCTCAAGGAACTACTAGACTCAATGCCGGCAGAAATGAGGCTACGTATCATCCGAATAACAAAGTTAGTTGCACTGCACCCAGAAGAATGTGACCGGGTGAACGTACAAGAGATATTACTAAAAAAAATCAGCAAGACCGATCCGAAGGAAGGTGCATCGACAGCGGGTGTTAACGAACCAATAGCAGTAGTCTCGGAGAATAAAATGGCGAAAGCTATACGACTGCATAAAATACGAGAAGAAGCGCAGTCATTTCTTTTACTCTGCGAAGAGCATGATCCTGCATTTAAGAGTGAGCTAGACGCTATCTGCGAAGCGGAATCCATTCTCAGTCGTCATCCGCATCAACTCGCTCAATTAAACAAATAGGACTTGACGATTTCAAGTTAGCACTCTACATTCAAGAGTGCTAAGATTGTTCATCGGGTAAACACCCCCAGCAGAACACTTATTTTTTCACTCTTTTCTCAACTCTTTGTATGTCCACCAAAGATTCAGTAAAAATAGAAGATCTCGCTGTAAAGATTGAGCCCCTTAATGACCGCGTTCTCATCCAACCACTTGAAAAGGAGCAAGTGAGCGCATCGGGTATCGTCATTCCTGAAACCTCCAGTAAGGAGAAGCCGCAGGAAGGTGTCATCGTCGCGCTCGGAAAAGGCGGCATTATGAATGACAACGGATCCGTGTCACCTGACCCAACGAAATATCTCAAGGTCGGAGACATCGTTCTCTTCGGTCGCTACGCAGGAGATGATCTCAAAGTAAAGAACAAGGCAGGAAAAGATGTTGAGCTCAAGGTACTGCACCTAAACTCCGTTCTCGGCATCGTCAAAGCATAATCAAGTCTCGCAGGTCGGACCTGCCTGCCGGCAGGCAGGGACCTGCTCCAAAATTTCTCTTCTTTCACTTACCACTTCCCACTTCACTCCCATGTCAGCAAAAATTCTCACCTTCGGAGACGAGTCACGTCAAAAGATTGTCCGCGGTATCCGTAAGCTCGCAGACGCAGTTCGCGTCACGATGGGCCCTAACGGTCGCAATGCACTGATCGCCAAATCCTACGGAGCGCCCACTGTCACAAAGGACGGTGTCACAGTCGCGAAAGAAATTGAACTTGAGGATGCATGGGAAAACATGGGTGCACAGCTCGTCAAAGAAGCTGCAACAAAAACGAATGACGCAGCCGGTGATGGTACGACAACAGCAACTGTGCTTGCAGAAGGAATGATCTCAGAAGGTCTTAAGTTCCTCACGGCCGGAGCTAACGCTATTTCGATGAAGAACGGCATCATGAAAGCTGTGGAAGCCGTCGTTGAAGATCTTGAAAAGCAGAAGAAGGACATCTCCACAAAAGCAGAATTTGCAGCGGTCGCAACAATCTCTGCTCAAGATCCTGGAGTCGGCAAAATCATCTCTGAAGTTATGGACCAAGTTGGTTCTGACGGTGTCGTCACTGTGGAAGCCGGTCAGACAATGGGTCTCGAGAAAGAGTATGTCGAAGGAATGCAATTCGACTCCGGATACATCTCTCCATATTTCGTCACAGACGCCGGACGCATGGAGGCTATTTACCAAAGTCCATATATTTTGATTACAGACAAGAAGATTGCATCGATTCAGGAAATTCTTCCTGTCCTTGAAGCACTCGCTCAAAAAGGAAAGAAAGAAATCGTGATCATCGCCGAAACAGTAGAAGGCGAAGCACTTGCTACTCTTGTCGTGAATAAAATCCGCGGAACGTTCTCGGCAATTGCCGTTAAAGCTCCTGCCTTCGGCGACCGCCGCAAAGAAATGCTCAAAGATATCGCGATCCTCACCGGAGGCCGCGTCATTTCTGAAGAGGTCGGATT
Organism: uncultured Candidatus Peribacteria bacterium; assembly: GCA_964517585.1. Taxonomy (GTDB): domain Bacteria; phylum Patescibacteriota; class Gracilibacteria; order Peribacterales; family Peribacteraceae; genus JAGORY01. The sequence goes on along the minus strand of CAZFCB010000009.1, from coordinate 12,255 downwards.
GAAGCTTGAAAACACAAAGCTTGAAGACCTTGGTCAGGCTGCGAAGATCGTCGTCACAAAGGACAACACTTTGATTATCGATGGTGCAGGTAACAAGAAAGACATCGCTGCACGCATCGAAGAGATCAAAGCGAACATCGAGCAGACGAAGAGTGACTTCGACCGCGAGAAACTTCAGGAGCGCATGGCCAAACTCTCCGGAGGAGTTGCTGTCATCAAAGTTGGTGCCGCTACCGAAGTTGAGCAGAAAGAACTTCAGCACCGTGTGGAAGACGCTCTCTCCGCAACGCGCGCCGCAGCAGAGGAAGGCATCGTCGCTGGAGGTGGAGCCGCTCTCATCCACGCACTCCGTTCACTTGAGAAACTGAAAGGTGCAACAGAGGATGAGCAGATCGGTATCGACCTCGTGAAAATGTCTCTTCCCTACCCACTCAAGAACATTGCACAGAACGCAGGTCTCGAGGGCTCTGTGATTGTCGAGCATGTAAAACAGAGTAAGGAAAGCAAAATGGGCTACAACGTTGTCACGCAAAAAGTAGAAGACCTTGTGGCTGTCGGTGTCATCGATCCGAAGAAAGTAACGCGCTCGGCACTGCAGAATGCAGCGTCCGTTGCCGCGATGTTCCTCACGATCGAAGTTGGCATTGTCGATGCTCCGAAGAAAGAGTCCGCCGCTATGCCTCAGATGCCGGGAGGCGGAGGAATGGGGGGAATGGATTTCTAGGAAGGCAGAAAAGTATGAAAAGGCAGGAAGGGCAGAATAGTTAAAAACTTTCTGCCTTTTCTCCCATTCCTGTCTTTCCTACCCTTCATGCGCTAACGGTACACTTACACTTATCTCCGTTCTCTCCCTCTCCCATCATGGACACCGCCAACATTCAGAAAAAGTGCGAGGAGTTCCTCGCTTCTACCGGCTTACCCGGCTTCATCCTCCTTGGATTTCAGACTGATCCGGAGAATACGCAGGTCGTGTACTCACTGAAAGATATGCCTCTCAAAGGTGCTGTCAAAGGCATTACACATACGCTGAATGATTTAATTTCGAGAATTTGAGAGGAGTGATAGAAAGTCTCCTATACTTTTCTTCTATCAGCTGTCACGAACATACGGAGTACGTCTATACTGCCAGCCATGAAGAAAGGAAGATTCATCGTTCTTGAAGGCCCGGACGGCTCTGGGACAACAACGCATGCCAAAATTCTCGCCGAGACTTTGCGTGCAAAGGGCGAAGAAGTTGTACTGACGGCCGAACCAACCGACTCAGCAATCGGCAGATTTATCAGGGAGCAGCTGAAGGCAAAGACAATTGAATCCCCTTCCGCTCTCCAGCTCCTGTTCTGCGCAGACCGTGCATGGCACATCGAAAACGTCATCAAACCTGCGCTGGCTACTGGAAAAACTGTCATTAGTGATCGTTACGTTATATCAACGCTCATCTACGGTGAAGCGCTTGGCCTGGACCCAGACTGGCTCGTGCGCGTGAACACGCCTTTTCTGGAACCCGACATCATGATTATTGCTTTGCCTGCACTACACCTTTGTCTTGAGCGCATCATGAAACGCAAGCAACTTGATGTCTTCGAAAACACGCGGTTTCAAAAGCTCGTGTATGATTTATATGAGAAAGCAGGAGCAGAAGATTCTGGCTCCGTGGTGATTGATACTGGAGGTGAGAAAGATCATGTATCTGCAATGATTTTGGATGTCGTCAATAAAATCTGACACACTATGATCGTTAAACTGCTGGGATCAAAGGACAACTTTTTTTGTCTATTCCTGACTACGCTACAATGTCGTCATGTCCTTCACTCTCCTCGCAGGTCGCCCCGTCGCAGATGCGCTTCTTGAAAGCCTGAAGGAGGACATCAAGAAACTCGACCCAAAACTTGTCGTCGTACAAGTTGGCGACGACCCAGCAAGTACGAGTTACATCACGCAGAAACTCAAAAGCTGCACCACAGTCGGCATGCGTCACGAACATAAACATCTTCCAGAGTCCACAACTCTTCCGGAACTCATGACGTGCATTGATGACCTGAATACAGACGCTGACGTCACTGGTTTCATCGTCCAACTGCCGCTACCTAAGCAATTGCAAGAACACGTCCCTCAGATTATTCGTGCCATTGATCCCAAGAAAGACATCGATGGCTTTGGTGCATATAACCTCGGAAAGATGTTTCTCTCCGTGGACTTCGAGCACCTGCCGCCAGCAACTCCGTCTGGTGTCATTGAAATGCTTAAATTTTATAAGATTGACATCGAGGGAAAGCACGCAGTCGTTGTGGGGCACAGCAATATCGTAGGAAAACCGCTTGCAGTCATGCTGCTCAACCGTAACGCCACCGTGACGGTGTGCCACATCAAGACTCAAAACCTCAAGGCACAAACACTCCAAGCCGATATTCTCTGTGTTGCCGTCGGCAAAGCAGGACTTATCACAAAAGACATGGTAAAACCGGGTGCCGTTGTCATCGATATCGGAGTGTCCAAAGTCGATGGAAAGCTCTGCGGTGATGTCGATTTCGATGCAGTGCGTACAGTCGCCTCGGCGATATCGCCTGTTCCGGGAGGCATAGGCCCACTGACAGTGGCGAGCTTGATCAGAAATTGCGTGACGGCAAAGAAGAGGCAGCGAGAAGACTAAAGCAACACTGTCGCTATCGAGAAATAGATAAGAATGCTCAGGATATCCTGAATAATTGTTGCAATGGGTCCACTGGCATCTGCAGGATCGAGTGTGAATGCGCTGAAAGCATACGGAATCAACAGTCCTGTGCAGACGGATGATAGAACCGTGCCAAAAAGAGATAATGCAAGAACACTTGCCATGAACCAGTCCTGACTCAAGATCCCGTACGACACAAAAAGCACAACGCCAAGAACGAGTCCCATAGCGAACACGACAATGCTATGGCGCACAAGATATCTGAAGAAAGGTATCGATCGATCAATCGCTAGATCACGAATAATATAAGTTTCCATCTGCATACCAACAGCATTGCTCATGTACACGATGAGCGGAATGAATGCTGCTAGAACGAGATTCTCTGAGAGAAGTCCGTCGAAAAGTCCGATGACCTTAGCAGCGAGAATTCCTCCGATGAGCCCAAAACATAACCAAGGAATGCGATGGCGAAATGATGTCACAAGAGAAAGGGTCAGTACGTTTGAACTGCTTGCAGCAGGATGTCTGATACCTGCTCTGCGGAGAGTATCTTCATGCATTTCTTTGTGTAATATTTTTAGAATTCTGTCGCTCGTGATCTCTCCGAGAAAAATGTGATGACGACTGACGACCGGCACTGCCTTGATTCCGTGCCGTAGCGCAAGATACGCCACGTGCTCCTGGTGAGAATCAGGATAGACAGATACAAGAGGTGCGCGCTTGCACACGTCACCGATTCTCTTCGTCAGTGGGTGAGAAAATATTTCTTTGACAGATAATACTCCATGCAATGTTCCATCGGAATCCAGAACGTAGACATAGTTAATAGTTTCGTACGTGTGTCCGTTCTGAAGGAGCCTTTCATGGACTTTTCGCAGTGTTTCGTCGGCATGTGCGGTGGGTACCGCAACTGTCATATGCCTACCTGCCGAATCACGAGGATAGCTTTGGGGAGTACTCGGCACTGTTTCAGGATGTGCGACTGCAGACATAATCTGATCAGTATACCACAAAACAGCTGTTTTCTTAAGAAGTTTCATCGTCACATGCTTACTTCTTCGCGCGTTTTCTGTCCGTTTCATTGAGAAGCTTCTTTCGGAGACGAATGCTTGTTGGCGTCACTTCCACAAGCTCGTCATCCTGAATGTACTCCAGCGCTCCATCCAATGTCATGATGCGAGGCGGAGTGAGGCGAATGGCTTCATCTGCGCCAGAAGAACGCATGTTGGATAATTTCTTCTCTTTACCAACGTTCACCATAATATCCATACCGTTTGGAGACTCGCCAATAATCATACCTTCATAAACTGGCACGCCAGAACCGATGAAAAACGTGCCACGTTCCTGTAACTGGTAGATGGCAAAAGCAACCGACTCACCAGTGATAGCGGAGATGATAGAGCCTGTTGTACGGCCTGGCATATCTCCTGCGTATGGTGCAAATTTCTGAAATGCATGTGTCAAGATTCCGTTGCCTCGCGTATCAATAATAAATTCGTTTCTAAATCCAAGAAGACCACGCGTGGGAATTTCATACGTCAAACGTGTAATGCCGTTCTTCGTTTCCATGTTCTGCATAAGACCTTTGCGAAGACCAAGTTTCTGAATGACTGCACCTGATACTTCCTCTGGAACATCGATGTATGCAGTTTCAAATGGCTCCATCTTTACGCCATTTTCCATATGCGTGATGACTTCCGGTCGCGAGACGGCAAGCTCAAACCCTTCACGACGCATAGACTCAATGAGAACACCAAGATGCATTTCTCCACGGCCAGAAACACGGAAAGCATCAGTACGTTCTCCGCCGAGTTCAATTTTCAGGCCAACGTTTGTCTCGAGCTCCTTTTCTAGTCTCTCTCTGATATGCCGAGTGGTCACAAGGGTTCCCTCTTTTCCTGCAAACGGTGAGTTATTCACCATGAAATCCATCGAGACAGTCGGCGGATCAATCTTGATCACTGGGAGTGCCTCTGCATCCTGCACTGTTGTAATGGTGTCACCGACGTAGACCTCCGGTAAGCCCGAAAGCATGACGACATCACCCGCTGATGCTTCTTTTACTTCGCTTCGATTCACTCCTTTGTAGACCTGAATTTTGGTAATGCGTCCTGGCTTTCGGCTGCCATCTGGCTTGATGACAAACACGCCTTGGTTTTGCGCGATAGTTCCATCAGTAATTCTTCCAATAGCGGTTCGTCCGGAAAAAACATCGTACTCCAAATTTACCGGCTGAACGCGCAATGGCTTTGCTGCATCATTCTCGCCGGGCTTCACTTCCTTGAGAATAAGATCAAAGAGCGGACTTAGGTCCTTGGATTCATCAGAAAGCTTCAGCTTAGCAACTCCATCTCGGCCGATTGCGAATATGTACGGGAAATCCAGCTGTGTGTCATTTGCCCCGAGTTGGATGAAAAGATCAAACACAAGAGACAGTGCTTTCTCAGGTTCAGAACCTGGCCTGTCAATTTTGTTGATGATGACAATCGGACGAATGCCCATCTCAAGTGACTTCTTGAGAACGAAACGTGTTTGTGGCATTGGTCCATCGAAGGCGTCAACGAGTAAGCAGACGCAATCACACATCCGAAGCACGCGTTCAACTTCAGAACCGAAGTCAGCGTGCCCTGGTGTATCGACGATATTGATCTTCGTTCCCTTGTACATAATGGAACAGTTCTTAGCGTAGATGGTGATACCACGCTCTTTCTCCTGATCATTGGAGTCCATGACGCGTTCGTCAACTTGTTGATGCGCTTCAAAAGCACCGCCCTGTTTGAGAATTTGATCGACAAGAGTCGTTTTGCCATGGTCGATATGAGCGATGATGGCAATAGTGCGGAACTCCATAGTATTGAGTGAGAAAATCGATTCCTGCCGCCGAAGCGTCTAAAGCAAGGAAAGAATGACGCTGTAGTGTAGCCGTAAAACTGTGTGCTAACAATACTTCATCGCAGCAACAATCGAGGACTGATACAGATACTTGCTCACTGAGTATGAGTCTGTACAATGCATGTATGGTGGGTTCCCCCATTTCCCACGGCCTTTCCCTTTACAGTTACAGGGAGAAGGCATGCTTTGCCGTTTCCTATCAGCTACCCACTACCCACTAACTACTCATGTGCGGCATCCTTGCAGTTTCCGGCTATAGAGATGTGATCCAAGATCTCTATGACGGACTCATTGTGCTTCAGCACCGCGGTCAGGATGCTGCTGGTATTGTAACATTCGATAATCAGTTTCACTTAAAAAAATCAACGGGAATGGTCAGCGAAGTGTTTCATGCAAGCTCGCTCCAAAGACTCAAGGGTCCCATGGGCATTGGGCACGTTCGGTACCCTACGGCAGGTTGTAGTAGCGAATTTGAAGCGCAGCCATTTTTCGTCAATTCACCCTTTGGCATGGCGCTTGCTCATAATGGCAACCTCACGAACTCTGCTCAGCTCGCTAAAGAAATTAAAGAGCAAGATTTTCGGCACCTCAACACAACGTCTGATTCAGAAGTTCTCCTCAATGTTTTCTCTTTGGCGCTCCGCAAACAACGGCCTAAGAACGTCAATCCCGAGCATATTTTCCGTGCTGTCAAAACCGTGATGCGTAGGTGCAAAGGAGCGTACTCAGTTGTATCGCTCATCGGAGGCCATGGCATCGTTGGATTTCGTGACCCCTATGGCATACGTCCACTACAGCTTGGTCGCAAGCGCTACGGTATGAAATATGAGTACATGCTTGCATCCGAAAATACTGTCTTCAAAGCCATGGATTATGAATTTATGCGTGACATCCAGCCTGGCGAAGCTGTGTTTATTGATAAGCAAAATCGGCTACACTCGCGCGTGGTGAAGAAGGGTGACTTACATCCATGCGTCTTTGAATGGGTGTACCTCGCAGCTCCCGACTCTACGATTGATGGAGTAAATGTCTACAAAGCCAGAGTCCGCATGGGCGAAGCACTTGCAAAACAGATTAGAGCAGCGGGAATTCACATTGACTCAGTGATTCCGATTCCTGATACCGGAAGACCATCAGCGGCTGGGCTCGCAGACAAACTGAAGATTCGTTATCGGGAAGGTTTTGTGAAGAACCGCTACATTGGCCGCACGTTCATCATGCCAGGGCAAGAAATGCGAAAACGCAGTCTCAACTTCAAACTGCATCCTATCGATCTCGAATTCAAAGGAAATTCAGTACTCCTTGTTGATGACTCTATTGTGCGCGGCAACACAAGTCGAAAAATTGTAGAAATGGCACGAAAGGCAGGCGCCAAAAAAGTGTACTTCGCATCTGCCTCCCCCCCCATCATTGGGCCTGATCCATACGGAATCGATCTCCCAACAACAACGGAACTCATTGCTTCGCATCATTCGATTGCAGAAATCAAGAAGATGATTGGTTGTGATGGTCTTTTCTACAACACCGTCGACGACATGCGGAGAGCAATAAAAATTGGTAACCCGAACATCCGACACTTTTCGGACGGCTGCTTTACAGGAAAGTATCCAACACCTGAGGTTACTCCTCGCATGCTTCGAAATTTGGGCTGTGGCAGAAATGAGACTCGCGAATCTTTTTCTCGCAATGAAGGAAATGACAATAACCCCGACCAGACAAAGATGATGGCGTTGGTGTAGGTTTGGTAAGTAAGGGTAGGTGAGGTAGGTTTGGTAGGAAAAGTAAGGAGTCTTACAAGAAACAACTCTGCGCGTCAGCACAACAAAGCCCTACCCCACTTACCCAACCAACCTCACCTCCCTTCTGCTATTCTCTCGCCATGCGCATCCTTCTTATCACAAACTCAGCCCGAGGAGAGGCAATAGCAGATGCGTGCGTCCGCAGCCCCCAAAAACCAGAACTCATCGTTTGCTCCACGGTAAAAAGTCCAGGTTTTGCGAAACTCGCAACAGAGCTCCATGTTATGGACATCATGAGCCTCGCAAAAATTGTGGACATCGGAAAAGCTGCCAAGTGTGATTTTGCAATTCCCGCTCCGGATGATCCCATAGGAGCAGGTATTGCAGATCGTCTTGAAGCTGTCGGTATTCCCTGCATCGCACCGAAGAGAAATCTTGCTCGCATCGAATCTAGTAAAAGTTTCGCTCGAGAACTCATGCAAAAACATGGTATCAACAATAATCCGAAATTTCGAACATTCACGCTTTCATCCCTCGATCAGCGACACCAAATGGAGATGGATATACGGGCTTACTTAGAACATGAACTTCATGGTCATTACGTTGTAAAATATGATGCACTCAAAGGAGGTAAAGGAGTTCGCGTCAGCGGTGAGCACCTTATGACCATTGAGAGTGGTGCGAAGTACGCGATGGAATGCCTGCAGCAATGCGGTACTGTCGTTCTTGAAGAGAAACTTATCGGTGTGGAATTTAGTTTGATGTCATTTGTCTCTGGATCAAGCGTCGTTGACATGCCGGCCGTACAAGATCATAAGCGTTCAGGGAACGGTGATACAGGACCAAATACCGGTGGTATGGGCACGTACAGCGATGTCTCACACGGACTACCATTTCTGGAGCCCTCTGACGTGAAAACTGCAAGTGAGATCAATGCAAGAGTTGCTGCTGCGATCGAAGAAGAGTGCAACGAATCCTACAAAGGAATTCTGTACGGTGGTTTTATTGCGACGTATGACGGGGTGAAAGTTATTGAGTATAACGCTCGGTTTGGCGATCCAGAAGCACTCAATGTGCTGCCGCTTCTCCAGAGTGACTTTGTCGCTATTTGTCAGGCTATCATTGCCGGTAATCTGACGCCCGACCTTGTCCAATTTTCACCAAAAGCAACGGTCTGCAAATACGTCGTCCCAAAAAGCTACCCCGAAGCAAAGAACGAAACGGGTCAGAAAGTCATGATCCCCGAAGAATTCCCTGACAATTCGCGTGTGTATTATGGCGATGTACATTTGGACGACACGGGCAATGTTATACTTGGCGGATCTCGCTCTATTGGTATCGTGGGGATTGGAGACTCTCTTGCCGAAGCCGAGCAAGTTGCTCAAGGAATTTGCGAGAAGATGGCTGGGCCCATTCGTTTTCGATCTGACATCGGAACAATGGACTCCATCCAGAGGCGCGTAGACCTCATGCACAAGCTACGGGCGAAATATTGACGTAGTCTATTGACATAGTTTGATTATAAAGTATAGTAGTGCACTTTCTACTATTTTTCCCATTTGTATGACGACTCTCTTCCAGCAGACACGGGCACTACAATTTTCTGTCGCCTCACTCCTCGTAACCGCAGCAATCACAGCACTCCCCCTGCTTGCTGCAGATCAATACGATGAACCATATTACGCACATCAGGTTGTACAAGCTTTCCAAAAGTTAGGCGCAGAGTCTGTTGGCATTTTTTCAAATGGATCACTCGATACAAGCGCATTTGATTTTGCAAGTTATTTTGGTCATACATGCTACCGTCCGACTGCCTTCGATATGCCGAGATGCAAAGAGAAATTTGGTCCGTACGCAAACTTACAAGAGACATACAACTCCGGTGCCCTCAAGGCTATTTTGAGTCAGGTATCGTACCTCAAAGACATTGCATCTCTACTCCCAGGTTCGTATGGTCCACCTCCATCATCTTCGTCTGAAAGTTCATCCGCTTCATCAGTCGAACCAGTTGCAACACCTTCCGTAAGCTCTACGTCATCTTCTTCGTCTTCCTCAAGCGCTTCGGAGCTTCTCGATAGGACTGATCGAGCTTCAGAGGTTTGGAACCTGTGCTTAGAGAAGTTTGTCGCTCGAGAAGAAGCAGTCAAATGTTACCAGCGCAATATTCGTCTCATCATGGAACGAAGAGAGCCTGTTGATGGTAACTTGGTGTACTAATCACTTTCGATACAAAGAATGCCGTCCGAGTGGGCGGCATTTTTTCCTATACTCCAACATATTTTCGCACCCTGGAAGGGTGCGCTGAGCACTCATCAAAACATCAGCGTCCTTACAATGGTTCAATGAACACTAGTAAAGACAATTGGAAATACTCGCAAAACATTCATAAAATATTCAGCGCGGCCATCCTGTCCGCGTTACATACGCGTAGAAAACACCTCGTTATACCATCTTCAAAAGCTCGTCCTCTTCCCATTTTTTCATTGCCTCGACTATTTGATCTAATTTTCCAAGCATAATTGATGGAATATTACTAAAATTGATATTGGCACGATGATCCGTCACACGATCTTGCGGAAAGTTGTACGTGCGAACTTTCTCTGACCTATCCCCTGTTCCCACTTGTCCAGAGCGTAAATCTGTTCTCTCTTTCGCCAAACGCTCTTGTTCTGCTACATAGAGCCTGCTTCGAAGTAGCGACATAGCGAGAGCACGATTCTTGAGTTGCGATCTTTCTGTCTGACACGTAACAACGACACCCGACGGAATATGTGTGATCCGGATAGCACTTTCTGTTTTGTTCACGTGCTGTCCTCCAGCGCCGCCGGAACGATATGTATCGATCTTTAAGTCCTGCGGCCTTACTTCAATGTCTACTTCTTCAGCTTCAGGCAGAATAGCTATCGTCGTTGTTGATGTGTGCACACGGCCTTTTGCTTCTGTCTCAGGAATTCTCTGCACTCGATGAACACCAGATTCAAACTTCAGATTTCCATAGACTCCCTGACCCTCTATGCGTGCAGAAGCTTCCTTTACGCCTCCTGCATCTGCTTCTGACACATCGAGGAGCTCTGTTTTCCACCCGCGCATTTCTGCGTACTTCAGGTACATCTTCAGCTGTTCAGCAGCAAAGAGAGCAGCTTCTTCACCTCCAGCTCCGGCACGCACTTCAAGGATGACGCTTTTCTCATCGTCTGGATTCCTTGGAATGAGTAATCGTTTCATTTTTTCTAGCAGCATCGGCATTTGTTCTTTTGCCCGAACAGCTTCATCTTTCGCTATCGAAGCAAGTTCAGGATCTCCATCAAATACATTCTCATCTTTTACAGCCTGCTCGAGGAGTACGTACTGATCATAGATCGATTCGAGCGGTTCTAGCTGTTTGATGCGACGAGCAAGGCGTGTCACTTCCTTTTGATCCGCATACACTGCCGGGTCCTCCATTTTCTTCCGCGTTGCACGCAGTTCTTCGACCTGTGTTTTCACTTTCTGTAGCATGGGGAGATTGTAGCGAAAAAGTACGTAGCGCGTAGCCGGTAGTCGGAAGAGTAATTTTTCTACCCTCTACCTCCTATCCGTCACCCGCTTTTCGGCTCGTTATTTCGATCTCGTATCTAGTGCATCAAACGTGAAACAATGCCGCCCTTTTGGATGATTCCAAAAGATGTCGTAACTCAAGTCCCGCGGTAGATCGAATGTTGCGCAAAGCTGATAGGCCGCACCTGTCGGAAAGTGTTCGTATGATGGAGTTTCGTCGTTTCTCTGGTCCTTGTAACGCACATACTCGTACGGCAGCCCCGTCTTTGGATCATTGAGGCTCAGCTTCTGGTACTGCGCGTTCGCGGCGACAGTTTCAAGCGTAGCCGGCAGCGGTTTCGGGAGTTCCGTCGGAGGAGGTATTATCACCGAGTCGCGCGCCGAACCGTAAATTTGATTGAGGATTTCGCTCTGAATCGCCCTGAGATCCGCAAGACGCTGTTCATCAAATTTCTGCTCTCGTCCGTATGCCGGACTACCGACAATAAAAATACCCCAAACAAAAATAATGGCGACAATAATGCATGTTGCAGCGAAATACAGGCGATGAATCGTGCTTTTTGCATACTTCGCCGTATCCATCCGAACGACGCTAAAGTAGTACGAAAAAGGTAAGCCTGAGAGGACGAGAATTGCGAGAACTTTAAAGATGAACCGTGCAGTCAGTTCACCCTGCAGCAAATAGAAGAAGAGGGTAATAATATCTCCAATGAGCGTACACGCTGTCACGAAGAGTGTGAGATACGTGAGCCACCTGCGGATACCAGAACCAAGCTTTTCTGGATTTTTGATAAACTCTCGATGCAAAATCCGCGAGAGAAAAGCAAATAAAGGAAAAGAAACCATGACCACTGCAAGTGACCAACGGATGCCTGAAAAATCGGAATTCATGTAGATCTCCGCATTCCTATTTGCCATATCTGGAAGAAGACGATTCAGGTACTCGAAAACGAGCACGATCATCGCAATCACCGTGGAGTAGAGTGTCGTAAACGTCAGGAGATGAAAGAACGCATCACGCGCTCCGCCACTGTCACTTGGCACAGGTACTGGCAGATCAAGTGTTTCTGATGCAAGTGCCTCTGAAATGTCTTTCTCTTTCCAGCCTGCGGACAGCAGGAGAAGTCTGACGGTTTGTAAATCCATGTCTTTGGATCGAGCATGAGCGATGAACTCTGTGAGAGAATGTTGCATAGGTGATGCATCATAGCATTTCGAACGCAAAAACGCTCAGAGGACTATTCTTCCGAATTTTGCTAGACTCAGACTCATGAAAGTCCTCCTTGCCATGTCCGGCGGCATCGACTCATCGGTTGTTGCGCATCTGCTGAAAGAGCAGGGTCATGACGTGATTGGTGTCCGGTTTAATTTGTGGACGGATCCACTGGCGCCTGCACTTGCACAAGTGCTACCCACGAA
>CAZFCB010000008.1:3511-37195 GCA_964517585.1 uncultured Candidatus Peribacteria bacterium | reverse complement strand
CTAGTGCTCAACTCTTGACTTTCACGCTTTCTTGAGTACTATGCATCGGCTACCAGCTTCCTCGTTAGCATTCTTGCTTTCTTGGAGGCCCGGAGAATTGTTTCACTTGTGTCCTTCCTCTTTCACCCCCACTACTATGGCTCTCAAGAAAGCCAACAAGAAGAAGATCATCGGAAAATTCCAGACCCACGCCAAAGATACGGGCTCCCCGCAGGTTCAGGTTGGGATTCTTACCAAGGAGATTGATCACGTCACGAAGCACCTCAAAGAGCACAAGAAAGATAATTCGGCTCGTCGTGGACTTTTGGCTATGGTTGCACGTCGCCGCAAACTTCTCACGTATCTGAAGATGAATGAAGAGAAGGGATACGAGAAGATTTTGAAGGCACTTGATCTTGATAAGTAAATCCACGACTTTACTACTGACTGAAGGCGGGTAATACCCCGCCTTTTTTTGTTCCCGTAGATGCAAAAGCATGGTACAGTTGGTATACGTTCCTTCCCTCCATCTCCGGATTTTGTTGGATTTACGCAGAAGCTCCTGTGCGCGGGATCTGCCGTGTAAGTCCATCAGCAAAAATCCTTGAAGGTTGGGAGGACGGTCTATCCGTTTTTCTCCCCATATTTTATGTTAAAGGAATACTCCTTGATGCTCGGTGATAAGCCGATGATCATCAAAACCGGACAGCTGGCAACGCAGGCCAACTCGTCTGTGATCTGTCAGATGGGCGACACTGTGACGCTCGCGAACTGCACAATTTCTGCAAAGCCACGAGACGGCGTCGATTTTCTGCCGCTGCAGATGGTGTATCAGGAAAAGTATTACGCCGGTGGCAAGATCGCTGGCTCACGCTTCCGTAAGCGCGAAGGTCGTCCTGGTGATGACTATGTATTGCTTGCACGCGTCATCGATCGCGGACTCCGTCCGATGTTTCCAAAGCACCTCCGCAATGACATTCAGGTGTTTGCGACAGTACTTTCCTATGACTTCGAGAATAACCACGACATTACGTCCGCTAACGCGTCCAACCTCGCATGCTCGCTTTCAGATTGTCCGTTCGAAGGACCGCTTGGGACTGTGCGCGTTGGTCTCATCGGTGGTGAACTCGTGTTAAACCCAACTGTTGAGGCAGCATTGAAGAGTGATCTCACTATGTATGTTACCGCTTCACTTGAACGCATTGTCATGATCGAGGCTGGCGCAAATCAAGTCTCCGAAGAGGAGGTGCTCCGTGCCATCGACTTTGGTAAAAAGTGGGCTCAGAAAATTGCACAGTTTTTCGAAGGCATTCAAAAGGATATTGGTAAGCCGAAATTCGAGGTTCCTGCTCCATTTGAACCAAAGGACGATGACAAGAAGCTTATCAAGGATTGGGCTCTTCCAACCGTGAATAAGGCCATCAAAGACCCTCTTCCAAAACTTGTCCGTCGCAAAATCTTTACAGACTTGATGGCTGGAGCAGAGGCGAAGCTTACGGAGAAACATGGCCCAGCTGGTGAAGACAAGTATCTGAAGGATTTGTATAAAGCTGCTCCTTCGATGGTCGACAAAGTCATCAAAGAAGAAATGCGACGCCTCATTCTTGAGGAAGGTATTCGCATGAGCGGTCGCAAAGTAGATGAAATCCGTTCTCTTTCAGCTCTTGTCGATATTTTGCCAAAACGCGTTCATGGTTCTGCACTCTTCCAGCGCGGAGAAACGCAGGGCTTAACAACAACGACGCTTGGTTCACCGGGAAGCAAGCAGATCGTGGAAGGTATGGAAGGGGAGCATGAACTTCGGTACATGCACCACTACAATTTTCCTCCGTTTTCCGTTGGTGAGACGAGTAACCGTCTCTTCGTGGGTAACCGCGAAATTGGTCATGGAAACCTAGCGCAGCGCGCATTAGAACCTGTACTTCCTCCGGTGGAAACTTTCCCGTACACCATTCGTACTGTTACCGAGATTCTTGAGTCAAATGGTTCATCATCCATGGCGGCAACATGCGGCTCCACTCTCGCGCTCATGGCAGCTGGTGTGCCTATTTCGGCTCCTGTCTCTGGCATCGCTCTCGGTCTCATTTCCGATGAAGCGAAGGGTAAGTACATCATTCTTTCGGATCTTCAGGATGAAGAAGACTTCGGAGGCGATATGGACTTCAAACTCGGTGGTACTGAAAAAGGTATTACGGCAATTCAAATGGACATCAAGATCAAGGGTCTGCCTGACTCCGTTTTCAAAGAGGCAATCGAGAGGTCCAAGACTGGTCGCGCTATCATTTTGAAAGTGATGCTTGCAGCTATCAGCGAGCCTCGTAAGGAGCTCTCGCCATTTGCACCGCGCATCGAAACGATCAACATTGATCCAGCAGACATCCGACTTGTGATCGGTAAGGGTGGTGAGACAATCCAGAAAATTACGAAAGAACTCGGTGTTGAGATCGACATCGAGGACTCTGGCATCGTCTTCGTCACTGCTCCAGATGGCGACATCATGAACAAAGCACGCGAGTGGATTCTCGGTATCGTCGAGAAGCCTGAAGTTGGCAAAGTCTACGACGCCAAGATCATTCGCATTATCGACGGTGTTGGTGCTATTGCAGAATTTGGTCGTGGAAAGGACGGTATGATCCACATTTCCGAACTTCAGTGGGCTCGCACTGAAAAAGTAGAGGACATCGTGCAGGTCGGTCAGGAGTTGCAGGTAAAATGTGTTGAGTTTGATGCAGCCGAAGGCAAGACACGTCTTTCACTCAAACAGATGACGCCTCCACCAGCAGGTTGGGTAGCACCTCCACCTCGTCCGAGCTTTGGAGGACCACGAAGGGGACCACCGAGGCGCTAAGGTACAATCATGAAAAGATAGGACTCCGGAAGGGGTTCTATTTTTTGAATTCATCTTTCAACAAACCTACAACAACTCCTTGGTCATGCATATGGTACATGCGAATGTGTTGCATTTTATTAATCCCATAAATTACCTCCGGAACAATATGAGGAGAAGATATACATTTTCTGAGTAGGGAATCCTGACATTCCTTATAATGTTTGTGTTCATGTCCGGCATGATGCTCGATATACAATCTTTCTCGAGGGAGCATTTCTGAGAGGTTGGATCTGATATAATTATGAATGGAGAGGAATTCTTGTTCGAGGATACCTTCGAGTACTGCAAATCCTCCTGCAAGCGCAGGAATTGTATCTTCTTCTGCAAATTCCTTTAATGCACCCCCATAAAAAGAATCGACATATTGGATCGATTTTTTTGCATTAATTTCCTCCCAGGAAATTCCTTTCAGATCGAGTACTCTTTGTATGCCTGACCGAAAATTATTCCTCCAAGTTAGATGAGCCTTCGAGATATCTTCTTTTTCTTCTACAATTCCAAGCTCATCATGCAGGTTACTTTTGAGAACATCTGCCATATCCTGCCATTGTCCTTCCGAACGCATCCGTTGCTCAGTCTTTGTTAGGAAAGGAATAAAACTTGATGCGGCTTCCAAGCGGACTTTTATCGAAAAAGCAAATTCTCGTAGAGACAGCGTACCTTCGCGCAACTGCTCTAAGTAGGTATAGCGTCCCATGCATTTTTTTGTGACACCTTCCAATGCTTGCTGCACTACTTCACTATGCCGATTTTGAGGAGTCTCATGAGGATTTTTCATAAGTGCTGAAGTTAATTAATAGAGTCAACCAAGGAAAATAGTCATAAATCATCACTAATATAAGCCTTTTTTGACAAAAAACAATATTATGATATAAAATTGTGCTAGAATATATTTGCAGCATGATAGAACAACTTCTTCAGTCGATCGGCCTTTCGGACAAGGAAATGGCGATGTACGTTACGTTACTTCGAAACGGCATGCAGCCGATCAGCGTTCTCTCGAAAAAGGCGAACCTCAACCGTGGTACCGGTTACGTTATTTTGCACTCTCTTCTCTCAAAAGGTCTCATCGTGAAGACTGTGAAAAAAGGCGTCCAGTATTTTGCGCCGCTCGATCCGCAGCAACTTGTGAAATACGTTGACCATCGTGAGAAAGCCTTACAACAGAGTCGTCATCAGTTGCAGGCATCCATGGGTTTATTTTCTGCTCTCATGAATCCGCTGACTGCGAAACCGAAAATTGAATTTTTTGACGGACAGGAGGGCGCGCGTTTTGTTCTCGATCACACCCTAACATCGAAAGAAAAAACTTTGCGCTCATTCCTTTCTATCGCTGACATCGGAGAATTCGTTGGTACGGAATATTTCCGTGACTACACTGACCGTCGCATCAAAGCTGGTTACACGTTGCATGCGCTACGAACTCGTGAAAAGGATCGTGAAGCCATAGGTAAGGACATTCACGCAAAGGAGTACGAGACAAACAAACGCGACAGACGTGAGATAAGACATGTGCCAGACGACTTAGCGTTTCCGATCAGTATGTACATGTTCGACGACATGCTTGCCGTCATTTCATCGAAGAACGAAGGGTTCTCGCTTTTGATCCAGAGTCAGGAACTTGCCGGTATGCAGAAGAAGATTTTTGATTTGCTATGGGCAACACACGGATCGTGATTATGTCGGCGTTTCCGACTTCTTCTCCGTCGGCTTCGTTTCTGTGGGCTTTGTTTCGGTTTTCGTCTCAGCCAGTTTTGCTTCAGTCGTCACTTTTGGTTTTGTAGCCACTGTTTTCGAACTATCTGTTTTATAAAAGCCGCTGCCCTTAAAATGCACCATAGGCGCTCGTAACAGTTTTCTCACACTTGTACTTTTCTGACACTCGATACATGCGGGACTCTCCACTGTTCCCATCGGGAGTGTTTCAGAAAATTCACAGTTACATGTTTCGCACAGAAAATCGTACTTTGGCATGCACTGATTCTATCTGGAATTCCTCTGTTTAGCCTACGGTATTACTTTTAAGCGGATTTTTGCCAGTGATAATTGTTTTCATTCCGAGTCCAACGATACCGAGCGTTGCGAGTGCGCCGATGGCTGGCGCAAGAGTCGCTGCAATACTTGTTATACTGTTTGTTGCGAACGCAGCAGGGCTCATCATGGCAGATGGCGCGTTTGCTAAAGCGTTAGATTCGATGCCGGAGGGAATGTTGAGACTGTTCATTGGTGTTGATGTTCTCTCCATTATACCAAAAAAGTTTGGAATTGGCCATTTGGATCCTCTACTTTCTTTGTCTGCCCGACAAAGAAAGTAGCAAAGAAAGCGCACCGAAACGAATCCCACGCTCCCTCGCTTCGCTCAGTCGGCAGACCACAGACCCCCACCTTTCGTTTTCGGGTCCTGCTCCTGGTGAGTTACTTCAATTTTCTGAGATTTTCAGTGCCGAACTCCAAGTTTTCTAAGCCTAATGCGATTTGCGCCGATGATAAGTGCCCCTGCGAGTACCACTCCGCCTAGAACAAGTGCACCGTGGACGATACCAGGGTGTACCACAGCGAAGTGTTCTACTGGGGCTGGTATGAGGTCCAAGCTCACGCGGCAGTATGATAAGACGATACGTTTCTTCCTCCTCCTAGTTTCTGGATCCCATCGGTCGCGAGCGATGTTGTCGCATTCAGTACGCGCATACCACTTGCTATGACCGTACCTACTGGGTGATCAATTGCATTTTTACTGACAATTCCTTTGTAGAGCTGACGCATATCACGTTGCGTGCGAGGAAGCAGATCTCTTTCACGGAGAGCTTCTGGTTCTGTGGGGTTTGTTACTGCGTCGACAGTACGATCGAGTATCGTTGTTGCCCCCACGCCAGCTTTGCCAACTGCATTCACCGCGCTCGTTACCACTTTGCCCACAGCAGTTTTACCGGGTTCCACCACCTGGTACCCCGTTGTCTCCTCCCACCACTGTCGCATGTATGATGGCTGCTTCTCATACACAAGCCGATGTTCCTGTGCCGACAGTGACCAGTTCGTATGCATTAGTACCATTATATTCTTCTCAGACGTTTGAGCGAGAAAAAAGTGACGAATTTTCCAGATCACTGACCACGGAATTACCTCTTCATTAAGCGGTGTAGACGTTTTATATCTACTTCGACTCCACTTCGCTTTGGTTCAGGGAAAATTACGTGCCGCTTGAGCGCCCCTCCGGTACACTTTGCGCATACTTCGTTCCCCTCAGTACAAGTGCTCGACAAAGCGTATGACCCGAAGGCCGTTGAAGACAAGATTTACGATGCGTGGGAGAAGAGCGGTGCTTTTAAGCCAGAATCCTGTGATCCCAACGGTGAACCTTTTACCATCAGCATGCCACCGCCGAATGCGACAGGGCAGCTGCATCTCGGTCATGCTGTGATGCTTGCACTCGAGGACATCTTCATCCGTTTCGCGCGCATGAGAGGTAAAAAGACATTGTGGATTCCTGGAACCGATCATGCTGCGATCGCAACGGAGAATGTTGTTATTAAGCAACTCAAGGATGGTGGCATGAAAGATCCGCGTAAGGAACTTGGACGCGAGAAGCTCGTGAAAAAAATCGCGGAGTTTGTGGAGCTAAGCAAGAACACGATTCGAGGACAGGTTCGTAAAATGGGATCGAGTTGTGACTGGTCGCGCGAGCGCTACACGTTCGAGCCGTCGCTCAACCGTTGTGTAAATGAAGTCTTCAAGAAAATGCACGCCGATGGCCTTATTTATCGTGGGCACCGCATCGTGAATTGGGACCCGAAACTCCAAACGACTGTTTCCGATGATGAAGTGGACTACAAAGAGGAGAAAGGTGCATTCTACACGTTCAAGTACGGTCCATTCGAGATCGCGACTGCAAGACCAGAGACAAAATTCGGTGACAAGTATGTCGTTATGCATCCGAAGGACAAAAGGTACAGCACATACAAGCACGGCGAGACGTTTGATGCCGAGTGGATTAACGGTCCGGTGCGTGCGACCGTGATCAAGGACGAATCCATCGATATGGAATTCGGTACGGGCGTCATGACCATCACGCCGTGGCACGACAAGATAGACTTCGAGATCGCGGATCGTCATGGGCTCGAAAAAGAGCAGGTCATTGGCTTCGACGGTAGGCTGTTGGACATTGCAGGAGAGTTCAAAGGCATGAAGATCGAGGAGGCTCGTCCGCTCATCGTGGAAAAGCTGAAATTGAAAGGTCTTCTTGTAAAATCTGATGACAACTACGTACACAATAAGGCTGTCTCACAGCGTGGAGGTGGCTCCATTGAGCCACAAATAAAGCTTCAGTGGTTCATCGATGTTAATAAAGAAGTGGTGCCGTGGTCCTCACCCCCAACCCCTCTCCTTGCAGGAGAGGGGAGAACTCTTATGAGTCTGAAACAGATAATGCATTCGGTCATTCATCATGGTGATATCAAGGTCATTCCTGATCGATTTGAGAAAACGTACTTCCACTGGATCGATAATCTTCGTGATTGGTGCATTTCCCGTCAAATCTGGTGGGGGCACAGGATTCCGGTGTGGTATGGGCTTGATGGCAAAGAGTACCTTCGTCCGCAGCAGCATTTTATTCTTGCTCGTCATGGTGAAAGTGTTGGCAATAAAAATGGCATTGTTCAAGGGCATCATGATGAATTATCTCCTGCAGGAGAAAAGCATGCGAAAGATTTAGCTCATGCTCTTCGAGATCGTAGCATTTCGAAAGTCGTTAGTAGTCGTTCTATTCGCGCCCTTCGTACTGCGGAGATTGTGGCCAAGGAACTTGGCATTTCTGCACCGGACGTGTGGGATGACCTGAATCAGATTGATTTAGGCACTATCACGGGACTTCCGGAAATTCCTGAAAAACCGGCTATCGAGCGTGCGATTGAAGGAAAAACTGGCGAATCTCTGTCTGCATTCTTTGATCGTGCGAAGAATGTCTGGAACCGAATGCAGCAGGAACGATCCGAGGGGACGATTCTCGTCGTATCACATCGAACAAATTTGTCTGCTCTTGATGCGGTACGAGAGGGCAAGAATGCTGAGCATGTTTTAGAAAAAAGGCGCATGAATGAGGGGGCGGCCTACGGTGTGTGGGGAGAAGTAGTGCTTCCGGAGGGTACGCAGGATGTTGTCCTGCGGCAGGATCCAGACACACTCGATACATGGTTTAGTTCTGCGCTCTGGACATGGTCGACTCTCATTGATTCGAAACTTGCAGCAGATCCGAAGCTCAGGCTCGAAGAAATTCTCAAAAATAGTTCTGACTTTCAAACTTTCCATCCGACTGCTGTCATGGAAACGGGTTACGACATCCTTTTCTTTTGGGTGGCGCGCATGATTCTCATGACGACGTATGCTACCGGACAGATTCCGTTCAAAACGGTGTACCTTCACGGCCTGATTCGCACTCGTGATGGGAAAAAGATGAGCAAATCGCATCCTGAGACGATGATCGACCCACTCGACATGATCAGTACGTACGGAGCCGATGCGCTGAGACTTTCCATGATCGTCGGTCAGAGTCCGGGGGCAGATTCACGGCTCTATGAAGAGAAGATCGCAGGGTACCGAAATTTCATTAATAAACTCTGGAATGCGTCACGATTCGTGCTCATGCAGTGTGAACAAGCGGGGATTGATCCAACATCTATCGAAAAACTTCCCGAACTTGGAAAACTTTCGCTTGCTGACCGCGCTATTCTTCATGCGTCAGAAATTCTCATTGAAGACGTGACCAAAGGCTTAGAAACATATGCGCTAAGCGAGACTGGGGAGAAGCTGTATAGCTTTACGTGGGATTATTTTTGCGACTGGTACCTTGAACTGAGTAAAGGCACGGCGAATCACACCGTTCTCATCCATGTTCTTCGCCGCATACTGACACTCCTGCATCCGTACTGTCCTTTCGTTACCGAAGAACTTTGGTCACACGTTGCGCCGAAGCATGCTCCCTCATTGATTTCTGCCAAGTGGCCTGAGGTCAAGAAGGAGCGCAAAGATCCGAAGGCATTTGCAGAATTTCAAGTGCTCATTGATGTTATCACCGCTATCAGAAGGCTTCGTACTGATCAGGGGGTAGAGCCTGGCACGGACGTTACGATCACACTTGTCAGCACGAAGTACTGTCAGGGGCTGGAGGAACAGGAATCACATATTCGTCGCCTCGCAAAAGTAGGAAGCCTTACGATTGTTACTGATCCTGTGAAACCCAAGAACGCCGCGAGTGCATTTCTCGCTGATATTGAAATTCATCTTTCTCTCGAAGGTCTTTTCGATCCTGTGAAACTGAAAGCGAGCCTTGAGAAAGAGCAGGCCGAACTGACGAAGTACGTTTCAAGCGTGAAAACGAAGCTCGACAATAAAAGTTTTGTGGATCGTGCACCGAAAGAACTTGTGAATGCAGAGAGGCAGAAGTGTGAGGAGGCTGAGGAGAAGCTTGCAAAGATATGCCAGAGGCTGAAGTCGCTGTAGTTACACGCCAGTCAGGAACACCACCGAGAGTCAGAGCCGCGTCATATATATTTGACGGACGTTTCCTGAACTCATGCAAAAGTTTGAGAGAACTACCACGCATATCACCACCCTCAGCGGGTTAAAGCGCGAAGGTATGGGGGTTTGGGGGATCTAGGGAACCGCGCCGAGGTTCCCTGATCCCCCAAGAAGAAAATGTAAGCGACATCGACGATTGTCGTCGTTAAATTTCTGCTCAAAAGAAAGTGGAAAGACAATATCTCCTATCCGACCATCGGTAAATTCAACTCTTTCACCGTTCCCGAATTCACCGAAAGTGCTGCGGCATGCGTCAGACTGTCGCGGCCGTATTTGCCATGCAGATCATCCATCGTCGCTTGTAGTCTCTCGCCTGTGACGTTTTTATTGGGATCATCGAAGAGTGATTGCTGTCGTATGTCGGCATTTTTCAGTCCCAAGAGTGCGAGTCCTACTTGATTGAACCGTTGACCGTGCCATGTGAAACTACTGAAAGCAGATATGGCCGATCCTGCGATCTCATCGACTGTGGCGCAGAGGCGGCTCAGTTTACGGTGGACATTTCGGTGCGCGAAATCCGGCGTTCGTATCCATATCGATACTTCTGAGCACCCGAGTTTGTGACGGCGCATCTTGAGGACGCAGTATTCGAGGTGCTTGAGAAGATGTGCCTTTCCTATCTCACGGTCATCGGTCGTCTTCAATGAGCGGCAACGCGAGATGGACTTTGGCAGCGCAGTATTTTCCATAACGTTTTCTATTGATTCGCCGAGTAGCTCACGTTGCATATCGATGCCGGGCTTTCCGCAGATACGGATAATCTCTGGAGATGGAGCAGTTGCGATGTCCCATGCCGTTTTCCATCCGAGGACGTCAGTTTTGATCATCCGTTGCCTGCCGATTCCTGGAATAGCGTGCGCAGTTCGTGTTTGAAGAAATTTTTTGGTGTCCTCTTTCGTTGCAACGACTGTGATGCCGGCTGGCTTGCGGTATTCACCAGCCATTTTTGCAAGAAGCTTACTTCCTGCAATGCCGATGGAGACCGAAAGCGCGGTATGCTGGAGAATTTCTTTCTGGATTTCTGTGCCCCATGCATGACAGTCTTTTGGTGCTCCGCCCACTAAGCTTCGAAGATCCAAAAACCATTCATCGATACTATATTGCTCTACAATTGGACAGTGGTTTTTGAGAATGGATTCGATCTGCTCCGACGCGATGCCCGTTTCACGGAAGTCAGCAGCCATTTCGATGGCTCCCGGTACAAGTTTTCGTGCTTCAAAGAGCGGCATGCCCGTTTTTACGCCTTTTGCCTTCGCTTCATACGTTGCTGCGATGACACATCCGCCACCCATGCCGATGGCGAGGAGTGGCTTGCCTCTGAACTCAGGATGCGTACGGATGATGAAGGAAGCGAAGAACGAGTCAGCGTCGATGTGAGCAATACAAGAAGGCATGACGAATGTGGAATGTCGAATATTGAATGTCGCTATTAAAGCTTTGATAGTCCTCGTATTAATCCCTGTATGAGTTTGCTCACTCTCACAGACTGGTTGGCGATTGCCGTAAAATCTTTCGACGCAATATATGAAAGATCCTTTCCTATCAACAATTGATTTTGTACTTCAGTAAGTGAAGCCATGCTTGTGGTAAAAAATTGCCGTTTCTCTTTTAGTGTTCGTTTCCGAAATCCTTCGGCTATGTTCGAAGTAATAGAGACTGCTGCACGTCTCATTTGGGATGTAAGGCCAAATGTTTCTTGTTGTGGGAATTCGCCAGTGCATTTGTAGATCTGTAACACGAATACATGCGCCTGTTGCCAAGCATGGAGATGTGTAAAAGATTGAATACGGTCGCCTTTGAGAGATGGTTTAGTGATCATCATCGCTATACGCTATACGATATTCGATATTCCATATTCGATATTCTTTCTACATTGTCATTTTCCTCATCAATCCTACGACCACGCCTGCCACTTTCAGTTCTTCAAGTGCGTAGAGATCCGGATACTCCGGATTTTCTGCCTGTAAATAGTATTTGCCTTTATCTTTTTTCAGACGCTTCAACGTGAATTCTCCATCAAGAACACCAACGACAATATCGCCTGGCTTTGGTTGTTTACTCCGATCTACGACAACGAGATCACCCTCATGAATGAGGGCGCCGATCATGCTGTCGCCTTTGACGCGGAGAAGGAACGTGGATGAGCGGTCTTTGACGAGATAATTCTCGATGGTGATTTGCTCTTCAGCATGCTCTTCTACTGGGGCTGCAAAACCAGCGGCGATAGGACCAAAGAGAGGAAGCACCATCGCGACTGGCGTATTGTCACTTGGCATCGTGATAATTTTGATGCGACCTTTTGGATCTTTCTCGATCTGTTTTTCTGCGACGAGTGTATTGATGACTTTGGCGATGGAATTCTTGCTGCGGACGCCGAAGGCAACGGCTAAATCCGCCAGAGATGGCGAGTAGCCACGTTTTCCTTGAAATTCACCAATGTAATTGAGAACAGTGCGCTGGTGCGGTGTGAGTGACATAGAAGATGGTGGGAACAATTCCGCCTTCGCTCGTTTGAGCTACGGTGGACAGGCGTTCACCATCATAGGTGTACGCTTGTTCACCGTCAAGAAATCTATTACGCTTCCAGTTGCATCGGTATGACTTTGATTTTACAAACAATCTTTCTATCCGATCTTATCCAACTCTTTTTCTTTTGTGAGTTCCATGTACATGATCGTCCACACTGCTTGCTTGAATACGTGTAGGTACATGAAAAAATATGCCGCAACGAGTGTGAGAATCAGTGCAATAATTCCTGCGATGCTATAACTAATGACGGGAGTAAGGATGTACGTTAATACGATACCTAAGCCAATGACAAGAGTAGGGATCAGAATAAGGATTACAAGATTCACAAAGATTCGAAAAGTAATAATAAGAAGTAGAAGTATGAGAAAAATGATATGACCGGGATAACTGAATACCAGTTTCGTGCTTTGACCGATGGCGTCGAAGACGCCGACTTTGCGCACGACAATTGCTGGTTCTGCAAAACTTGCAAGGAAACTCATGATGCTTGAAAAAAGCCAGAGAATGGTCGCGATGGTGATGAGAAAACCTTGGAGGCCACTTCCGTAACGCAGAAGAAGCGAAATCGCTGTAATAAGAAGGTTCACACCGCTGAAGATGAAGAGTTCGTGGACTGCGAAAATAGGGAAAAAGTTGTACATCCCCAAAATAAATCCGCCGCTGACACGTTCTTTGCTGTGTGATTTCGCCGTGAGCCCGATGATTGCACCGTCACAGAAAATTGGCACAAAGAGTTCCGAGATGACGAGTAATCCGAATGTGATGAGGACAGTCCAGAAAACCGGCAGAGGCGCATTGGCATAGAGCCAGATGCCATCATCAAAAAGACCAACTGTTTCCCCTGCCATGTAGGCATAGAAAAAGTAAATTTGATAGCCAACTAACTTGATATCAAGTAGCAGCCGGAGAGCACTTCCGGCAAAACCCCAACGCTTGAGAGAGGGCTCCGTGGTGGTCACGGTCCAAGCTTGGGCGATGATCTCGCGGGGGGTAAGCATCGGTGCGGAAATCCTAGAGGAGTTCCTGCAAAGGAGTGTACCCGAAGTCTTTTCCGAGTACGATGACGATATCGGCTGCATCCTTCTCAAATGGTGCTACATCAGAGATTTTTCTTTCGGTCAGCTTGAGTATTGTAGAGAGGAGGACGCTTGTCTTTTGCGCGCGCAGAAGCGAGTCTTTTGTCTCGTCACCCCCTCCTAGCAGGGACGGATTGATCGCAATGAAGGATGTGTCAAAAATAGGGCTGCCTTTTGGTCCATAATTTCTCGTTCCAAGGATATTCATGTTATATCGATACAATTCTCCGCCGAGCTTACGCGCAAGACCTTCTTTGGCGCCGCCGTTGAGGATCGTGATGGTGGGCGGATTGATGAAGATCTCACGATGTATGAGGAGCAACGTAACGAATTTTTGAATCTGTTTCCATGTGACTGGTAGGGCTGGTATGGATACGGGGAGGAGAACTGCAGCACCATCGAATTCTTCACGTGGAGGCGAGTACAGAAATCCACCTTGCTCGATGCCACTACCAAAGAGACCGTTTTGATCGTTTAGTTGCGTTGAGACAATTTTGTGGGTGTCGATAGCTTTACCCATATCAGCGAGACCCAAGAGCTCCCGTGTCGACAGAGTGCTTTCCACGTTTTTTGAAATGATACTCAGGAGCTCTGTGAGCTTGCTCGCGTTCTTAATGAGCCCGCCCTCTTTCACTTTTTTTGCAGCTGCGGTGATGATCTGTTGCTGTCGGAATGAACGAGAGAAATCACTCGTTGAGTGTCGAGAGCGTGCGTATTTCAGTGCAGTGGCGCCGTCGAGATGTTGTACACCTTTGGCGATTTGGAATGTTTCATACGTGTAATTAGGCCCTGGATATTCAGGATCAACGATGTCGGAAGGAACCTCAACATCGATGCCGCCAATTGCATCGATTGCCTCTATGAAACCGGAGAAATTTACTTTGATAGCACCATGAAGTGATAGTCCAATATGTGATCCGATTTCCTTTTCAAGTTCCTGCATGGATTCTGTCGATGCCTCAGGTTTGTTTGTACCTTTTCGAACGAGAAAATTTTTATAGTTTCTATACAAGCTGTTGATGCGATCTTTCCCCATCTTCTCTGTTGAGAGCACATATGTGTCTCTCGGAATACTGAGGAGTACAGCGCTTTTTGTATTTTTTGGATCAAGACTAGCAATCATCACTGTGTCTGTAAGATCCACACCATCATGATTATTGTCGCCTTCGCCGAGTAACAGAATGTTCGTAAAGCCATTTGCATCTGTCGATAGCGTCACTCCAGCAATACTGGCCATGCTCAGTGTCAGTGCCTTGAGACGAACGAGCACTTTGAGTGTTCCTATAAGCAAAAGAAGTACCAAAAGGGCAGAGAGAAGTATCGTGATCGTGCGCTTGAGTGTTCGTTCGCGTTTCACTTTTGCCAAATCTTCCTCTTTGGCATGCTCGAAATGTTTCTGAAATTGCATTCCAGATCGAATCATCGGTAGTACAAACGCCGCATATCGTCGGAGTTTGCTAGGTTTTTTTTCTTCGCGGACGGGTCGTGACGTGAATGACATCAGGAGGGAGTTTACTGATTTTTTTTGACGTAGTCACTTTTTACTTGAGATATGTCACGACGTTTTCAAGTGGCCTCCGTTCATGTTCTCCGCTTGGTTCTTTTTCTCCTTCTTTCAGATAGCCAAGCATGATGCCACCAATGACGACGTTATGATCAGGAAGTTTTAGGAAGTTATGCGTTGGTCCGTGATGAAGCGAGACCCAGCAACTACCGATCTCAAGCGTAGTAGCTGCCAACATAATGTTTTGCATTGCGATAGCACAGGAATACTCCATCTCACGTGGATTCCAGATAGTAGATTCATGTGCCGCCTTTGCAGCCTTGTTGCACGTTACGACGATGAGTGTGGCAGCACCAACGACAAAATTACCGTAACACGAGTGTTCCATGATTTTTTCCTTCAGATCCGTATTTTCTAGCACATGAAAATGCCAGGGCTGTGTATTTGAAACACTTGGTGCCATAACCCCCGTTGCCAGAATTTTATCAAGGATCTGTTTTTCGATTGGCTTCTTTTCGAAGTATCGAATGCTGCGACGCCTTTCGAGAAGTTCGACGAATGCTTCGTATGTCATGGAAGGATGGGGAAACGTTGAGGAGGATACTCCGCTGCCTTTTTTCTTGCACGAAAAAGGCCTCTTTTCGAGGCCTTCATCTTACCTTGGCGTGCCTACGCTCCTGCCTTGTCTGCTTTGAAGCAGGCGAGACAGAGGACCGGACGGCCGCCCTCGGACTCGGGGCGCGGCTTGAACGGAACCTCACAGGCGTTTCCACACTTTGCACAAGTGGCAGGAAACATCTGGCGAGTCTGCATGCGCTCGTCCTTGCGCTTGTTGCGACAATCCTTGCAACGCTGAGGAGCAGCGAGTCCACGCTCTGCGTAGAATGCTTGCTCTCCCTCGGAGAAGGCGAACGGTGCGCCGCAGTCGCGGCACGTTAGCTGTTGATCAGCCATACGAATAAAAAAAAGGAAGTAAACTGCAACCTTCCTTGTTTTCTCGTACGTACTCGGTTTTGTCCGATCGACGGTAGACGAAGGCGTTTGCGTTGTCACTATATCCCGAATTAATAGTGTTAGTCAATGATTTTCCACACAAGCAAGCCATCCATAGAGCGCTCGTCCTATCCACTATGAGCCACTGCACATCATGTATGTTGAAATGCTTGTAGATTCATTATTGTCTTTATACAGATCAATGGGCGTTGTATCACCACTATGGATCATCGTGGGGCCTGTCACAAACGTTGTATCACAAGGAGGATCTTGATCTACTGCATGCGTCCGATAACGAAGTTCAATGACTTTGCTCTGCTTCGCTGAAAGCGGTGACGTCATCTCGAGCACGCATACCCATCGATCCTCGATATTCGAGCACGAAACGTCGTCGTCGCTGTCGATCACTGCTGCAGCCTCGAGTGTCAATTGGTCGTGACGTGGTTCACTGAAGCGTATCTGATTCACATTCATTGGCCCCGCATTTGTCAGCGTCACTCGGTACACAAGATCGTCTTGAGAGGAGATGCGTTCTGGTCCTTCTTTCACAATTGTGAGATCTGCTGTGTCTTTTATTTTTTTCTTAAGCGTCTCTTGGATTTTTTCTTTCTCTTCCATAGCTATTTTCTCTGCTTTCTCAAGCTCTTTCTGCATTTTTGTTTGCGCGCTCTCAAATTCCCTTTGCGCCCTTTCCTCTACTTGCTGAAGGCGTGCATCTACTTTATTGGTTGCTTTCTCGGCTTCTTTGAGAGCACGGAATTGCAACTTTTCTGCATGTGTCAAAGATCCAGACAGTGCATCCAGAGTTTGCAATGTCGATGTTCCTCCAAAGATGATGATGCAAAGACCAGCAACAACGCCGGCTACACCAACGAGTCGGATCTTGTGTCGTGAGATGCGAGGGGATGACTGTTTCAGTGTCTCCATAAAAGTTGTGGTGGACATGAATCCCACCATTATACCTTTTTTCCGCTTTTTTCGCTAGCTCATGAGCTGAATACCAATGAGCGTCATGCTGGAACCGAAGATGATTCCTCCAATGACTTCAAGAAAAGAATGACCGAGACGTTCCGATAGATGACTCCATTGCTGGAGTCTATTGAGAATTTTTGCTTGTTCACCGATGGCTCGTCTGGAATTGAGTGCATCGTAATACACGATACAAGCAAAGACGAACGCGATAGCGAAATCAGCGGAGTCCAATCCGGATTTTTTGGCGACAACCATGAGGAGGGAAGTGACGAAGGCACTATGGCTACTTGGCATGCCGCCCGAACGAAAGAGTCCTTCGTGCCAAGCACCTCGTTCTATGCCTTCTGTACATACCTTCACAGCCTCACACAAGAGTCCGACGATGAGCGGAATGATGAAAATGTACGTGCTGAGAAAGGCGTGCATTAAAGTTGAAAGTAAAAGTTGAAAGCTGAAAGTAGGTACGGAAACCGTACATACCTTAGGCGAAGGCGCGCGTACTTTCCACTTCTCAGAACATAAAAAAGCCCAGTTCCCTGGGCTCTTTCTATTCTCGAATGGGAATTATTTGAGGTTTACTTTGCCTCCGGCAGCCTCAAGCTTCTTTTTCATTTCGTCAGCTTCAGCTTTGGCGACACCTTTCTTGATCATCGCTGGTGTCTTGTCGACAAGATCCTTTGCCTCTCCAAGACCGAGCTGTGTGATTTCGCGGACTACTTTGATGATTGCGATTTTCTGAGCGCCTGCATCAGTGAGTTCGACGTCGTACGCAGACTTTTCTTCAGCTGGAGCAGCGGCAGCTGCAGGTGCGGCAGCAGCCATAGGAGCAGCGGCAGAAATGCCGTACTGCTTCTCCATGAACTTTACAACGTTGTTGAGCTGAATGACGTTCAGCTTCTCTAGGGCATCGATGACTGCTTGCTCCTCTTTTGCGAGTGTGACGGAATCTGACATGGGATAAATGGGAAAGGGGGAAATGAAAGAATGAATCGCGAGAGTTATGCTGCTGCAGGCGCAGAAGGCTCTTCAGCTGCTGGCGGGGGAGTATCGACAACGGGAGGAGAAACTTCTGGGAGAGCAGCAGGCGTGGCGACGGCAGAGACTTCAGGAGCAGCTGGCGCCGGAGCAGAAAGCTCTTTCTTCTTGGCAATTTCCGAGAGTGCACGTGCAAAGCCAGTAAGCGGGCTGCCGATTGCTGAAGCAAACTGCGTAAGAGGAGTGTTGCACATCGCCATAAACATCCCGATGAGCTGGATCTTGGATGGAATGGTTGCCATCTCTGACGCTTCAGCAGATGTAAGAACCTTGCCTGAGAAAATACCGCCGACAAGTTTAATCTGTGGATGATCTTTCCCAAATTTGTGAGTGACGCTGGCACCAGCTGTAGGTTCCTTGTAGCTGAAGATGCACGCGACACCACCAGGAATGACGCTGTCTGCGATCTCTGGAGCGTTTGCATTCTTTGCCGCGAGTTGAATGAGGGACTTTTTAGCGACCTGCATCTCAGCCTCCTCTTGTCGGAGGTGGGCGCGGAGCTTCGTGATATCGGACACCGTAAGGCCGAGGTAGTGGGTGAAGATCACCGAGGAGGCATTTTTCATCTTTTCCGTTAGAGCAGTGACCTGTGATTCCTTTTGGGTACGAGTGAGAGCCATGGGCGAGTAGAAAGTTGAAAGTGAAAAGTGGAAAGTTCGGCAAGATATGGGTCCTCTGACCCACGAAACCATAAAAAAACTGGTCTCGTGCCCGGGAGACCAGCGAGGAACACGGCACGATTCACCAAGCCGGGGCCGGATGAGCGCTGCTGTATTCCTCGGGAGGATTTAACGTAGGCCTGGGGCCTACAACCTCCGGTCTTCGGACAGGTGCAATATAATCGAGATAGGCTCCAATGTCAACAGGTCTTCATTCAAGTCTGCACACTTTCGAAAAATTGAGCCTTGTTTTGTGATACACTACGTCTTCTCCATGGACAGTCTCTCGACCGCTACTGGGAGGAAGTCGATCGAAATCATTCGTGATCTTGTGCCTGGCGTGGACGATCGTCGTCTTGAGAAAGCTCTGGCATATGCAGCTCGTCATTATGGTGATCAAACCTTGGAGCTGTTGCCAGAGATTACGCTTTTTGAGCATGCAGCGCATACAGCCAGGTTTTTATCTGAGTTTTGCCCAGACGAAGACGCGATTGTTGCCGCTATTCTGCAGCATGCCCTGAAAGTGCCAGATGCTTCCATCACGGAGATCGGCAAAGAGTTTGGACGTCCAGTGAGGGATATTGTGAGTCGTATTCACCTTCTGTCACATCTGTACACCACTGACTGGCGCAAGTCTGTGGATGACATGAAGATTATGCTCGTTTCAGTAGCCGACGATGTACGCGTTCTCCTGACAGCGCTCTCGGTCGCGTGCGTGCTCATGGAGCAGCTAGCGCATGTAAAGTCGGAGTATCGGATGCGGCTTTGTCGTCAGTCCTTACAGCTGTTTGCTCCGGTTGCTGCACGACTCGGTATCTATGCGCTCAAATATCGGCTCGAGCGATCAGCATTCCCAGAATGCTATCCCACGGATGCGCAGAATATTGATCTTCAACTGAAGCGCCTACGATCTGAACATGGCCAGTTTCTTGAGAGATCCGCTGAAAAACTGAAGCTTTTTCTCAAAAAAGAGGGGATTAACGCTCGCGTCATGGCACGCCAAAAACAGTCATACAGCATCTTTCAGAAAATGCATTCGAAGAGTGTGACTGCACTGGAGAAAATTTCTGATCTCTTTGCTATTCGCGTTGTTGTAGAAACGCTGCCAGATTGCTATCAAACACTTGGTCTTCTTCATCAGTTAGCTACACCTATTTCTCATCGATTTAAGGATTACATTTCTTTTCCGAAGCCGAACGGTTATCAGTCGCTTCATACCTGCCTTATTGGTTTACCAGATGCGCCAAAAGACATCGTGATCGAAGTTCAAATTCGTACGGAAGACATGCACCTCGAAGCTGAATACGGTATTGCTGCACATTGGCTCTATAAAGATGGAGGCCAGGGGAACCGTGTTATGAACTCCGTGAAACAGATGGAGCTCAGTGATGTGCTCCTGAAGCAACAGTCGGTCGGTGATCCTGAGAAAGCGGCAGAGACGATGAAGCTTGTAGATCACATTTACGTTCTGACTCCGCGTGGTGACATCATTGAGCTACCAGATGGCGGCACTCCCCTCGATTTTGCCTTCATCCTTCATACGGATGTCGGTCTTCGGTACAAATCTGCTCGAGTAAACGGTTCTATTGTTCCTATTTCATACAAACTTGAAAATGGTGATGTTGTAGAAATTCTCACGAATAAACATCCGCAGCCAACATTGCAGTGGCTCGAGGAACTTGTCACTCCGTCCGGTCGATCAAAACTGAAGGCATATTTTTTCTCGCACAATCGTTCGCAGTTTCTTGCAAAAGGCAGAGATGCCGTGAATGCTGAACTGAAATCCCGTGGGCAACCATCACTTGATAACGATCTGAACGCTATTGCGACGTTTGAAGGTCAGACGTTGACGCAGAAAGAGCGTGAAGATCAGCTAGTAAAAGTTGGTATGGGTTCCGTCCGCACGTCCTCGATCTTGCGTCACATTCCGCCGCGTCCAGCACAGTTAAAGACGCGAGCAAAGAAGCAATCGGTTGCCAAAAAAGATCGCGTTGGGATCGAAGGTCAGACTCTTACCATGCCTTACCGATTTGCGAAGTGCTGTGGCCCAGATACGAGTGAACCAAGACCGGAGAAGATTGTCGGCATCGTCACCCGCAATGGCGTGGTCAACGTGCATCGTCACGACTGCCATATGGTGAAGACATCAAATCCGGAGAGGAAGATGAAGATGTATTGGAAGGTGTAGGAGCGTGAGGACCTCAGTAGCAGTGATGCTACCGCCTGCTCCCAAGATTGCTCTGTGGTGAGATTCTTGCATCCATCCATTTTCATGATATCGTGCGACCTTTATGGCACCACTCCAACCACTCGGGTATACATTGGAATCAGTCCAAGGGGCTTGTTCGCACATTAATCTTGAGGCTCACGCATGTTTAGAGAGAATCGAACAGGCACTAGCAACTGTGCGTATGACATTTAAAAGATTATATCCGGATATCGAAGGTCAAATCAGCGGATGGCGTGATCAGTTTGCTTCAGTTTCCGCCCCTCCTGATGCAAGTGAGCTGGAAGCGTTTGCACAAGTTTCCGACACTCGGAGACGGCTTGCTCCTTCCACTACGCCTTCTACAGAATGCGATTTGGCTTGCGAACGACTCGATGTGTACAGAGCAATAATACCGAAACGCTTCGAGACACTTAAGTACATGCGAGATCATGACGCGTCTTTTCATTATGACCTTCTGTATCGTACACATTCACTGTTGGCTGAAAGACACCCAGAAACTCTGCAGGGAGGTACTGATCTTGGAGCAAATGTTATTCAGGATCTCCATGAGGCTGATAGCGAGTTTTCTACATGGCAACATGCAATGTCTCTCATGTTGTATGGCAAGCAGTTCATGAATGGTGTCACGTGGCCTCCAGACGTGGGAGATGCGCTACCACTCTTTTACAATACAAAGTAACCAAGCCATGTAGTGAGGCTGCTAGCACTTACGCCGCCTTCTTCATCGGTGCAGCTTCTTCGTCGTTGATCATATTCCCAACAAGTGCCTGCATGCGTAGATCAAACCGGATCTGCTCATACACCGTACCACCTGGTTGGAGCTCTGTTTCGGGGATGCCTTCACCATCTCGCCCGTCACTTTTGCGAGCAGCGTTTAGGTTATCTTCCAAGGCCTTCGGATCTGGCTCGATATTCAGTTTTCCTGCCAGTTCCTGCATGCCAAACCGGAGAACGATGCGACTACTGGCGATCTGTTTCATCTCATCGACGACGGATGTAGGATCCTTGTTCGTGGCTTTGAGCCAGTCATCCATCGACATTTTTTGATCCTCAAGGCGCTGGTGCAAATCACGTACCATATCCTGGACCTCAGCATCCAAAATTTCCTGAGCAACGTCCACCTTGGTTGCTTCACGTACTTTCTCATACAGATCTTCTTCACGTCGCTTCATCTCTTCTGTTTTTTTGCGATCGAGTAGCATTTTCTTCACATCGGTGCGGAATTTTTCAGGTGTTGTGTCGCTACCCATGCGAGACTTCAGATATTCCGGCGTCAATGTTGGTAGTGTTATTTTGCTCACGCCTTTTGCCGTTATTTCCATTGCTATTTTCTCGCCGCGAATAGCAGGGATGTCGTGGTCTTTCGGGAACGAAACGTCTACGCTCTTCTTCTCGTCTTTCTTCATGCCAAGAATGTGAGGTGCCAGCTGTGGCAGAAGATCTTCTGCACCAAGAACAAAGTTGTAATGACCCACGGTGAGCTCTTCGACGGGAACGCCTTTCTTCGTTGATGTCATTGCAATACTGACAAGATCACCATCCTCCGCTGCTCGATCTACTGGTGTATCAGTCCTGTCTTGCATCAGAATTTTCTTGATGAAGGCTTCTGCCTCTTCCTCAGTTGTTTCCGTGATTTTTTTCTTCTCGACTGTGATGGAGTCAGGCTTCTTGAGTGTGACGGGTGGACGCTCAACAAATGTAAAGGCAATGGTGAGAGGTTTCGTGGTGACAACGTGTGCTGCCGGACGCAAAATTGGCTTAGCACTGCTCTTTTCTAGCGCCTCCTTCATTACTTTTGGGAGAAGAGCGCGCACTGTTTCTTCCATCAGTTTCTCATCACCAACACGACTTTTTATCATATCAGCAGGTGCTTTCCCGATGCGGAATCCTTTGATTTCGACATGCTCGGCAAGGAGAGCGAGTGCAAGTTTTTCTCCTTGCAAGCGTTCCTCTTCCGTGACAATCGTCACGGTGCGGATACGAGACTGAGGGAGTTTCTCAATTGTAGTGTCCATAGGTGCACGAAGGGAAGTCTGGGCAATGATGCAACAGTCGCAGAGATCACTCTTAGTGATGTTGCTGTCGCTTGTTCCAGTAAACGAGGAGCGGAGTTGCGACGAAGATGGACGAGTAGGTTCCGAGTCCGATACCAATGATGAGCGTCAGGACAAACCACTTGATGGACTCGCTACCGAGGAAGAACAGTGAGAAAAGCATGATGAGTGTCGAGGTGCTTGTGTAGATTGAACGTTTCCACGACTGGTTCACTGAACGGTTTGCGATGGTTGCGAAGTCTTCTTTACGCTCCTGTGCAAAGAGATTATCTCGTATGCGGTCAAAAATAATGATGGTGTCATTGACCGAATAACCGAGAATTGTGAGGAGAGCTGTGACAAAGAGTGAATCTGCTTCGAAGTTCGTGAACATACTGAGAACAACGAAAGTACCGACTGTTACCATGACGTCATGCATGAGCGTCGCCACAGCGACGATGCCGAATTTCCATGGACTGTAGCGTCGTGGGATTTTGCGGAATGCAAAGGCGAGATAGAGAATAATCCCGAAGCATGCAGCAATCAGTGCGTAGACGGCGCGTGTCTTGAGCGTCGCTCCGACTGTCGGACCTATGGTGGTGTACTGTACTTCTGAGACATCGCCGAGAGTGCTTTTGAGGTGTTCAAGAAGGGCGTTGTGCGTTTCTGCGTCAATGCCTTTCATGCGAATAAGAAAATTGCCATTCTGCATTCGGTTCACACTTGGAATGAGATCCATTTCTTTGAATGACGTCAGCGCAGAGCTCACATCTTGATTGGTCTTACCTTCTGGAACGGCAATTTCAACGCGAGTTCCCCCAGTGAATTCGATGGAATAACGCGGCCCTGGCACAAAGAGAAGGACGATGCTCACGAGCGTCGCAACCGTGGAGATCACGAAAAAGTATTTGGCAGGCCTGAGGAAGTCGTAGTTATGCATAGTGTGGGACAAAGGGTAGCGGGGACAAAGACAATTTACTAGTCGTCAACATCGGACGTCTCTGTTGGCAGTTGATCGACTAACGTCCTGGTGCAAATCGTGTGAGCGACCAATCGATACGAATGCCACGCGTGATGGGAGCGATGTGCCAAGAGAGCCGAGATCCAGACGTACCGAAGAGAGATTCCATCGTAGGACGTAGTGGAATCAAGAAGGGGAGTTGATCTTCGGCCTGTTTCGTAAACCATGGAATGTCCATCGTCCCTGCTGCGAGAGCTGAGCTTTGAGATGTGCCATATCCATCAATGACCTGTTTCACTAATTCTTGGTTACTTCCGAGTACGTACCGACGTCCTGCTGTTGCAGCGACAATGGATAGATCACTACCGCTTCCGCCAATCTGCGTCATCGACCAACCTTTATATTCCTCTAGGGTTTGAAGCCCTTGTGTTTCGTCAGCTACGATGTCCGTTCGCGTGAATTCCTTCTTGAAGAAATCCATGTGTCGCATCGTGCCTTCCATGTTCATTGAAGCAATAGCGTGTATCCACGATCCAATGACTTTCTCCTGGCTCGCCGTACCTGAAATGCTGAAGAGTACCTCTGTACCGATGCCATTTCTTAGTGTGATATTGAGTGGTCCGGAGAAGAGATCAGAGCGAATTTTTTGCAGATCACTCAACCCGGTAAATTTTTTCATGCGTGCTTTTAAAATGCCAGCAAGTCCATCGAGAAGTTCTGCATCCTTCTCTTGCAAGGCTGTGACAAAAGAATCGATGAGAGTCTTTGTGTTCCCAAGCGAGAGGTCGAATGGGGCATCATCCGTATCACTTCTTTCAATGCTACCCCCTTTCATCGTTGTTATCTCTGACAGAAGCAACAGTTGGCCCTGATCTGACGTATCGAAGAAAATGATCCCTACTGAATATGGAGCAAGGAGAGCTTGCACAATGGTTGCACTCTCGATCTCGGGTAGGGGAAAAAATGCAGTGCGAAACCACACTAGTGATTTTTCGGATTCTCCTGCCTCAGTAAAGAGCGGAGTGAATGACAAGGACTTCCGGCGTTCCTTGAGCGGCAGAAAGAGCGACGGATTATTTTCTGAGAGTACCGTTACATGATTCCGTGCTTGGATATTGTGACCATAGAACATCCATGAGAGATTGCCAGATCCTGATTGTACGATGGCAAATTCGTAGCGATCAGCATTCGCAAAATCTGTTGGTGAGGGCTTTTTGTCACCGAGCAGGGCATCGAAGCGATTGAGTGTCGTAAACAGCGTTGCACGATCCGTTGTCGAAATGTAGAGAACAGTTGCCGTCGGATTGATGCGATCTGAAAGATGTAGTGTTTTTGGATCAACTGTCAGATTGAGAGCGATGCCTACGATAGCAGCGAGTGCGATCGCTATACCTATTGTGATGAGTGTCACAATCCGAAAGCGGTGCAAGGAACGTAGAATCATAGGTGCACTATAGCAGGGGAGTTGTCGAATACATCTTTTATACAACAACATATTCTCTTAAAACTTCCAGTGCAAGAACTTGCGTAAATTCTTAGCGGGATTACAATGGCATGATTTCTTTCAAATTTAAAAGAGATCACACACAGAAAACAAAGACACACAGCCGCGGACCTGCCTGCCGGCAGGCAGGCGCCCGGCACCCACATACACATGATCATTCACACCACCGACGAGTAGTAAGAAGTAAGAATAATTCCTTACTACGTACTACCAAATACTTAACTACTTCACTAGAGAGGGTAGTGCCCGTCGCGCTTAAGAACACTGCCAACACGGTTGCCACCCTCTCTACTCTGCGATGACGCCCTTTGGATATGAGTGAGTTCTAGGGGGTGCCACCTTTCTCCCCAGTGTTCTCCCGGAGCTTTTAGCACCGCGTGACGAACCGGTCCGGGGACTTCGTCTGGTCACGAGGAGAAATAAGAGACCCTAGCAAGGTAGAGTTATACGGGGCTCCTCCCCCATGTATTCCCTCCGCACGAAGGCTCAGCGAAAGTTTTCTACAATTCATTCGTTGATAGCCGAGGAGGCGAAAACAAATACAAAAAGACCAGCAATGGTCTTTTTGTTTATATTTCGATCCTCACCCCCCAGCCCCCTCTCCTTATGCATGAGAGGGGGTGACTTACGTTTTACGAGTTTCAAGAGCATGAGTGATTTCCTCAGAAATCTTATACAAAACGTGTGAGATATTTTCCAGAATTTCTTCGTTGTGAAAACGAAGAACACGGTATCCATGTACGTTGATGGTTATCGTTCGTAGACGGTCGTATTCTTGCTGTAGTTCATGAATCCCGCCATCTACTTCCACAATCAACTTGTGTTCTTTGCACAGAAAATCTGCGATGAATTGGTCAATGTTTTCTTGTCGTCTCCACTTTGTTCCGCGTAGCTTTCTATTTCGTAATTCTTGCCACAGAATTTGTTCTGCTGGCGTCAGATTCTGGCGCAGAGTTCTTTTGAATTTCAACTTTTCCCTGTGCCGAAGAGATTCTTTCGCATCCATAGTCTTTGATTCTAAGCAGCGCACCCCTCTCCTGCAAGGAGAGGGGACGGGGGTGAGGACCTAGTCGGTACTTCCCATCCGTAGCGACTCATTTCGCTTCCCCCGCCTTCTTAATAGCTTCCTGCACTTCTGCAGCCTCTCTACTCTTCGGATTGATCTTGAGGGCAGACTGGATATATTTTTCTGCCTCTGCAGGAAGTCCGGCTGCAAGTGCTGCTTTGCTCGCGAGTGTGAGGGCCACTGCGTCATCGGGATATCTCTGCAGTGCAGTTTTCGCAATAGAGAGTGCCTCAACTCCATGATTTGGAGCGCTGATCGCAAGATCGATGTAGCGTTTATACGTTTCTAGGTCTCCATCTTTTCCTTCTGCTATGAGCTTGAATTGTTCCAGTGCAAGGTCAGTATTCCCGAGTTCCAATGCGTAGTCCGCAAGTAGTTCTCTAGCATCACGTTCGGGCTGGAATCCATTGAGGATTGAATATTGTAGAAACGTGACTGCGTTCTGTGGGTCACCAAGCGCAGCGTGTGTGCGTGCGAGGAAATATTGGATCTCGGGTTTTTCCGGATCAAGCGAGTATGCCTGCTCCAGAGACGTCAGTGACTCTTTCGTTCGTTCTGTTGTGAATTCACAGAACCCTTTTACAATCCACGCGTCTCGGTACCGTGGTTCAGCTGCGACCACTGTTGTCACGAGTGTCAGTGCCGTTTCACACTCGTTGACTTGTGCGAGCGAACGAGCGAGAAGTGTCGCAAGATGCGTTGGTTGCCCTTGAGGGAACAGGGCAAATTCGTTATATGCTTCTAGAATCACTGCAGCAGTGCCACGAATAGCAGGTTCTGAACTTTCGGATGCTCGTGTCAGATATTGTTTCGCTGCATCGTGGTCACCTTTCACGAGCGAGACGAGCGACAGGCCATAGAGAGACTGTGGTGTGTCAGGCTTTCGATTGAAGATGGATACCGCAGTCGATAGTTCTTGTTTGCGCAGCGCTACAATACCTTCCAGAAGTATGACATCGTTTGAATCTTTATTCTCAAGCTTTAGTTTGTCGATTGTCACACGTGCACCATCGTATTCACGACGTTGTAGCTGGATAGAGGCAAGTCTTTTCAATGCCGGTGTTCCACCTCCAGATTCCACGCTACCTGCATACCTCTCTTGTGCTAGTCGCCATTCTCCTTTCAATTCAAGTATTTCACCTTGTCGAAGTTTCATCAGCGCCTCCGATTGCATAGCGCTATCGGGAGTTGTCCGCGTGTTTCCAGGAATGATTTTCCGGAATAACGATGTAGTTCCTCCGACTTTGAACGAACCTTCTATTATTGCGACTGATCGATGTATTTCCCATAAAAAGAGCCCACCAACCGCAACGCCGATAGCGAGTGCGAGGAAGAGAGGGAGGTAGATGCGAGGAGGGATCTTCATGGAGCAAGATTATCATAGCTCGCGAGTCGAAAAGATTGCCAAAGCAGTCCAAACAGATTGAAAGGACTGAAAAGAAATAAAGGATAGAAAAGATCGAATTCTTTACTTCCTTTCACTCTTTTACATCCTTTTCATCTTTTTTCATTCTTCCGTCACCGGACTCAACTCGCCATCGTCACTCTTCTTCTTGCGAATCGTCTTGCGTGCGGGGCTTGGCTCATCATCACTGAGAGTCGCAGCTTTTGCTGCTGCCTCAGAAAGATGACGGGGGATGACAGCTTCGATAGCGCCCCAATTTGCTTTATCAGACTTCGGAATGAGTATGGTTACTTGATCGCCAACTTCTGCACGATAGAACGTAATAGATGCGAGAAGAATGCGGTAAGCCTTGCCCTCACTCAAAACTTTGTACTGTCCATCTTCCTGAATCAGCACACCAATCACTGTCCGACGATCGATCGGGGCAATCTGTTTGTAAATAAATTTACCTTCTTCCGTAATAGTAAGTTTCATGCCGTCACCTTCCACTAACTTACTCTTGGACGCGTAGTTTGCAGGAATCGGATAGGCCTGACCTAATGAGTCGATCATGTTTTGACCATCAAAAATACCTTCGACCACTTTGTCGGCAGCTCCTGCGTATGCGCCCATACCGAGCGAGCTTGCTTTCGATGAAAATCTCTCACGTGACGTATTTGTCACACCGGTGAGCTCTCGAAGCATGCTATCAGCAGTTTTGAGAGCTGACATGGCTGCATCGATCAATTCCTGAATAGAGAGAAGTTTGTCGTCGGACATGGGGTTGGTTGGGATATGAAGAGAAGTGATCGTCAGGAAATTTCGGAGACAGAAAGCGGATGACGGTTGAGCCGGTCGCGCATTTGATGTTCTGTGAGCAGTCCCGCTTGGGCGCCAATGGCACCGACGACACTTGCAGCGTTTAGTGTACCAGCTTGGAGCGCTGTTGGCAACGATTCACCGGCAGAAAGTGCCCATGTTGCACCGGTGCCGAATGCATCCCCAGCACCTGTTGTATCGATGACAGTGACGTCGTGTAGCACCGGACATCGATACGTCTTTACGCCGTCTGTTGCGAGCGTTCCATGCTTACCGTCTGTGATGCAGATATGTTTCGCTCCCATCTTGCTGAGAATGTTGAGAGCGTGCTCTACGGTTTCTGATTGAGTGAATCGTAGTGCTTCCTCTTTGTTCAAGAGTAAAAGGTCAGTCACTGCGAGGAGAGCCTTTTTATCTGGAGCGTTGATGCCAGCATCAATTTGGCAACCACCGGGATTCCACGTGAGGTGAACGTGGGAACTGTCGACAATCGCTCGGATGATGTCATCTTCAATCATGCAGGATGTATCACAGAGGTGATTGAGATACACGACGTCGGCTTTGTTCGTCGCTGCGATATCGAAGGTCACATCATGGAGATGTTCGTTCACACCCGGCGTATACAGAATCGTTCGTTCGCCACTCGGGAGAGAAAGGATAATGGAAAAGCTGCTCGTCTCATCCTCCACGACAGTGGCGGACGTTGTATCGACACCTTCTTTCTTCATAGTCGCGAGGAGTTTTTCTCCCCATTGATCAGAGCCAACACATCCACAAAATCCTGCCGTAAGTCCTAATCGCGAGAGCCCAATAGAAGTATTGCAGGCTCCTCCTCCGCATGTTTCGATGACGCGTTCAATGCGTAACTTTCCGCCTGCGGCAAGTACGATATTGTCTTCCTGTTTCTTGGCACTTGCATCCATCGTTAGAAAAAGATCGTACGTTGCTCCACCGATGGAGAGAGACGTTTTTTGGTGTGAGTGTTTGGTACCCATAGTACTTACGAATGGTAACGTTCCTGCATGTGAGCCAGGAATGCTTGCGTGATTTTGCGTTGCTTGAGATGGCTTCTCCACATGAATCCTCCGACAATTGCAGCGAGCACGAGTATCGCAGCTGTCATCGATGGAATGCCGCTACTTGGAGTTCCTGGAACATCAGGGACATAGGTAGATGGCTGTCGTGGAGCGCCTGGCCGGAGTTGACTATCTATATCGGGTGGCACTGGATCGGCTGATGCTGGAGAAAAGCCGCTCCCACCTGGTGTGCCATGTGTGAACGCTGCAAGATCATTCATCGTTTTTCCTGTGACAGTTACTGGCGTGAGTTTTAGTTCATACGTGACTCCATTCAAAAGATCTCTGAGCATGAATGATGTTGCCTGGCCTTTGATCGTACGCTTTTCGGGATACTGCCCAGGTTCCGTCCCGTATTCCAATATATAATGATCGAGAGGCATATCTTTCAGCTGCGTCCATTCGAGAAGCAAACTGTCTGGACCTGTTTTTGCTGAAAAAATCATGCCGAGAGGCGAAGCAGTTACGCTGTCACTTTTCTCAGAACTTTCTTGACCATCAGAGCTGACTGCCGTGAGAGAAAACAGATATTTCTCACCGAGTGGAAGGTCTTTGATCACTGCAGAGGTGACAGATTTCTGTGTCGAAATGCTGTAGAGGATATTTCCTGGATCATGTTCTTTGGCAATGTAAATTTTATATTCGGTCACAGGCGAACCATTGACAGCGTCCCATTGGAGTGAGACTTGCATCGGCTGACTCTCTGCCTTGAGACCAGAAACACGAGCCATCTGGCGCGGCTTCACTGTCCATTTTGTCAGCATCGTTGTTGCATTACCGACTGTGTCCGTGGCTGTGATTTTGATGTCGAATGTGCCGGCATCCTTCGGCGCTGTGAGAGGCGATGTATAGATGCCATCTGTCTCTGTGAGCGTCAGTATCGTGCCGTTGAAATCCGCAATAACCGACGTGAGTCCGACTTCAGATTTTACGCTGAGAGTTCCAGGTTCTTCAGTTTTTCCTTCTGGAGGATCCAGAGAAACTGTATCGATTTCAGGTGGCTCATTATCGATGATGAGGTGCACAGGCTCAGATTCCATTGTATTGTTTTCGCTCGTCACAAACAGAGTCACTTCTTTATCTTCTGGGTGAAGCGGGACATCGACACGGAAAATTCCTTCAGCGTCTGTTTCGGTGTCTACTATTTCAGCACCACCTTTCACTTTGAGATTGACCAAACTTGGTGCGGTGCCTTGTAGTTTTACTGTGGAACCCTTGATATGAGATCTGTCCGTAGGATCTTTGATAATAATCCTTTCGCCTTCTATACCTCCTGCTCGCGTCACATTCAGCGTGATGACACCTTTGATTGTAGGGTCGAGCTTGTCGTAGACCGTAATCGTTTGCAACCCCTTCTTTCGTAGGACGAAGATGAGTGAGAGCTTGCGTTCGCCTTGGTCGATACTACGCATATCAATACGTCCATCATTTGGTGACTTCGGATCTTCGCCTTTTTTTGGAAGCTCAGCATCAGGATCTGAACTTTCAACAACGAGCGTTCCGATGTATCCACGCACGACTTGATTTGCATTCATCGCACGTACGGTCATGCTAAAGAGTTCGTTCGACTTTACCTCTGTGACATTCTGAGGGAGGGATAGTTCAAAATGATCAATCACTGCGCTGGAAATGTCAGCTGCTAGAGCTCCATCACCGCCGAACGATGCGAGAGTTGCACGGAGAGGGCTTACCGATCCTCCTATCACAGCTATCTCTGCGCGAAACTTGAGTTGTTTACTACTGACGATGTCATAGGGGATCAATGTGATGGTACCTGCCTCAGAAGCACGCACTGTCCAGAGAATCCGACCGTTCTCGTCAGTTTGAGCAGAAAGACTATTTACTTCGTCCGAAGCGCGACTAGAAATAAGTGCAATTGGCCTGCCTGCTATTGGGTTGTCATACTTATCTCTCAGTATTGCCGTGACGGTCACGGCATCCTGACTGTTACCGCGAATACTTTTTGGTGACGCTATAAATGATGAATGTCCATCATCAGCACGATCAGCGATGACCGTGAAGCTGGCGGATGCTCCTGCAGTTGTCACATCGTATCTGCCTGCTGTCAGTGTGTACTTTGACGGGATCAGAGTGATGGCGTTGCCCGATGCATCGACTGATAGCTGCTGTGAGTACGCTGTTCCAGATGGGCCGCGGATTGAGAGCGAATTGGCACCAGCACACCCTGCGATCGTTACCTGTGTGCCAAGACCCGCAACCGTATCCAGCGCTGAGACCGTACATCCTCCTGCCGCGATAGCACTCAAGGGCATCTGCGCGAGAACGAGCAGAGTCAGAGACAAGGTGGAAAGTCGGTTTTTTCGCATAAATCCAATCATTATAGCAAAAATACCATCATCTCACCAATGGTTGACATACTTTTATGTGTACTTCGCTCTCATGTGTCAATTCCAAGTTTTGCTCTTCATTCTGCGCTTTGTGATTGCTTCACGAGTCGTGATACCATGCTGACCATGAAGCGTTTCATGGTTACTGGTTTGGCTTGCTTGCTTCTTGCCGGATGTGGCTCGAGCACATCAAGCGCATCGAAGATCGCATGTGCACAACAGTTTTGGAATGAAATGTTCGCTGCATGTTTACCAAAAGGATGGCGCGTTCTTTCGAATGAAACTCTGCGGCAACTTGGTGTTCCCGAGGAAACGGTTACTGCTTTTCAATTTGAAACACCGCACG
This sequence comes from uncultured Candidatus Peribacteria bacterium, assembly GCA_964517585.1. GTDB lineage: Bacteria > Patescibacteriota > Gracilibacteria > Peribacterales > Peribacteraceae > JAGORY01. The sequence continues at coordinate 5,221 of CAZFCB010000008.1, read as the reverse complement.
CCGGACAACTCGATACTGTGACAGTGACGAAGGAGCCGCTTTCCTCTGCATTGAAAACACCTGACTACAGTCAATCAAATCAACTCGCAGTCTCTGCGCTTCCGGATTACAGACTCATCGACAAAGAAACGGTGTACATCGATGGTGAGCAATCTGCGTTGCACATTTTCAGCGCACGTCCAAGTGCAGATCAGCCAATTCGTCGTTACTATCAAATATCTGCGTCGCAAGACAAAACTGGTTACACGTTTACAGGGTCATTTCCTTTGTCGATTCAAGAATCTGAGGCAGATCAGGTGAAATTTATTCTCAAAAATGTCTCATTCAAGAATCCGAATGAGGATACAGGGAATTCGAAATAGATACGGTGGTTACTAGAGAATTCTCGTAAACCTCGGTAGAATCTCTTGGCTTATGGTGCCGTAGCCAAGCAGTAAGGCAGGGGACTGCAAATCCCCCATGCGCGAGTGCGATCCTCGCCGGCACCTCCATTTTTTGTTAAAAAAACAGTTGCCAGAGTATGGCAAACGGATTAGGATTCCTGAAATATCATGACGACGCCCCAGAAACCAGCGGCAGGCGCTTCGCGTAATCCGCAGGATTACTGCATCGCCACAATCGGAAGTCACAGTGCGCTTCAGATATTGAAGGGTGCCAAAGACGAAGGTGTCCGAAATCTTGCTATTTGCAAACGTGGCACCGAGCGTGTGTACAAAAGTTTTGGAGTTGCTGACGACGTGTTGATCGTGGATGACTGGAGTGAATGGGATTCAGTCGTAGAACCTGAGCTTCTCAAGCGCAATGCCATCATCATTCCTCATGGATCATTCATCTCAAATATGGGACATTCAAAAGTACAGAGCATGCAGGCGATGTACTACGGTACGAAAGAAATTCTTGAATGGGAAAGTAACCGAACAATGGAACGTCAATGGCTTTTAGATGCAAAAATACTTATGCCTCGTGTCTTTCAGAAACCTGAAGATATCGACTGTCCTGTCATTGTAAAATTTCATGGTGCTGGAGGCGGATTTGGCTACTTTGTTGTTCGGAGTGCTGAACAGTTTTACGAAGTGAAGAACCGTAAATATCCTGATGAAAATGACTTTACGATTCAGGAATACATCATCGGTGTACCGGTGTACGTGCACTACTTCTTTTCTCCGATCACAAACGAGCTTGAGATCATGAGTTTCGATAAACGATACGAATCAAACGCCGATTCTATCGGACGCATCAAAGCTGAGGATCAGCTCGCTGCTAAGATTCATACGAGCTATACCATTGTTGGCAATATTCCGATTGTCATTCGTGAGTCTATGCTTCCAGAATTCTTTGCGATGGGCGATCGCGTTATCGAAGCGAGTCGTAAATTACACAATTCGCAAACGAAAAAGAAGCTCACGAAAGGTCTCTTCGGGCCGTTCTGTTTAGAAACAATTGTCACACGCAAGCTGCAGATTTTCGTATTCGAGATCAGCGCACGCATCGTCGCTGGGACGAACCCGTTCATCGAAGGTTCTCCGTACACTGCGCTGAAGTACGACACCCCGATGAGTACCGGCCGTCGCATTGCGAGGGATATTAAACAAGCAATTACCGAAGGCAGACTTGAAGACGTACTTGGATAGTAATGGCTATGGCCGGCAGGCCGTCGTCGCATTGCGAGGGATATTAAACAAGCAATTACCGAAGGCAGACTTGAAGACG
>CAZFCB010000008.1:0-3411 GCA_964517585.1 uncultured Candidatus Peribacteria bacterium | reverse complement strand
TACTTGGATAGTAATGGCTATGGCCGGCAGGCCGGTCGTCGTACTGCCAGGGGTATTAAACTGGACGTTGAGCCCAGTAGGCTGCACAATATCCTCAGTTAGGCATTATTTTCTTGCCACGCGGAATGCAAGGCTACAGTACATGCATGTCACCACAAGAAACTGGGCAAGAAATGGAGCTGTCTCGGCGTGAAGATTTCCCGATCGATTCATTTCGTCATATGGAGAGGCGTCTTCATACGCTTCGAAAATATTTTCTGGACACAAGCGCCTCGAATGCGGAGAGACGCGATACGGATCCGCAACGATATACTGTTACATGCCAAGACATTGATGCGGCGGTCGAGGAATTCCGGAAGATGTCACCGCAGGAACGGTTGGAACTGCTCGGCATACCTTCCCTGACGATTCCACCGGCTGATCAGCAGTAAGTCCGGCTGTTTTCGTCAATCATTCTTTGCTACACTCCTCGTATGGACGGAGCCGATTTGATCAAAGACTACGATCAAAAAAAGATCACCGTCGGCGTGCTAGGCGGTCACTCTGCGCTGGACGTCTGTCATGGCGCCAAGCAGTTCGGATTTGCAACGGTTGCTGTCGCGAGAAAAGGGAGAGAGAAAACATACGCCAAATATCTGAAGACACGTGAAGACAGGGGGTGCGTCGATATGACAATCGTTGTTGATGCTTTTTCAGACGTACTCAAGAAAGAGATCCAAGAAGAGCTCCAAAAAATGAATACAATTTTTGTTCATAATAGATATTTTTGGGTATATTTCGATGATTTCTCGAGAGTTGAACATGATTTTCACATTCCAATTTTTGGTTCGAGGACGCTTCTAAAACTCGAGGAGCGTGATCAGGCTTTTAACCAGTACGATCTGCTTCACAAAGCAGGCATCCGAACCCCGAAAATATTTAAGTCTGCAGAAGACATCGACAGACCGGTGCTCGTAAAAGCTGCAGAAGCACTTCGTGGATATGAACGTGCATTTTTTCTCGCTACTGATCCTATCTCCTATGAATCTGTTGGTTTTGCGCTAGAGAAAGCGGGGAAGGTTGCCAAGAGTTGGCGTACCGCGACGATCGAAGAATTCATCGTCGGTGCTCCCGTGAACTTCAATTTTTTCTATTCTCCTCTCACAGGTGAGCTGGAACTGCTTGGTACGGATACACGCCGTCAAACAAATCTGGATGGATTTTTGCGCATGACCGCAGAACAGCAAACTATTGCGATGAAAACGATTCCACTCAAGATGATAGAAACAGGTCACATCGCATGCACAGTGAAAGAGTCTATTCTTGAAAAAGCATACGATCTCGGCGAGAAGTTTGTTGCAGCATGCAGAGATCTTCCGAAAGATTTGGATCCCAGCGGTAAAGGAATTATTGGACCGTTTGCACTGCAGGGAGCAGTGGTTGCTGAGGAGGGAAAAGAAGATATTGTCATCTTCGATGTATCATTACGTATTCCGGGTTCACCAGGAACCGCCGCAACTCCGTACTCTGGCTATCTGTACGGTGAGTCCATGAGTGTTGGGCGGCGAGTGGGCATGGAAATAAAAAATGCAGTACAGCAAAAGCGCATCAGCGAGATTGTCACCTAGTCGCTGCATTTACCACGGGTGAATGTTATCACCATGACCACTGCAACCGTTGTATGTGTTCTGGCAGATTCCTTTGTGAGCGGTGCAGGCCTGACATGAAGCTGTCTTCACGGAGTTGCCGTTGTCTTTTGAGCACGCGGCACAGTCCTCCAGCTTTTCCGCAGACTTCATGCATATCTGCAGAGAACCATGACAGGAGTAGTCTGCTGCATTGGCTGTGAGCCTGACTTGTTCCAGTGCATGTGAATACATTATGGCTCCGATGAGCGACGAAGCGCCTATGACGACGATGGAAAAACTGAAATGCCGTGACGGGTGGTATGTCTTCTTCTTTGGCATGTTGTAGGTGTGGGAATCTTTATATTATTATACAATAATTATTATATTTATGCAAATATTTTTACGTACGTAAAAACCATAAAAAGGCCTCTCGCTAAGCGTAGGATTTTTACCTACAATATCTCGCGAGTCATTCAACTAGTACTATGGGGTTTAACCTCAGTTGCCTAGCTGAGCGCAGCGAAGCGTCATAAAAAAGGTTGCTCGTTCTCATATCGTTTATACCATCAGGAATATCTGTGGGGCTGTAGCTCAGTTGGTAGAGCATCTGGTTTGCAACCAGAGGGTCAGGAGTTCGAATCTCCTCAGCTCCACCATTCGATTCGTCCGCTGAGGTGGACTCACTCATGGCAAGCCATGATGTTCGAACTTGTCCTGAGATCGCAATCGAAGGATCTCCTCAGCTCCACCAACCTTCGCGCAGCGTAAGGTTGCCATCCGTAGCCTTTTGCGGGTGCCTTTTTTTGAGCGACTGAGTCGCTGCGGCTACGGTTGGCGAGCCAGCAAAAGCGAAGGATGGCTGTGTTACATGAATTTGTTACCACTTCTGTTATCATGTTCTGCCTATGTGGCACTACGTATACATTCTCAGAAATCAAAGCGGACATCAGTATGTTGGCCTGACGGAAAATGTCGAGAATAGACTCATCAAACACAACGAAGGCGGTGTTCCTTCAACTGCCAAATACCGACCGTGGACTATCGTGAATTTTACTGCTTTTCCTGCGAGAGAACAGGCTGCTCAATACGAGAAATATTTGAAGTCTGGTTCAGGAACGATGTTTCGGTACAGACATCTTTCCTCAAAAAATCCACCATATTGATACAACATGAGACGCATTATTTCACTACTATGTTGCGTATGATTATCGTGTATCGCAAATATCGGGAAAGTGATCGAAAGAATTTAGTTCATTGCATCGGACAGCTCCAAGAATATGTAGCAAATCTCGATCCACTTCAACGTATTCGAAGACTGAAAGATTTCGATGCAGATACGTACATCACTCGCTCATTCGAGCAAATGCAGGAACACGGAGGAGCCGTGTTTATTGCTGAAGATGATAGAAAGATGATTGGTTGCATTATCGGTGTCGTCCATAGAACTGGGCATGAAAACATTGAGAGATACCCATCGATACATGGCAAAATCAACGAATTGATTGTGCTGCCCGAATACAGAGGGCAGAACGTCGGCAACGAACTTATTCAGAGAATGGAGCAATACTTCATATCAAAGAATTGTGATGTCATCATCATCGAATGTTTTGCGCCGAACGAAGACGCTTACAGGTTTTATAAGAAGCTGAATTACATGGACAGAGATCACATACTGATAAAGTCTATCAAGAAACAGTAACAAGCTTCTATACGGGTTGGAACTTATAGAACAAAGGAAAGCTCTTTCCTGTTATTCCTGCCAAAATTGCGTATTTTCAACTTTAAGGTCAATTCTGAAAGCCCA
>CAZFCB010000007.1:19303-38397 GCA_964517585.1 uncultured Candidatus Peribacteria bacterium | reverse complement strand
TCGCGGTAGCCGGCAAGCAGACCGAGAAAGCCCGACGCACCGCCGGACTTCAGACTGGTGCCCGCAGGGGAACAATCGTAGCTCCCGTTCCGTGCCGCATTACATGACCCTGTAGCCAAGTAATTATCCAGTGTGTGCTGCTGGCTGTCAGAAGGAACATGCCATCCGCTCGGACAGATTCCTTGGACGCCTTCGGTCGTCGAACCACACATCGCCTGAGTCCACTGATAAAAAGCGCCGTAGGTGGTACAGCTTGGTTCGCTGTTGCTGTAGCAATACTTTTCGATGGCGGCGGCGGACGGACAATCGGTACCTTGGCTGTTCGTTCCGGCAGTCAGTGTCCCGACATTGAGGTTTTCTGCCATCCAGCATTGCGTGCCGATAAGCACGGTGGCGTACGATTTGCTGTCGCGCGTATCTATAAGCGCATTGCCGCACGTCCAAGAAGAACTCACCGCGAGTTTTACCTGCCCATTGACGGTATCTACCGTCAGGTTCGTGGAGGAGGCGATCTTGCTGGTGTCCGTGAACGAATCGGAGATACTCGCAGCGAAGGCGATCCCCACCATGCAAAGCGCGATGACTATCGCGATCCACGCTGCAATATGCGTCTTCTTTGTCGGAAAACGAAACCCCTGTAAGCCTGCATTCGTCATGATGCTGCGCATAGTGCGGATGGTACCATGAATACGGAGATCGGAGCAATTCGAAAAAGCGAGGGAAGACACAGGAATAGTTTCCCCCGTATACTCTGAGGTAGCAGCAAAAGAGCAGTTACAAATCATCACGGAAACGGTCGTGGTGCGGCGGCTGCCCCCCAATTTTCAGCCGCCGCACCAATGTTCGCGGAAATCGGTTATAATTTTGTCGCTCAGGCTCCACCATTCGACTCCTCCAAACAAAGAGGGCTTTTTATCAAACACCTTTGACACTTCAGTATTGCCAACTTCTTTACATGAGGAGGCAAGATGAACTGGGTGTGGAAAACTTTTTTACTTTCCACATCTCTGGTAGTTTCGAACCCTTGCTCAACACCAGAGCTTTTCCCCCGCTGTATGACCGTTCTGATCTCCGCACTCGCGTTCATCCTTCTACTGACTCTCCTCATCATTATTCATGAGTTGGGACATTTCACATTGGCGAAACTCTTCAAAGTTGATGTTGAGGAATTCGGATTCGGTCTTCCTCCGCGTGCGCTTACGCTCTTTAAGAAAGGCGGAACGATCTTCAGTCTCAACTGGGTACCATTTGGTGGCTATGTTCGTCTGAAGGGTGAAAATGAAATCAATCTGGAAAAGCGGTTCGATCAAGGCAGCTTTGCCTCTGCGTCTATTCCGGCACGTCTTCTCATCCTCTCTGGAGGCGTCTTGATGAACTTCACTCTCGCATTCGTACTTCTCACCATCGGTTTTTCCGTCGGACGATGGGTGCCGAATTTTTATTCTTCCATTGATGAGTTGCAGACAGCAGCGTCGAAAGGCGAGATCTCACTCGAGCTTGGCGTGTACATCACAGAAGTCATGCCAGGTAGCCCGGCTGCAAAAGCAGGCATCGTAAAAGACAGTGCCATCCAACGTATCAATGGTGTGAATGTAGAGAAGCCAGAAGATGTCATTGCTTTTCAGGTTGGAAAGAAGAAGGTCACCTATGAACTGATGGAGGGAACAGAGAAGAAAATTCGTTCAGTCGATGTCACTCTTGTCGACGGAAAGTCTGGCGTTGCGATCTCACCGTTTGCTGCCAAGCTTTCAGCGCCGAAGCGTTCGGTTGCTAAAGCAGTACAACTGGCAGGCAAAGAGACCGTGTTTATGACGGAACAGACTGTGAAAGGAATTTTCACGCTCATCAAGTCTCTCGCGACGACTGGGCATGTTCCAGAAAGTATTACTGGCATCGTCGGTATTGCGGTTCTCACCTACAGCTCGGTGCAAGAAGGTTTCATGACGTACCTGCGGCTCGTTGCTCTCTTGAGCCTCAGTCTTGCCATTTTGAACATATTGCCGTTGCCGGCACTCGATGGAGGACGATTACTCTTCGTTCTTGTTGAAATGGTTATTCGTCGTCCGCTGAATCAGCGATTTGAACTCATGACGAATGCGATAGGTTTCTTCCTGCTGATTGGGTTGATTATTATTATTACGTTTAATGACGTTATACATCTTTTTTAGCGAGTAGAGGTAGCGGGTAGCGGATAGATGACTACTTACTACACTCTCTTTGCTACTCGCTACCCACTACCCACTACCCACTACTCGCTACCCGCTAATCTGCTCCTCCTCATGACCTCCTCTGTTGACCTCGATCTCTGGCTGAAAATCTTGTCCATCCTTGAAGACAAGTTGCCACGCGGTCAGTTCATTACATGGTTTAAAGATACGACGATTCTTGGCCGCGAGAATGACAACGTGATTATCGGATTACCACTCCCGATGTTTTTAAACTGGCATCTTGAGCATTACCGTGCGATGACCATAGAAGCGCTCAAACAGCTTGATCCCACCGTTGACCAGGTCGTGTATCAAGTAGACATCGGCCTCAGGGATGACGCCGCACGAACGCTGCGACTTCTTGAGCATTTTCCAGAAAAAAAGAAAGGCCGCAAGCTTCCTGGCAGAGCAGAGATCAAGATCGCAGAGGGGCTTGTTAGTAAGATTTTAAATCCTCGTTATTCTTTGGAGAATTTCGTGGTAGGACCGGATAACAGGCTTGCACATGCTGCATGCTGCGCCGTAGCAGCCCAACCTGGGGGTAAATATAACCCGCTCTTTATTTACGGAGGAGTAGGCCTTGGAAAGACACATTTGCTCCAGGCAACTGGAAATGCCATTTTGAGGACACTCCCGAATGCGACGATTTTGTACACAACGACAGAGGATTTCACGAATCAGGTTATCGAGGCTATTCAACATCAGAAAATGGAGCAGTTCCGAAGAAAATATCGCGAGGTTGATGTGCTGATCATTGATGATGTGCAATTTCTTGCAAATAAAGACCGTACGCAAGAAGAGCTCTTCCACACATTCAATGCGCTTACAGAAGAGAGAAAACAGGTTATTATTAGTTCGGACCGCCCACCACACGAACTGTCGATTTTACAAGATCGACTCGTCTCGCGATTCGAGCGTGGCATGATCGCAGACGTCGGGGTGCCAGATTACGAGACACGTCATGCCATTCTTTCCGAGAAGACGAAAGAATTCGGTCTTCTCCTTGATGATAAAGTGCTTCATTACATAGCAGAACACGCTACAAAAAGCGTGCGTCAGTTAGAGGGAATCCTGATGCAAGCCGTTGCGCAATATGAGCTTGAACACTGTGTTCCGACCGTCAAGAGTATTACCGACATTATGCGGAAATTGTGTGAGCCTCTGCACCCTCAGAAAGATCAAGACATCGGTTTTCAGCCTGCACCAAAACAGGCCGTATCATTTCAGGATTTGCTGGAAGGCGTTAGTCGTTACTACTCGGTATCCGTCGGAGATATGCTTGGGGGGTCGAGAGTCAGAGAAATCCTCGTTCCGCGCCAGATCGCGATGTACATCGGAAAGAAGCATCTGCGTATGAGCTTTGTACGTCTCGGTGAGTCATTTTCCAACCGTGATCACACGACTGTCATGCATGCGGTGGATAAGATTGAAAAGAAGATTCAGGAAGATTCTCAGATGCTTCGGGAGATCAGAACGATTGAGAGGGAGGTGGGATTGGCTGCCTAAGTGCGAACGCACCGTATCCTTTTATTCGCACCCGAGAGCTTCTTTTGATATTCTCTCCGCATGCCTGAAGAAACGCCTTCCGACGATCTGTATACAAAGCTCATCACGCTCCTTGATCAGCATGGTGCATCGTACCGTCTCATCGATCATCCGCCAGAAGGCAGAACGGATATCGTAAGTCCCATGAGAGGAAACACATTGTCGCAGGCAGCGAAGTGTATGGTCATCATGGTGAAGAATAAAAAGAAAGAAAAAACATATGTGCTTGCGGTCATACCTGGCGATGCCAAAGTAGACATGGAGGCTCTGAAAAGATTGTTCGATGGAACATACGCATCATTTGTTACGTCGCAGATAGCGCAGGATCTTGCAGGTAGCGTTGTCGGTACGGTTCTGCCATTTTCCTTCCATGCGGATCTTACGTTGATTGTTGATCCCATACTTCTCAAAAACGAAGAGATCTTTTTCAATGCCGCTCGACTCGATAGATCTATGGCACTCAAGACGAGTGACTACCAAAAAATTGCGCAGCCGCGACTTGAGTCCATTGTGCTTGCATCAGGAACATTACCAGGACCGGTACCGACAGAGAAGAAAGCAGAGATTGTCGTTGATGATCTCTATAAACTTCGCCATTCACTCGCACACGTGTTGGCGCAGGCTGTGACAAGGCTGTGGCCGGGTACGCTCATCACGATCGGTCCGCCTATCGAGACTGGTTGTTACTATGACTTTCTTTTTTCTCAGCCAATTTCGGACGCTGATTTTGAAGCAATTGAGAACGAAATGCGTAGGATTATTCATCAAGGACAAACATTTCGGCGTGATGAACTTTCTGTGACTGACGCCAAGAAATTCTGGCGCGAGAAGCACCAGAAATTCAAGGTTGAACTTATTGAAGATCTCGAAAAATTTGAGAAAGTGGATACTGTGACGCACTACGTGAATATCGGGCCGAAAGGGGAGGAGACATTCGTGGATCTCTGTCGTGGTGGCCACGTAGAAAACTTTAACGAGATTCCATCTGATTGCTTCAAGATCATGAGTCTCGCCGGTGCGTACTGGAGAGGTGACGAGAACAGAGAACAGCTCATGCGTGTGTATCTCGCTGCTTTTCCAAGTAAGAAGGAATTGGATGCACATCTCTTCATGCTTGAAGAAGCGAGGAAACGTGATCATCGGAAGCTTGGAAAAGAGTTAGACCTCTTTACGTTTAGTGAACTCGTAGGACCTGGGTTACCACTCTGGACGCCTCGTGGAACGATTCTTAGAAATCAGCTCGATAATTTTGTGTGGTCGTTGCGTGAAGCCAAAGGATATATGAAAGTCACTATTCCACACGTCACGAAGAAAGAGTTGTATGAAACGAGCGGACACTGGCAGAAGTTTCAGAACGAACTCTTTAAAATTACGACGCGTGAAGGTCATGAATTTGCGATGAAGCCGATGAACTGTCCGCACCATACGCAGATTTATGCGTGTCAGAAGCGAAGCTATCGGGATCTTCCTCAGCGCTACGCTGAAACGACAACGTGTTACCGAGACGAGCAAACCGGAGAGCTTCATGGGCTTTCACGCGTCCGAGGGTTCACGCAGGACGACGCACACGTTTTCTGTCGTCAGATTCATGTGAAGCAGGAAATCCTCAATATCTGGGAAATCGTCGATACGTTCTATACTGCCGTCGGTTTTGGAAAACTCAAAGTACGTTTGTCGCTTCATGATCCAAAAGCTTCTGAGAAATACTTAGGAACACCTGACATGTGGAAACGGGCAGAATCAGCGCTTCGAGAAATCGCAACGGAGAGGAAGGCAGATTTCTTCGAGTCACCAGGTGAAGCCGCGTTCTACGGACCGAAAGTCGACTTCATCACGAAAGACAGTATTGGTCGTGAGTGGCAGGTTGCTACCATTCAGCTCGATATCAACATGCCTGAGCGTTTTGACCTTTCTTGCATCAATGAAGAGGGAAAAGACGAGCGTATCGTCATGATCCACGCTGCCATCATGGGATCTCTTGAGCGTTTTCTCAGCATCTACATTGAGCACACTGCCGGACTCTTTCCGCTCTGGATGGCACCAACGCAGATTGGCCTGATTCCAGTTGCAGGCACACACGAAGAAAGCGCAAGAAAGCTCCAAATAGAACTACATTCCAAAGGAATGCGTACACAATTCTTCGGGCATGAGGAATCTCTTGGTAAACGTATTCGTGATGGCGAGATGCAGAAGATTCCGTATCTGCTTGTCATGGGAGATAAAGAGATCGACGCGAAGTCTGTGACCGTGCGAAATGTGAAGACGAAGAAGCAGGTGACAGTGACGCATCAAGAATTTCTCAAAAAGACTGCAGATGATGTTCAGTCGCGTATGCTCGAGCTTTCGATAGGTGCATGATCGCGGCCTAGAAGGCCGCGCTGTTCGAAAACTACAGCGGTGATCTGTCTAGAGGCTTTGTTCTTCAAAAATATAGCAACTACAGAGCGACTTTCCAAGCCGCGGTGTTCATCGTCATGCGTATGTCGATAGTGCGATATCGCTCAGCAGACTTTGTCTGGTATCATCTTTTTCGATGTTCGAAGCATTTCAATTTGGCCCTGTCACTGTTTGGCTCCGCCTGGCTTTCTTACTGATGGGCACGTGGCTTGCTGCGGAATTTCTTTTCCGCCTTGCGGCATCCGCTAACTTAAGCCTTCAGAGCCTGAAAGACGATGCGAAGTGGCATTTGCTCGCCTTCATTCTCGGAGGTCGCATACTTGCCGTCATTGGCCAATACCAGACGTACATGAAGCATCCTTTGAGAATCCCTCTTTTCTGGGATGGTGGCTTTAGTTTCCTCGGTGGAGCGATTGGCGTCACACTTGTTTTATTTTGGTCGTCACGGAATCAACGCGTTACGTTTTTGCAATGGCTGGACGTTATTTTGCCAGCGACGACTTTTGGACTCGCTTTTGACTGGTTTGGGATGTTTCTCTCAGCGCAGGCGTACGGCAAGCCGACAAACGTTCCGTGGGGAGTCGTGATGGATACGTTTAACGTTCGTTACACCGTTCCTATTCATCCTGTACAGCTCTACTATACGTTGTTCTATTTCTCACTCACGTTTCTCTTGCTTCTCATTCGTCGATACTCCAAACGCGCTGGAGCAGAAACTCTCATTGGCATTTTTCTTGCGACCATTGCAGTGTTCTTTTTAGAATTTCTCCGTGGCGATTTCAGTATTCCTGTTTTCGCAACGCTGACAGACTTCATTTTTCTTGGCTGTCTTTTTGGAAGTCTCGGTGTCCTTGCACTCATAGAACATAAACTCTCTCAACGTGCCAATACAATCTATGGCGGCATAGTTGCCGTTCTTACGATTGTATACGTGCTCAGCAGATCATGGCTTGATCTTCCACAATATCAGCTACGGTTCAGTCAGGTTTTGTCAATTCTTGCGCTCCTAGCAACGGTCGTATACGTTGTTGTCCATCGTCGGAAATATCCGCATCTCTAGTTCCTAACCCTACCTACCTGTGGACTTACTTTCACCTGTGCTCGAGAGCGCTTCGGCGTTCCTCGCATCTGATCCCTCCGTACTTGCTGTGCAGCTTCTCATGGCTGGATCGGCGTTTATCGTTGTTTTCCTTGTCCTCTTTACGACTCGTGACATTCTTTTGCGTACGAACTCTTTTCTTTTGCAGGCATTCAGTATCGTGTTGACCGCTGCACTGCCAATTGTTGGCTTTTTCCTCTACCTTCTCTTTCGACCTTCTCGCACCATTGCTGAACGAGCGATGCATCGAGATATCATTGCTGTTCTGTCGAAGCTGAGTGCCACAAAGAAACAGGATCACCCTCGAGCAGATAAGCAAGAGAAACATTCGAAGAAATAGAGTTTTGACACGCTTCTGCCGGCCATCTATTCTTCGCGCATCATGAATCTGTTCGTCTACCTCTTTTGGCCTAACCCTGCCGGCTGGCAGTACTCAGATTCCAGAGTGCAGATGCTGCTTGGGTTCTGCGCTTTTCTCATCGTTCTCTCTTTTGCTATCAGATACTGGAGGCGCGGGATCAAAAATCCGATTACGAAGAATTTGAGCAAGAGCTGGTCTGCAGCATCGTTTTGGTTTGGCATCGTCGGTATCATTTTTGTTGCCTCTCGCGTTGAGATGATTCAGTTCCTCGCCATGCGAGCTTTGTGGGCACTCTGGATTCTCTGTATCGGTCTGTATGTGTTTTTTCAGTTCATTCAGTTTCGTCGTAGGCACTACACTGTCATGCAACGAACACAAGTGACGGATGAGAGAGATAAGTATCTGCCGAAAGGTAGGGGAGGTAAGTGAGGCAGGAGTGTCATGTTTTCTTTCTATTGACACAAATGCCGTACTACAGGAGAATCTGCTTCCTGTGCCCCTAAAACACTCGACAGAGACGGCGTATATGTTGGTACTAGGCCTTGCGATTTGTATCGCAGGCATTGCCGCAGCACTGCTTCCTGCCATCCCTGTTGGTACGAAGTACTGGGCGATTCTCCTAACTCTTTCCGTTCTGTATCCTCTCGCGCTTACTCGATCATTTAAGACGAATCGCGCTGATTACGAATTTCGCGTACTGCACTGGTTCCCTGCAGGGATATTTATTGTGTGGTTTGTATTGCAACTGCTTAGTCCTCGGATTGAGATCATTCGCATTCTATCACTCGGTTTTTTCTTTCTCTGGTCATTGCCGCTTGTTGCTCTCGGCATAGCATTTATCATTATTTTCGCTGTGCACGTTCTTCGCCGCAGCCGCAGTCGCGTTACAGTTCTTTCTCTCTTTCTCGCTATCTTTATTCTTGGCGCGGTGTACGCAGAGGCAGCAGGACTGAATCCACGTTTGCAGGCATCGGTATATCCTAAGAATCCACCAACACTAGCTGTATTACAGACTGCATTCACACACTTACGCGCAATACTGAGTGAAAAAACTGGTACATCTGGCATGCTTGTAGCTATGGAGGATACTTCGTCCTCGAGTCTCACTAGCTCTGCATCACAGTCTTTCTCTTCGGCTTCTTCGGCAATGTCGAAGCCTACAAAAAGTTCGGTTGCTACTATTGCCACACAAACATCTTCAATGAGCTCAAGCGTGTCCTCATCGATTATGATGCCTACCTCATTTTCTTCTTCAACAAGCAGGGCAGCTTCGGCTTTGCCACCAGTCATTGGAGAGAAGAATCCAGGGCACCTTGCTCAGTCTGGCCCGGAGTCTGCAGCAGTACTTGGGGCAACACTACTCGCCGCATATTTTGGCCTCCTCCATGCGAGAGCGAAGAAAAGAGTGTAGTATTCTCTCCTCATGAACAAGAGAATCTTGCTGGTGGCAGTTATTGCAGTCTTTCTCTTTGGCATAGCTGCTTTTCCTCGAGCAGCGTCGTATATGAAACGTCAGCGCGTGATAGCTGAGCAGGAAAATGTCGTACTACCAACTCCTGAAGAATTTTCAGTGTTATCTCGTTCTTCTTCAAGTTCCCGATCCATCGAAACAGATTCTTCTCCCGCTACTACATCACTTCGTCCAGCTGTTAACTGGGATGTACCGTTCACGTCGCAGGCACCACTGGCTAACTGGGACGAACTCCACCAAGAAGCGTGCGAAGAGGCGAGCGTGCTCATGGTCATGAGATATTTTCAAGGAAAGCCCATTGGTACCCCAGAGCAGGCAAATGTTGATATTGAGGCTTTGGTAGCGGATAACGCAGCACTCGGATTTCCCGTTGATGACACGGCTGCCGACATCATCGTGCTTCTGAAAGATCAGGATCCTTCGCTCACCGCCGAGCTCCTTAAGAACCCTACAGTTACAGATCTTCAAAAAGTTTTGTCGGAGGGGAAACTTGTCATTGTTCCGGCCGCGGGACAGCAGCTTGGAAACCCATACTTTACTCCACCGGGGCCTAGGTATCACATGCTCGTTCTACGTGGATATACGGAAGATGGGTTTGTCATCACCAATGACCCTGGGACAAAACGCGGCAAAGGATACGTGTACCGATGGGACGTTTTACTTGGTGCCATCCATGATTGGAACGGGGGAGATGTGGAGAATGGAGAGAAAGTTGTGGTGGTTGTAAGTCAGTGAAGTGGCTCTCGATACGCCGCGCTGTGTCACTTCGAGTAGTGCGCTTCGAGTGCATGTATCGAGAGGTCAAAGGCGGCGGCTACTCGAACTGACACATTCTTGTTTCTGAGCTACACTCGCCACATGCCTACTATCTCTTCTCTCTTCGCCCGTCAGATTCTCGATTCCCGTGGAAATCCTACTCTTGAAGCTGAGTGCATCCTCTCAGATGGCTCTTTTGGACGGGCTGCTGTGCCGTCTGGAGCTTCGACGGGAACCCATGAAGCACTTGAGTTACGCGATGGTGACAAGAAAAACTATCAAGGAAAGTCCGTGGTGAAGGCTGTATCCAACGTCAATGAGCCGATTGCAACAGCTTTGAAAGGCATGGATGTCAGTGATCAAAGAAAAATTGATGCTGCAATGATGCAACTTGACGGGACACCGAATAAGTCAGTTTTCGGAGCGAATGCCATACTTGGCGTGTCCATGGCCATCGCACGCTCACGTGCCGTGAGCGAGAAGCAGTCACTGTGGAAATCACTCGCTTCCCAATTTGGTACGAAAGATGCCGTACATCTTCCAGTTCCCATGATGAACGTCATCAATGGTGGCGCTCATGCAGACTCAGGACTCAGTTTCCAGGAATGCATGATTGTCCCTCTCGACTTTTCATCGTTTCGTGAAGCACTCCGTGCGGGTGCTGAGATCTTTCACACACTGAAGTCACTCTTGAAAGATGCGGGCTACGTGACAGCTGTCGGTGACGAGGGCGGTTTTGCACCTCATGTGAAGGATTCTCGCGAGGCGCTGACGTTTCTCATGCAAGCAATCGCGAAGGCTGGTTACACCGGAAAAGTGAAGCTGGCACTCGACTGTGCTGCGTCTGAATACTGCAAAGCTGGTGTCTACACTGTGGACGGCAAGCAGATGAATTCTTCTGAACTCGTCGATTTCTACGGAAGCCTCATCGCTGAGTTTCCGATCGTCAGTATCGAAGATAGTCACAGTGAGGATGACTGGACTGGGTTTGCTATGATGCAAGCAACATTCGGTAGCACTGTGCAGCTTGTCGGAGATGACCTTTTTGTCACGAATACCGAGCGCGTGAAGAGGGGAATTGCTGAAAAATCCGCGAACGCTGTACTCATTAAGCTGAATCAAATCGGATCACTATCTGAGACTGTGGATACGATCCAGATGTGTCAGGCGACTGGTTGGAATACGATCGCGAGCCATAGGAGTGGCGAAACCGAGGATAGTTTCATTGCAGATCTTGCAGTTGGCCTACGGACAGGTCAGATCAAAACGGGTTCACTCTCGCGTACGGATCGCGTGTGCAAATATAACCAGCTACTTCGGATAGAAGAAGAGCTTGGATCGAAGGCTGTGTATGAGTCGCCGTTTCTGATCTAATCTTCCGCATCCAGAATCGCGAAGCTAGTATGCAGCCATCGGGATGTAGCTTAGTTGGTAAAGCGCCAGGCTGGGGGTCTGGAGACCCAGGGTTCGAGTCCCTGCATCCCGACCATTCGAAAAATGCAAAAGCATTTTTCTCATGGCAAGCCACGTCGCTACTCATGTCTCATGGCAAGCCACATCGCTACTCACGCCTCAATCGCAAGCAATGCATTTCGTGTCAATTGTTCTCACGATGCAATCTCTCTAGCATTGTTTCCTATGCCACAGGCTCATCTAGAATCACAACGGTTTATCAGTGGAGTGATCATCACAGGCTTTTCACTCATGCTTGCAGTGTCCTTCGAGTATTTGCTTTACGGCAAAACACTCGGTATTGGTTTTCCGCTCTTTATTCTTCTTGTGCTTGGCGTTGGTTTCATAGTCACGAAAAAAAGACGATGTGACCCAGAACTTCTGTGGGCGCTGCTGCCGCTTCTGTTTTTCAGCTGGATGGTTTTCGTGCGCGCGAATCATCTTTTGACTCTTTTAAATATTCTCGCTTCGGTGATCCTGCTTCTTCTGCTCATCGATCTGCAGACAGGCAAGAAGGTTCGCAACTTCGTTCTCCGGCAGTACGCAGAGGTACTGGTTTTGCCGACAAAATTCCTGAATCCACTTGGTAACACGCTCTCGGACGTCGCATCGCTTCGTGGTGTGCATCGCCACTCGGCTGTCGTCTCGCAGATTATGAAGGGGATTTTTATGGCCATTCCGGTGCTTATTCTCTTTATTGCACTGTTCTCATCGGCCGATCTTCTGTTCCAGAAATATGTTTTCAGCATTCTTACTTTCAGTGTCCCAGAGAGCGTTGCGTGGCTTTTCGTTCGGATCATCGTCGCATCGTGCATCTTTATCGGCGCATTCTCCTATCTTCTCTATGGTCCAGACGCATCTGCGTCAACCGATGCTCAGAAAAAACCGTTTTCTGTTAGCCTGATCTCTCTTTCTATTTTCCTTGGCGCAATCAACATCTTGTTTCTCCTCTTTATCTTGATCCAGCTGGTGTATCTTTTTGGGGGAAATGACAACATCACTGTCGAAGGATTTACATACGCGGAGTATGCACGAAAGGGTTTCTTTGAACTGATCATCGTCGCAGTCTTTTCGTTTCTGATTCTTTGGAGTGCGGAGAGGTCCGTTGACAAGAAAGAAAACGCACAGCATGGAGTCGTGTTCAAAGTCCAAAACAGTATCCTTGTCGCTGAGCTTTTGGTCATCATGTTTTCGGCGTTTACACGTTTGTCGCTCTATGAGTCCGCTTACGGCTTCACGACACTCCGTCTCTACAGTCATGCGTTCATTATTCTCCTGTGCGTCGTATTTCTTATTCTTCTTACGAAGATCTTATGGGGCATGAAAGAGCACGCGTTCGCATTTGGCATGTTTCTGTCAGTGACACTCTTTCTCATCGTCATGAATCTCCTCAACCCCGATGCATTTATCGCGCGTCAGAACATTGCGCGTTTTTCTTCGGACTCAGAAAAGTTAGATATCCCATACTTAACCAGACTATCGGCGGATGCATTCCCTGAGACGATTGACTATGTGTGGGCGGGAACCAACTGGCCGTACGCCACCATGGCATACGACGAAGAGAATTTTGGCGTGTGGCAGTCCACGAATCTCTCTCGACTCAGGGCGATTCAACTGGTGAAGTCTAAGCAAAACTAGCGGAGGCGAGCAGAATTACCATGTGCTTAGGGCTGCTTTTGTGTATACTCACGTCCTTCTCTCCATTACTTGACATTATATACTCTTGATATTCTAATCATTATATGAGATAATAGTACGAAAACTTGTCAAATGCCCTTCAGTCCACAAGAATTACAGGCCGCAACCAAAGCCCTTGAAAAGGCAGAACGCTTGTTGATCATCCCGCATGCCAATGTAGATCCGGATGGTCTAGGCAGTGCTTTGGCCTGCTACTCACTTTTTAGAGCACTTGGCAAAGACTGTACGGTCATTTGCCCAGACACACTGCCAGAGTCGCTGAAGTTTCTTCCGAACTTTGAAAATCTCGCGACAGACATTTCGAGTGAGCAGGAATTCGTCATTACACTCGACTGTTCTGACGGTGTGGAAATCGACAAGCTCCGATACACCGTCGAGGACAATACAGTGAATATTATTGTCGTTCCGAAGAAGGGGAGGATTCAGGCCAAAAATCTTACGACTCTGGACACTGGTAGTGGCTACGATCTCATTCTTGTCGTCGACACCGCAGAACTTTCACTGCTTGGTTCTTTCTACACGGATAACATCGATCTCTTTCAGTCCGTTCCAGTACTGAATATTGATCACCATATCAGCAACACGCGCTTCGGCCAGCTTCAGCTTATTGATCCGACGTGTGCTAGCGCTACTGAGGTTCTTTTCGCATGGTTCTCTTCTCATCCCAAGTGGAAGGATCTCATCACGCCGGATATCGCGACACTACTTCTCACAGGACTCATCACAGATACGCGCAGTTTCCAAAATCCGAACACGACTCCTCGCTCACTGGAAGTTGCCGCACACTTGCTTGATCTCGGTGCTCGTCAGCAAGAAATTATTCAGCACATCTATAAAACCAAGCCACTCTCTACTCTGAAGATTTGGGGTCGTGCACTGAATCAAATTCAGTTCGATCCGGAATCCAAAATTGTTTGGTCCAGTATTAGCAGAGAGGACTTAACAGAAATGGGTGCGACGTCCAAAGAATCTGCTGGCATTCTCGATGAGCTCATTTCTACTATTCCTGATGCAGACGTTCACGCTCTGTTTACTGAAGTAGAAGAAGGAGGCTTTAAAGCTAGTCTTCGCTCATCGACGGCAATAGACGTAAACAAGGCTTCGGGAAAACTTTTCGGAGGAGGAGGTCACGCTCGTGCAGCTGGATTTAAGATCAAGCAGTACGGAAACTTCCAATTGAAGGTCATCGAATGTGTAAAGCAGCTGACACAGGAAATGCAGCATCAGCGTTCCGAAGTGCAATCTGCGCCATCCGTGGCACCGAAGGATATTCCGAAAGCCATGCACAATTCTCGTCCAAAACCATCTCCAGACGCTCCAAAGCAGGTAGTAAAAGATATTGATGTTATAGAAAAACTCGGTACAGATGCTCCGAGCAAGCAAGACAAGAACACCGATATTGTCTCAAAGCTCGGTTCGTAGGCAAGAAAGTGGTGTTAGGAGTTTCTCTGTGGTACGCTGTCGCGGACGACTTTTTCTCTTGCACATGCGTCTCGTTCAGGTCGCGAAAATCTTAGGCTTACCCGGACAGGAACTTCGTAAGGAGCTCCTGAATGTTGATTTTGGCATTAAGCCGACCGATCGTGAGGTTCCGGACAATCTTGCGATGGGTATCATCCGTTTCGTTGCGACGAAACGAAACATAGCCGTGGATTGGGTTGCCGTGGAAGCAATGAGTAATGGGCAGATGCCAACTACAGAAAAAGCCCACGAAGAGCCAGAGGCTCAAGAGCAGGAGACTGCGCCAGCGTCGGATCAGCAGAAGTCCACAGTCAAACCTGAGAATTTACACGTCCTTCGCAAGCTCTCTCTTGAAGATGTGTCCAAAGAAGCTATCGATCGTCAGAAAGTAGCACTCGCTAAGGACAAGCCGAAAACTTTATCGAAAGAAGAGCAGGAACTCCAAAAAACTGAAGCGAAGATTTTGCAGGATCTCGAGAGGAAAGATCGGTCGATACATCAGCAGCAGATCAAACAGAAGACGGGACCTGTCATGATTCCAGGGGAAATTTCAGTGAAAGAGTTTGCGGAAAAAGCTGGTGTACAGGTTCCAAAGATTATTTCTGCACTCATGAAGAATGGCGTGCTCGCTTCTATCAATCAGCAGATAGACTTTGATACAGCCTCACTTGTTGCCATGGAACTTGGAGTGTCCGTTGAACGCGAACAAGGCTCAGTGTCCGTTGAAGCTCTTCTTCAAAATGACCTTGCGGTGCTCACGAAAGAAGATGATCCGGTCAACCTTGTGCCTCGGCCGCCTATCGTCACTGTCATGGGTCACGTTGACCATGGAAAAACTGCCATTCTCGATGCGATCCGCAGTACGGATGTTGTTGCGGGAGAGGCAGGCGGCATCACTCAGCACATCGGTGCATATCAGATTGTTCATGATGGAAAGCCAATTACGTTCATCGATACTCCGGGTCACGAAGCATTTACTGCAATGCGCGCTCGCGGAGCACAACTTACGGACATCGCGATTCTCGTTGTTTCCGCGGAGGAAGGCGTGAAGCCAACAACCATCGAAGCTATTAATCACGTCAAAGATGCTGACGTGCCAATTCTCGTTGCTCTCAATAAGATCGACAGACCAAATGCAGACATCGAGAAAGTAAAAGGTGAACTTGCAGGCCACAGTGTCCAAGCTGAAGATTGGGGCGGAACTGTGCCGATGATTCCAGTGTCAGCACATACGAAGCAAGGCATCCCAGAGCTCCTGGAACATATTCTCCTCATGGCCGAAATCGAGGAACTAAAAGCAAATCCACATAGGCCTGCGATTGCGACGGTCATCGAAAGTCATCTGGATAAATCTCGCGGTCCGCTTGCAACTGTCATCGTTAATACAGGAACACTTACTGTCGGAGCAATCATTGGCTGTGGCGGTGCTTCCGGAAAAGTGAAGTCCCTGTCCGATTTTGCAGGACTGCGCATTGAGAAGGCAGGCCCTTCCTGCCCTGCGGTGATCTCCGGACTTGGTTTACTACCAAATGTCGGTGATATTTTGCAGGTATTCTCAACAGAGCGAGAACTCAAGGCGTACATCGCCGCGTACCATGAAAAACAAGGTCAGATGGCGAAACGAGGATTTGCCGACCTTGTGACAAGACTGACGGAGGGCAAGCTCAAGGAATTGAAAGTCATTCTCAAGGCAGATGCTCAAGGATCAATGCAATCATTACAAGAAGCCATCAGCAAGCTGACAACGGATGTTGTGCACGCAAAAGTCATTCACGCTGCTATCGGCGATGTCTCTGAAAGTGACGTGATGATGGCTGCTGCTGGAAGCGCTATCGTGGTTGGATTCAATGTCGATTCTTCACCTGCAGTGATGCGTACTGCGGAACGTGAAGGAGTCAAAGTTAAACATTATGACATCATCTATAAGTTGCTTGAAGACCTTGAACTTCTTTTGAAGGGACTCATTGTCCCTGTGGAGGAAGAAAAAGTGATCGGTCATCTGGAAGTTCGCGGTGTCTTCTTTACCAAAGGCTCCGAGCAGATTGTCGGCGGCATGGTCAGAGATGGTATTTTGAAGCGTACACCTTTTCGCTTACTACGTGCTGGAGTCCCGGTTGGTACAGGACGTATTACGTCCCTAAAGCACGTAGAAAAAGATATTAAAGAAGCGAAAGAGGGGATGGAGTGTGGTATGCGCATTCAAACGAGTATTGCCGTTGAAATTGACGATCAACTGGAGGCCTATACGAAGGAATTTGCGAGGGTTTCTTAGGTGCTCATCCCCAACCCTTCTCCTGCAAAGGAGAAGGGAGCTCTGTTTTGATAATTCCAAAGGCTCCTTTCTTCTGTAAGGAGAGAGGTGGCCTGCAGACCGGAATGAGAATACGTTCAGACCCGAGCCTCAAGCATGTGTCCAAGAAATTCTGCTTCATTGGAGCTCATAGAAGCACCAAATGTTCGAAGTGCAATGACACGTTTTTCTTCTGGTAATTTTGCGAGCGTTTTCATGAGCGGACTGTTTGGGTTCTTCGCAAGCGCGCCAAGGTGAGCCATACTGAGGGGCTCCTGAGACTTTTGCAGCGCCTTTAACTCGCGGGGCTTGTTTCTGCGGATTTGCTGAAGTTCCTCGAAGGCAGCTTTTCCTAGTGGCCCCTTGAATCCACCTGTCACAAGATCATGAATATAAGGACTGCCGAGTGCTGCTATTTCGCCAAGCGACCGAAATCCACCACTTTTCAACATTGTAGGATTTGCAAAAAACATCGTCGCAATTCCCCATCCGACAGTTGCCGGACTCAGTGAGTGATTTTTACTGAATACTGTCTGCCCTATGCCGACTGTTGTCACGAAGGCACCAAAGAGCCCACCGATAACACGCAACGGTTTTGTATTTATCCTCTTTCCGGCAAACGTTTCATTGTACCAGCGATGATGTGCACTACCGAACGCATCGGTTGCTTCTACTTGCTGGAGGCCAGCCTCAAATCTGTTTGCGAGCGCAGTGAGTTCGGGACTTGCCTTTCCCGCTGCACGGAGCTGGTTGATTGTCTCGCGTGCCTTATCGACTTGGCGGAAGTTTACGCCAACCTTTCCTCTAGAATTCATGAAAAATTTGTTGCCGGGAACATTTCCCTTCAGTACATCGGCAGGATTGATGCCGAAAGCTAGTGCAAGGTTTTTAAGATCAGCATTGATCGCCGCGGAGTACCCTGTGCCAAGGCTTGCCGTTGCACGTTCTATCTCTGGCTCAAGAACACCTTCAACTGTTTGACCTGGTTTTAGACCGAATGATCTTCGGATGCCATCTGCTGCTATTGCAGAGCGAATATTCACCGCACTTTCGTAGAGTGACTTGAGTAAGCCTGCCCCTTGTTCGAGGATTGGGTATCCCGATAGCATGGTGAGTGCCATGGACATGCGTTGTATCGTGGATTTTGCTTGTTCGGACACTCGCAGGTATTCAGTTTCTTTCGGGTGGCCTTTCACGACGAGCTTATCTTGTTCGACCCAGCTCAAAAGCTCCGCATCGAGTACGCTTTGATTGATGCGGCCGACTTCGGCGTTGTTTGTGGTCATAGGTGATTACTCTTTAAGATTTGTGATATCCACTTGAATATTTTTGAGTTCATCATTTGGTGCTTTGACCTTTACCATTTCTTGGAGAAGTTTGATGGTATCACCATTGGAAAGCCCCTGATTCACGCCTAGTTTTGCGCGAATATCTTCAAAGTGTTTCTGGCGATCTGCACCGGTGGCACCGTTATTGAGTGCCTGCACAGCTTTGACAATATCGAGTGTATTTTGCCTGTTTGCCTTTTTGAGATTTTCGGTGACATGCGTTGCGTTATCCGCTTCTCCCGCACTACCACCAAATCTCTGATTAATGATCTCTCCTAAGCCCTTGCCACTCGTACCTGAGGCTGCAAAGCGAACAGAGTCTGCAAGAATCTTTGGTCCATGGAGGAGTGTTCCTAGGTTTGCATTCGTCTTGTTACCACCGGGTAGGGGAAGGGGAATCAAGAGTGGAGCTTGAGCAAGTCCGTCGAAGATCGTTTCGCCGAAGCCTTTGATCTTATCCGTAAATCCGCCGATGATTTTGCTTCTGGAGAGCGCTTTAAAAGCACCGGTCCAAATGATGCCAACGGCAGCAAGTACCCATAGAATCTGCCACCACGTTTTCACACCAGAGATGATTGGTTTATTGATGACCATCGACATCATGCCTGGTGGTGCTGGAATTTGCGCGACTGTGTTGAGCATAATGAAACCGATGACAAACGGCACTGCGACCATTGCAGGCAAAAATGCTGCGTTGATGAACTCTTTCCAGATGTCTGTTTCAAATTCGAAGATATTCGTTCCGAGCTTTCCGTTGATCACATACCCAAGGAACGAAAACGGCATGAAAGCCGTTGTAACCCACAGGATGATAATGCGGATGAAAAGGCCGATCGCAAGACCCAGAAGTGGCAGTAAGAGTGCAAGTTGTATCGCGAATGCAAGCATAATGCTCATTGCAATTTCGAAGGATGCACGAACAGCTTGATTTGCAGTGAGTGCTCCGCCGGATGGAGCAATGCTTGTGGGAATTTGCGAAAGCACAGATAGGCGTGCAAAGCTGACAGCTAAGCCATTCAGCATTGCATG